>JAFVZP010000028.1 GCA_017508105.1 Clostridia bacterium
AAATTTATTCGTTTAACGGCAAGTTTCGTCTGCGCCCTTGCGCTTATGTCCTTGCCCTCGGCTATGCAGACGCAAACGGCGTTTGAAATGGGGGAGAGTTACGTATTTTATACGCACAGCAGTTCCTCGCAGGCAAAGATGATTACCTGTTCCACGCCCGCGCTCGTTCCCGTATACAAATATCTTTTGAAAAGCTCGCTCACGGGCGAGAGCACGCGATATTGCGTCCAACAATATTCGGCGGAGGAGTTGATAGAAAAATACCAAGCCGAAATTTTATGGACGGAGGAGGTGGACGGCATCGTCAATTATTACTGTTTTAGCCCGCAATTGGAAAGCCAGATTGAAATTGGCGAATATACGGTCAATCTTCACGTTGCGCAAAGCCAAACTACCACGGCGGTGGGTACGCCCATCATCTTCGGCGGGTTTTAATGCAAATTTTTTATAAATTTTTTCTCTTGGCGGTATAAAGCCCATACAATCGGTCAAAAATTCAAGCGTCAAACTTATTTTTTCTTAAAAATCGGAGGTCTTTATCATGAAACAAACTCAACAATCGGAAAATAGCGTCAAGGTGCGTAAAAGGGCATGGCTGTACGCCGTTTTAAGCGCCAGCGTCATTTTCTTCGCAGCCGTCATCGTGCTCATCGTCTTGGCGGTCAACGGTATCTTTACCCAATCCCCCGTCGTGGATAACACGGGCAACTCCAACGTAGGCGGGAACACAAACAATTCAACTCTACCCAACGAGCCCGATGAAGGCGACGTCAACACGGGCACGACCACGTCCTACGTCAACCCCTTGGAGAGCATGACGGTCATCACCCGTCAGGGCTTTCACTATAATTCCACGCTCAACTGCTATTACGAGCACGTCGGCATCGACGTATCCGCCGAGGCGGGCAGCGAGGTATACGCCGTGTGCAACGCCACCGTCCAATCCATTGAGTCGGGCGACGTACTCTCCGGCACGCAAATCACGCTCGTAAAGGACGACGGCGTGACCGTTGTCTACGGCTACGTCGACCCCGTAGAGAGTCTGTCCGTCGGCGATAAGGTAACGCAGGGGCAAGTGATTGCCAAGGTTTCGCAGGCCACGGGCGGAGAATATAAAGCGGGCGCGCACTTGCACCTTGAAATGTACTTCGGTGACACGCTCGCTGACCCTGCCCAATATTTCACACTTTCCGAGAAATAAACTTTTGTCCCTTTGGCATGAACCAATTGGTACGAGCATACAATAACCTACCGAAACATTGTCGGGAGGTTATTGTTTTTATGCTCAAAAAAACGCTCTGCATTCTCTTATCCGCCGTGCTGCTGTGCGGTATGTTCACCTTGGTTTCCTGCGATAATTCGCCCCAATCCAACCGTTACGAAATCACCGCGGAATACACGCCCGATACGGGCATGGTTACGGCGGATATGACTTTTACATACGTCAATTCCACGCAGAACGAAATCTCAGTTTTAAAATTCAATCTCTTCCCCAACGCCTTCCGTGAGGATGCACGCTTTCAGCCCGTTTCCTCGGTGTATTACTCGGTGGCCTACTACGACGGCGAGAGCTACGGCAATATAGAAATCACCTCCGTCGAGGGTGCCGCAAGCTGGGAAATTTGCGGTGAGGATAAAAATATTCTCTCGGTTACACTCAATCAAGCTCTCTACCCCGAAGAGCAGGCGCAAATTCATATCGCTTTCACGCTCACGCTCGCCAAGGTCAATCACCGCACGGGTATCACCGAAAAGGTAGTCAATTTGGGCAATTTCTTCCCCATTCTCTGCGCCTACGAGGAGCAAAACGGCTTTTACGAATGCGTGTACTATACGGACGGCGACCCCTTTTACAGTGAGTGTGCCGACTACGACGTGTCTTTTACCGTGCCCGCAGGCTACTCCGTCGCCGCCTCGGCGGCGGGTAAAACCGCGCAAAAGGACGGAAAGGTTACCTACCGCTATTCGCTGAGCTCTTCCAGAGATTTTGCCCTTGCCTTTGGCAACGGCTTGGAGGTCTGCTCGCAAAAATTGGACGGCGTTACGGTCAGCTATTATTATTACGAGGACGCCAATCCCCAAGAAACGCTGCAAACGGCGTGTGAGGCGCTCTCCTATTTCTCTCAAAGCTTCGGCGAATACGTCTACGAAAGCTATTCTCTCGTGCAGACGGGTTTTTGCTACGGTGGCATGGAATATCCGGGCATGGTACTGCTCTCCGACGCATTAGACAGAGAAAATTATCTCTACACCGTGGTGCACGAAACGGCGCACCAATGGTGGTACGCCGCCGTGGGAAACAACCAACAGGAGCACGCTTGGATGGACGAGGGCTTGGCTGAATATTCCACCCTGCTCTTTTACGAAACGCACGAAGCCTACGGCAAAACACGCAAAGATATGCTGCACAAGGCGCTCACCAATTATAAGGCGTATTACAGCATTTACAGTCAGATTTTCGGCGAAAGCAACACCGCCATGAGCCGTTCGCTTTCAAGCTTTATCAGCGAATACGAATACGTCAATCTGACCTATAATAAAGGTTTGCTTCTCTTTGACACCCTGCGTGAGGGTATAGGCGACAGTCGCTTCTTTTCGGGGCTCAAGCGGTATTATACCGACTATTGCTATAAAATTGCCACACCCGAGGATATGATTGCCTGCTTTAAAAAGACGGGCGTGGACGTAGAGGGGCTGTTTGATTCCTTCGTATCGGGTACGGCGGTCATTTAAAAAATAAAAAAAGCGGAAAAAAATTTGCGTCAAACACTTGCCAAAGTCGGTTTTTGGGTTTATAATGAAACTGCTAAGTTCTTTTTAGGAGTGAAATATGGACGCCGTTCCCGACAATCATCGATGCAAGATGAAACAACAAACACCTTCCGCGCAGTATTGATAGAAGTAGCCAAAGTACATATTTGGTATTTTTAACGCACGGAAGTTGTTTTCCGTGCGTTTTTTTATGCCTAAAAAGCTGCGAGGTAAATCTATACGTATAAAAGGAGAGTGCGAGTATGGTAAAATTCTTTCAAACCAATGAAAAGCTGTACATGGCGCAACTTCAGAATTTCCAAGAAAAATGCTGGATTGACATGGTCAACCCCACCGACGACGAGGTAGAAGACATCGTCGCCCTCACCGGCGTGCCCGAAGAAATGATCAAGGCCGCCCTCGACGAAGAGGAAACCGCCCGTGTGGAAATTGACGAGGGCAACAGCATGTTCTTGATGGACACGCCTATCATGCGCGATACCGAAGAGGGCGATATGTACGAAACGCTCCCTGTCGCCGTCATTTTCAACGAAAAATGCATCATCACCGTATCCTTGCACGGCAACTCCATCTTAGGCGACTTTATCTCCAACCGTATCAAGGTGGATACCTCGAAATCGGTATTCTTTTTGCTCAACTTTATGATGGGCAATGCCAAGAAGTTCCTGTCCTCGCTCCGTCAAATTGATAAAAAGTCCATGCGTATCCAGTCGGAATTGCAGCGTTCCATGAAGAATAAGGACCTCATTCAGTTATTGGAATTGGAAAACTCCCTGGTATACTTCTCCACTTCGTTGACGTCCAATATGCGCGTATACAGCCACGTTAAAAAATTAAAGGCAGTCGAGAGCGTAGAGGAATATCAGGATTTATTCGACGACGTCATCATTGAAAACACGCAGGCAAACGAAATGTGTACCATTTACCGCAATATTTTAAAGGACACCATGGATGCGTTTGCTTCGGTCATTTCCAACAACATGAACGTAGTCATGAAGCTGTTGACCATCGTCACGCTCATCATCAGCGTGCCTACCCTGATCGCAAGTATATGGGGTATGAACGTGCCCGTTCCCTTCCAGAACTGGGATTTTGGCTTTGCCGTCATCCTGGGCGTCACCGCAATCATCACGGCAATCGTCAGCTTCTTTATCTTCCGCATCACCGAATCCAATAAGATTATCGACGGCAATAAGCCCGTCAAAAAGGTGCGCGGCAAGAAAAACCATATAAAGGACTAAAGCCCAAAAGGAGGCACCCATGCCATTGTTGCAGTACAAATGCCAGCAGTGCAAAAAAGAGTTTGACGAGCTGGTAAAAAGCTTTACCGACGAGGTGCGCTGCCCCGAATGTAACAGCGTTTGCGAGCGCAGCTATTCGGGCACGGTGCTGACCGCCACGGGCAAGCCGAGCAAAAAATGCAGCGGAAACTGCAAAACCTGCAGCGGTTGCCAATAAGCGTTTTACCGTAAAAATAGACAAAATAATATATAATATATAAATAAGGAAAGGAGAAGGGACACATTCCCTTCTTTTTGCATATTATGAAAAAAGTGGTGGAAAAAAATTAAAAAAATTTAAAAATAGATTAAAAAAACGCTGGACTTTAAAAAGCGATGGTGCTAATATATA
>JAFVZP010000029.1 GCA_017508105.1 Clostridia bacterium
GCCCTTGGCGCAGAAAACCGTTACCGAGCCGTCAAGCACACGCAGCGAGCGTTCCACTTCAACGGTAAAGTCAACGTGGCCGGGGGTATCGATAATATTGATGCGGTGCCACTTCCACTGGCAGGTCGTTGCGGCAGAAGTGATGGTAATACTACGCTCCTGCTCCTGTACCATCCAGTCCATGGTTGCCGAACCTTCGTGCGTTTCACCGATTTTGTGCGTTCTGCCCGTGTAGAACAGAATACGCTCGGTGGTGGTGGTTTTACCGGCATCGATGTGTGCCATGATGCCGAAATTTCTTGTATGCTTTAAGTCAAATTCTCTAGCCATACGATTTGCTACTCAATTAAAACTTGAAGTGCGCAAACGCCTTGTTTGCTTCTGCCATTCTGTGCGTTTCTTCTTTCTTCTTAACAGAACCGCCGGCATTGTTGTAAGCGTCCATGAGTTCGCCTGCCAACTTGAAGGCCAAACCTCTTTCGCTTCTCTTCTTGGTGTTGATAACCAACCAACGGATAGCGAGAGTTTGACGTCTTTCAGGTCTGATTTCAATAGGAACCTGATAGTTTGCACCGCCGACACGGCGAGCCTTTACTTCTACCATAGGCATTACGTTGTTCATTGCTTGGGTGAACACTTCGATTGCGTCTACGTTCAACTTAGCTTGCATCATTTCGAATGCTTCGTATACGATTCTTTGAGCAACGCTCTTTTCACCGTCCTGCATAATCTGGTTGATAAGCTTGGTTACAACCTTGCTGTTATACACGGGATCGGGTAATACATCTCTTTTGGGTACACTACCTCTTCTGGGCATTGTATGAATCCTCCTTTAAATATTTTTTGGTTAAGGGCTTTGAAGCTACCCTTTAGTACAGCTATCACTTGCCGTTTATCGGAATTTTCCGACGGACGGTAGCGAATCTTCTGCGAAAATAACTTTCGCATACTGCCTACTTTATTATCGGGCATCTTTGTATTTGATATATTCCGAAATTAAGTAGGAGTGACATTGAAACTTAAATTTGTGTGATTTGCTTGATTTGCGTGTGTAAGACTAAACCTTACTTAGGGCGTTTTGCGCCGTACTTGGAGCGGGACTGCATACGCTTTGCAACGCCTGCCGTATCGAGCGCACCGCGAACGATGTGATAACGAACACCGGGAAGGTCCTTAACACGTCCGCCACGAACGAGAACCGAGCTGTGCTCTTGCAGGTTGTGACCTTCGCCGGGAATGTAAACAACACCTTCCTGCTTGTTGGTCAAACGAACACGGGCAATCTTTCTCAAAGCCGAGTTAGGCTTCTTAGGGGTGGTGGTCGTTACAGATAAGCAAACGCCACGCTTTTGAGGACAGTTGTCCAAAATAGGACTCTTGGACTTAAAGGTCTGTTTCTCTCTGCCGTGTTTGATTAACTGGTTGATTGTGGGCATACTTCTACCTCCTTACAAAATTTTGGAATATATTCTTATAAACTGCCCTTACGCAATTTAAAGAAGTCGGTTTTTGCCACCCTATTATTATATAATAAGGTAATACGGTTGTCCGCAGGGCGCACTACGCCCTTAAAAGACAGCTTGAATATTTTATCATGCAAAACGGCTTTTGTCAAACAAATGAACGGAAAATTTTTCAATTTGACATTTTTTTTGTTTTTTGATGGAAAAATTATACTTTTTTGCACTATATTGATACAATTCTTCGCTCATACTGTTGACAATCGGTTAAAAAAAGGGTAAAATAAAACCGTTTGAAAATAAAAATAAATTTTTTATCTTTAAGGAGATTATAAATTATGAATAAGATGTCAGTTAGCGATCTCGGCAATATTCAGGGCAAAAAGGTCCTGGTAAGATGCGACTTCAACGTCCCCATGAAAGACGGCGTTATCACCGATGAAAACCGTATTCAAGGCGCTCTGCCCACCATTAAATTCCTCATGGAGAAAGGCGCTAAAATTACCCTTTGCTCCCACATGGGCAAACCCCACAACGTATTCGACGCAAAAGTTAAGCTCAATAAAAAAGAACAGGCTAAGGTAGACGCTCTGCCCGCAGAAGAACAGGAAGCCGCTAAGGCTGAATTGCTTGCTAAGGCTGAAGGCGACAAGAAGAAGCTCACCTTAAAGCCCGTTGCAGACAGATTGAACGAACTCCTGGACAACAAAGTTACCTTTGCTACCGACGTTATCGGCGAAGACGCAAAGGCTAAGGTTGCCGCTTGCAAGGACGGCGAATGCGTACTCCTCGAAAACCTCCGTTTCCACAACGGCGAAACCAAGAAGGAAGACGATTTCTGCGCTGCTTTGGCTGAATATTGCGAAATTTACGTTAACGACGCTTTCGGTACCGCACACCGCAGCCACGCTTCCACTGCCGCTATCGTTGAAAAGGGCTTGGTAAAGACCGCCGTTTGCGGCTTCCTCATTGAAAAGGAACTCACCGTTATGGCTGATACGTTGGAAAATCCCCAACGCCCCTTCATCGCCATTTTGGGCGGCGCTAAGGTTGCCGATAAGCTCAACGTTATTTCCAACCTCTTGGAAAAGTGCGATACCCTGTTCATCGGCGGCGGTATGGCTTATACCTTCATCAAGGCTAAGGGCGGCAACGTCGGCACCTCGCTCGTAGACGACGAAAAGATTGAATACTGCAAGCAAATGCTCGAAAAGGCTGAAAAGCTCGGCAAGCACATCGTATTGCCCGTAGATACCGTTGCAGCCGCTTCCTTCCCCAGCCCCATCGACGCTCCCATCGAAACCAAGATTGTGGATACCATGAGCATTCCCGACGATATGATGGGCTTGGATATCGGTCCCGCTACCCGTCAGATGTTCACCAACCTGCTCGACACCGCAAAGTCGGCAATCTGGAACGGCCCCATGGGCGTATTTGAAAATCCCACCTTGGCGCAAGGCACCATTGCCGTTGCACAGGCTCTCGCTAACCTCTACGGCAAGTGCACCACCATCATCGGCGGCGGCGACAGCGCAGCTGCTGTACAGACCCTCGGCTTTGCCGATAAGATGAGCCACATCTCCACCGGCGGCGGCGCTTCCCTCGAACTGTTCGAAGGTAAGGTTCTGCCCGGCATCGCTTGCTTGAACGATAAGAACTAATTGACATAAAAACATAGGCTGAAGCAAACCGTTTCAGCCTATTGTTGCATTAAAAAAAATATATTTACATACATCAAAAATATTTTCAAGGAGAACGTGATAACTATGAGAAGACCTTTTATTGCAGGGAATTGGAAAATGAACATGACCGCTGAAAGCGGCGCTGCTTTGATTAAAGAGTTGAAGCCCTTGGTGAAGGGTGCAAAGTGCGACGTAGCCCTCTGCGTACCCGCTATTTTAATCCCCACCATGGTGAGAGCGGCAAAGGGCTCGAGAATTAAAATCGGCGCGCAGAATATGCACTGGGCAAAAAACGGCGCCTATACGGGTGAAATTTCCGCAGAAATGCTCAAGGAATACGGCGTGAAATACGTCATCATCGGCCACAGCGAACGCCGTCAGTACTTCGGCGAAACCGACCAGACGGTTAACCAGAGAACCTTGGCTGCACTCGCCAACGACTTAACCCCCATCGTCTGCGTAGGCGAAACGCTGGAAGAGAGAGAAAGCAGCAAGACCAACGCCGTTTTGGATAAACAGCTGACCGACGGCTTAGCCGGCGTGGAAGACCTCACCAAGCTCGTCATTGCGTACGAACCCGTTTGGGCAATCGGCACGGGCAAGACCGCTACCGACGAACAGGCGCAGGAAACCATTGCGTATATCCGCAAAAAGCTCTCCAAGCTGTTTGGACACAAGGCGGCAAACCGTGTGAAGATTCAGTACGGCGGTTCGATGAACGCAGCCAACTGCAAGGGCTTGATGGCACAAAAGGACATCGACGGCGGTTTGATCGGCGGCGCTTCCTTAAAAACCGATTTTGCCACCATCGTCAACTTTGATAAATAAGAAAATATAAAAATATACGAAAGGGACGGGTTCATAAGAATCCGCCCCTTTTTGTGTTTTATGAATTTTGTATTATCCGTATTACCGTATTCGCATAATCGTCGGCGTGATTCATGGAAAACTGTCCGTGATACATTTTAGGCAAAGGCTGCAAAATGCTGCCGTGCAACGCTTCATGAATTTTATTTGCGGATTTTTTCATGATTGCATTTTCCTTTTCGCCAACGAATACGTACGTTTTTGCGAAACAATCTTTTAAGGACTCTTTTAAAGAGTACAAGGAATTTGCCTGTAAAAAAGCAATCATATTTGACTTTGAAATACCGCAGCTATCTCGAAAATAATCCTCAAACAAGTCTTGTTTGATTCGGTACGATGAAAATTGAAGCTTGGAGAACCATCTATGCTTTATCAAACCGTAACAGCTTCCAAAAGCCGGTTTAATCATTGAATACGTAAATTTTGAAGGTATCGCCAGCGCGCTCTCCACCAACGCATACCGACAGATATTTTTTCTTTGCGATAAAATTTCAAGCAGAATTTGTCCGCCGAGAGACAGTCCTCCAATCAGCAGAACGGAGCCATCCAAGCGCTCGTCAATAAAAGAGATAATTCTTTGTGCGTTCTCTTCTATTGTTGAAAAATCATCGTCACTTTGGGCATGCCCATCCAATATTGGCAAGATGATATGATAATCGGACGACAGTATTTTGGCGACCTCCCGATAATTCCACCACGAGAATCCCCCTCCGTGCAGAAAAATCATGGTCTCTTTATTTGCATTTCCGTATTCTATGTAATTCAACCGATTTCACCTCGTTTATAAATTATTTAATAAAGATAACTCCCATCAACAATCCGCCTGCAAAACCCGATATATGTTCCCATGCCGTAGATTTTCCCATAAACATTCCGCCGATTGTATAAATAAAGAGAATTATAACAGAAAATAATGAAAGATCTGAAAACATTAAAGTCCCTTTTTTAACGGCAAGAAGAAAAAACACGGCTATCAGACCGTAAATTCCGGTTGATGCGCCTTCGCCTTCTTGAAGTTTATAGACAAACGCCATATAAAGCCCCGATATGAACGCAGATCCAATGTAACAAAGCGCAAGTTTTTCTGTACCGATTTGAGGTTCAAGAGCATAGCCGACAATTAACATTGCAACGACGTTTGAGATGATGTGAAAGGTTCCCACATGAAGAAGTGACGATGATACCAAACGCCATACTTGTCCTTTTTTGATTTTCTTTTCAGATAAATGCAGCGCATTATTTATATAACCCTTGGTATGTCCTGTAAGAAGCATTTCTTTTAATGTAACAGTTTTTGTTTTCGGAATAATAAAAAAAGTATCAAGAATATAAATTATAACGATAATGGCACAAAATGTTATCGTAAATATGGACATACGTTTTCTCCTTTATTTTCGCGTCAGACAAACGACAGTCTCAACGTGTTTGGTTTGGGGGAACATGTCAAAGGGCAAAATGGACTCAATGTAATAATTCCCCGCACCCATGCCCTTGATGAGCTGGCCTTTTTCGTCCTCGATGAGCGTGCCCGTCAGAATACCCAAATCCCGTGCGAGTGTGGCGGGATTGCAGGAGATGAGAACCAATTTTTCAATGCCCGAATTGTGAATGGCGTGCACCACGCTTCTATGAATGCCGGCGCGCGGCGGGTCGAGAACTAAGGAAAGGCGGTTGCCACGCTCCCGCTCTAAAACCGAAAAAAGCTTTTCCTCTACCTTGCCGCAGATATTGTGCATATTTTGTAAGCCGTTTTTTTCTTTCAAACGGTCGGCGCAACGGCTTGCCTCGGCGGACAGCTCGATGCCGTAGGCGCGCTTTGCCTGTTTGGCGACCATGGCGGTGAGAAGCCCTGCGCCCGAATAACAGTCCACCACGACTTCCTCACCCGTGGTGCAAACCGCTTCAAGCGCATAGTCATAGAGCTTGGAACGAACGTCCTCGTTGATTTGCACGAAGGTCTGCGCGCCCGCCTCGAAGGTGATACCGCACGCAGAGGCGTCGAAAAAACCGCTGCCGTAAAGGCTGGTGAACGTATCGCCGAAAATGACGTTGGTGGGCGTGGTATTTACGTTTAAAACCAGGGTAAACGTGGAGAAAACCGTTTTTAATTTTTCAATTAAGTCTTGGGTGTTTTTTAACTTTTTCTCTGTGGAAACGACGGTGACGATGAATTTTCCGTCCATATCCCGCACGACGATATGCCGAAGCGATCCGCTATGACTGACTTCATCGTAGCCCTGGATGTTGTTTTCACGGATATATTCCTGAAACACCTGTATGAGCCGGGTTGCCCATGTGGGGTGAATGGCGCAGCTGGTTATGGGTACGATGCGGTGGCTGCGCTCGGCGTAAAAACCGATGACGGTGTTACCCTCTCTATCCACACCGACGGGCAACTGCAGCTTGTTGCGATAGCCGTATTCCCGTTCGCTATGTACGGGCATGGGTACGTCGATGTCGATGTTTCCCACTTTTTTGAGGGTGTTTTTAACCGTATCGCGCTTGTAGGCGAGTTGGGCGGAATAGGAGATATGTTGCAGCTGACAGCCGCCGCATTTGCCGAATACCGGGCAGGGCGGGGTAACACGCTCTTTGGACGGGGTTAAAATTTCCTCCACCTTGCCGTAGCCGATGCCGTTTTTGACCTTTAAGGCTTTAAAACGGACGGTTTCGCCCGTCAGAGCGCCGGGAATGAAAAAGGTAACGCCGTCGGCGTTTGCAATGCCTTCCCCCTGCGTGCCGAGGGCGTGGATAACAGCGGTAAATTCTTGGTTCTTTTCGGGCATGGGTGCTTTCTCCTATTGTTTCTTGATTCGGTAAACGACTTGGTTTACCACGTCTTGACATTTGTAAATCATGCGGTCGTACACAGCAAAAAACAGCGTGCCGCCGATGAGAATGGCGGGAATAATATACTCGTCCAGCCAAGCAAAATTGGTGGTCATATCAAATACGAAACGCCAGACGAGATACATGGCGACGTCGAACCAGATTGCTTTGAGAATTAAAAGCAGGGTTGTGTTCCAACGCAAGCGAACCTGCAAGTGATTGACGAGCGGGTGCAGACCGAAAAAGAGAATGAAGGGTACGATGCGCCAAGGCACGCTGATGCCGCCGAACAGCAAGGTTAAAAGCACCGTGGCGATATAGGCGAGCACGTCCCCCCAGACAAAGCCCTTGGCGAGCGGAAGCATGAGGGCAAAACAGCCGACGATATAGCCCGTTGCCAAGAGAAAATTATTGAGTACGCCCAAGCTCAAAAAGATGGTGGCAAAGGCGCAGGCGATTGCCGAAAGCGCAATTTCAAACGCAGGAATTTTTCCCTTCATGGGGTTCTCCTTGTCATGGATAATCAATTATTTTTACAAAAAAAAGGGAATAACTCCCCTTTTTTATCTTTTTAGCGGCAACCGCAGCACAGATCGAACAGACAGTTGATGCACAGATAGGTATAACAGCAGTCTACGCACTGCGCACAGCCCGAACCGCCCATTTGCTGCTCCTGTTGAGGGGTGTAGCCGCCACCTTGACCTTGGTTATAGGCGCCGCCCTGACCCTGGTTGTAGGCAGATTGACCTTGATAGTTCATGCGTTGATTGATGCGATCGTACGCATCTTTATATTTACTGTTGAACGGGTCTATTTGCAAGGCAATTTCCAACTGCTTTTTGCTCTCATTCATCCAATTTTTACGGAAAAAGATAACCGATTGCAAGTAATGCCATTCGCCGCCGCGCTCGTTGCATTCGTCCAATTTTGCCTGCGCACCGACGAGGTCGCCGTTTTTAATGTCGTTTGCGACGCGGTCTAAAATATCCGAGGTGTTGCCGCTTGCATTGACGCGTTCTCTGCGCTCGGACATAATTTCGTTGTATGCCGTTTGGATTTTGCCGAGCATACGCGCGGCGTTGTTGCCGCGTTCACCGTCCAACCATCTTTCCTCTTCGTATTTGTCTTTCAGCTCGGTATACTTGGCCGTGATTTCATCGTCGGAAGCAGACGGGCTGACACCCAAAATATCGTAATTTTCTCTATTCATTTGGTTCTAACTCCTTATCGTTTACTTTTTGTTTGCTTTTGCATTTACCCTTTTGTTTGGGGCATGGTTGCTTGAAAACCAACCATTCGGTACGCAAGGGCAAGCCCTTTAACAAAATATTATCGGTTAAATCCCGATTGAAATAAAATTTGATGTTCGACATTCTCTCGCGAATATCGAAAAAGAGCGTATTGAATAAAAAGCGCAGTTCGTTGCCGTGGTCTTTGACGAGCGTTGCCTTGTTTTGACTGCCGTAGGCGAGAAAGAAAGGATTATAGCTATTTTGCTTTACGTCTTTATCGTAATCGTCCACGGCGTCGATGAGATATATCCATTTGCCGATATCGTACAGCAGCGCGTCGGTGTGCTCGGTGGCGTACTCCTCTAAAAGATACCGCCCGATTTGCTGTAACATGGTTGCCGTGGCGTCGGCGGCGAGGTCCAAGCTGTCGCACAGGGATTTTTCCCGTTCGGCTTGCAGGCGCATGTTTCTATCGACGATTTCCGCCATTTGCGGGTGTAGTTGTTTGGCTCGGTTATAGCCCTTTTTGAAGAACGCTCGGCGCAAGCCGCCCTTTTTTTCGTCTGCAATATCGTCGGTGAGCTTATAGTAGAGCAAGATGGTATTCAGACAGCCGACGGCTTTGGTTAAGTCGTCCACCGCGGCCATGGGGTGCTTGAACCCCAATTTCGTGATACACGACTGTTTTTCCAGGACCACGTCGGTATTTTTTAAGTTATGAAAGAGCGTGTTTAAAAATGCGGCGTCGTAGCTCAACCCCGTGCGGGCAATTTGACCGCAGGTTGCGCCGATGCCCTTGCATACGCCGCAATACATGGCACGGTACAGTTCGAAGTCCTTGATGTATAAATTGGGTTTATCGTACTGAACGTATCCGAACATTTACATTTACTCTCTTTTTTTCGTCTTTATTATTTATCCAACTGATAGAAGCCGACCTTGCGGTATACCTTGGCGAGCGTTTTTCTTGCCGCGCGGTATGCCTGCGACGCACCCGCAGTGAGCACTTCGTTTAAATAGCCCTTGTCGGCGAGCAAGCGTTTTTGCTCGGCTTGAATGGGCGCAAGCGCATCGGCAACCACTTCCCCGACGGCGAGCTTGAAATCGCCGTAGCCCTTACCCTCAAAGTCACGCTCGGCCTCTTCAATGGTCTTGCCCGAAAATACCGAATAGATGGTGAGAAGGTTAGACACGCCCGGCTTTTGCGTGGGGTCGAAGCGAACGCTCGTTTGACTGTCGGTAACGGCGCGCTTGAACTTGCGCATGACGGCATCCCGATCGTCCGAGAGAAATACCGAAGCATTTACGTTTGTGTCCGATTTGGACATCTTCTTTTCGGGCTCCTGCAAGGAGTTGATTTTTGCGCCCACCTTCATGATGATGGGTTCGGGCACCTTAAAGGTAGGCGAGTAGATATTGTTGAAGCGGTTGGCGATATCCCGGGTGATTTCCAAATGCTGTTTTTGGTCTACGCCCACGGGTACGACGTCGGCTTGGTACAACAAAATATCCGCCGCCATTAAAACGGGGTAGTCCATCAACCCCATATTGATATTATCCGCATGTTTGCTGCTCTTATCCTTAAACTGCGTCATACGCTCCATTTCGCCGACGTAGGTGAAGGTGTTGAGCACCCAAGTCAATTCGGCGTGGCAGGGTACGGTGGATTGCACGTACAGCGTGCATTTTTCGGGATTGACGCCGCAGGCGATATAGAGTGCGGCGAGCTCCAGGGTTTTTTGACGCAACGTAGCGGGATTTTGACGCACGGTGATGGAGTGCATATCCGCCATGGCGTAGAAGCATTCGTATTCTTCCTGCAACGCCACCCAATTTTTGATTGCGCCGAGGTAGTTGCCGATGGTTAAATCGCCGCTGGGTTGTACGGCGGAATAGAGTACTTTTTTCTTTTGACTGATTTCTTGCATAATGATTGATTCTCTCTCTAAAAAATGATGTTATACTCTATGAGTATAACACATCACTTAAAAAAAAGCAAGGAAGAAAATAGAAAAATATTACATATTCTCGCACATTCTCCCCTTGCCTTTTAAAATTGACAAAAAATTACTTTTTTTTCTTACGCCGACTGCGGGTAAACCGTTCGTTATACACCACGCCCACGACAAAACACACCATCATGACGTACGACCAGAGTAAAAACACAACTACCGTGGTGATGGCGCCGTACAGCTTATCCATATTGCTCAAATGCAGATAGATTGAAAAGCCCACGCTGGCAAGCACCCAAAGCGCAGTGGTGATTAAACTGCCTTTGATGATGAAGCGGTACTGAACGTGATACGGACACAGATAGAAATTTAACACCGAACAAATGCCAAAACCCAGAGCAAAGAGCATGACGTAACCCCCGATTTCGGCAAACGGGTCGGGTAAAAAACGGCGCAAGAGGTATAGCATGCCCACGAATACCGCTAAAAACAGTACGATGAGCAGCATGGTGCCGAGCGTGAGCAGCAAGGCGATAAAACGAACCGAAAGTCCTCGCTTTTGGGAGGAATAATTATAGATGATTTCCCCGCTGGCGCGCAAATGATAGAAGAAGTTGCTGGCAGAATAGAGCGAGGTGAGCGCCAGAATAAACGAGGCTTGCAGCGAAGCGTTGCGGGCGTTTTCCTGCAAGAAGAGCAGAAGCTCCTTGACCTGCGAAAAAATTTCAAGGTTCAAAACCTCTTCTGTGCCCACCAGAAATTTACCGAAGAGAAGCGTCAGCCAAAAGGTGAACGGTACGACCGAAAGAATGAGAAAGAACACCAGCGTGCCCGCAACCGTGGTAAATTTTTTTTCGGTGAGCGTGCGATACTGCGAAAGACACCATTGATATGCCCGTTTGATTTTTTCCATATTAGCATAGTATGTACAAAAAACGGTCGGATTTTACTCCGACCGCCCTTTTTATTTGATGAAATTGTTAGCCGTTACAACCGCAGTCACAGCCGCAGCCGTTGTTCGCGGTATTAAAACCGTACTGACGGGCATAGTAAGAATCGAATTGGTTATGCGATTCATTCGATGCGACGTTGGCGGTCAATACACCCGAGCCGGTTTGGCAGAGGTTGTAGCCGATGCGCAAGCCAAGGAAAAAGCCCTGAATGAAGGCATCGTTTTGACGGGAATTTCCACGGCGAGTCCAGCCGCTGTTATTGCAACCGCAGTTACAACCGCAGTTACAACCGCAGTTATTCCAACCCCAGTTGTTACAGCCACAGTTATTGAAGAATAAAGAATTAGAACAACACATAATACATTCCTCTTTGGTAAAATTGATAGGCTGTTGCCTACTGCTATATATTATGTGTTGAGTGCTGAAAAAGGTTACAGAATAATATACAATCCCAAGAGTGCAAAAGCCAGGGTTGGCAGAGCAATAACCGTGCCGTAGAGCGTAAAGCGAGCAAAGCTCAGCTTTACGTTTTGCGTCTTTACGATATTGGAGAACATGATGCCGGCGAGCGCTCCGACTGGCGTTAAAAAAGCGCCGAGATTGGAGCCGACGATGCAGGCAAATACCGCCGCCCGCTGCAACGAAGAAAAGGAGAGCACCGAGGCAAACAGCACGCTCATGGGAATGTTGTTGACAAAGCTGCAAAAGAGCGTGGAAATTGCGCCGTAGGTCAATATCGGCAGCTCGTTGGAGAGAAGCCCGGCAAGAATTTTGGTAACGCCGTTATATTCCAAAGCGCAAACGAGCAGGAACATGGACAGTAAAAAAGGAATAAAGCCCCATGGCGCACGTTTGAGTGTGGAGGATAATTCCAGGAAAGGCTCCCGTTTGACGAGCTTATAGGCAGTTACAGTTATAAACAGGCTGAGCGCAAAGGCGAGAGAGATGCCCCACATGGGCAGAGAGAAGAAGTCTGACACCGAAAGCAAGAGCGTGCAGGCGACAAGGTGAATGCCGCCGATGACGGCGAGAGGTTTATCAATGGGAACGCTCTTATCCGAAGTGCGTTCCAGCGGAAGTTTTAACTGCTTGTAAAAGAGCGCAAGCATGACAAAGAACGCCACCATGCCCGCAAGGAGCGTGGGTAACCACATAATTGCCAGATAGCCGAAAAAGGTTAGCTCTTGGGAGAGGGCAAGGTAGATATTGGTGGGATTACCGATGACCAGCAGCATAGAAAAGGTATTGGCGGCGACAAACTCCTCTATTAAATAAGGCAAGGGATTGACATTTGCGCGGCGGCAAAAATAACAGATGAAGGGCGTAAACGTCAATATAACGATGTCGTTGGACGTAAACGACGTTAAGAGGGATACGACGACGTACAGAATGATAAACAGCTTGATTTGACTTTTGCCCGATTTTTTGAGCGCAACGTCCGCAAGATAGGAAAAAAAGCCCGTTTCGTCCAAAAAAATGGAGAGTACGGTCATGGATAAAAAGAGAACGAGAATTTTTAAAGGATTGACGCTGCTGTCCGAAAGCAAGCTTTCCAACGCAAAAGAGACGGGTAGCATGCCCGAAATGAGCATGATAATTGCGCCTAAAAGCGTAACCGTAAAATAGAGCGGCAAGCGAAAGTTTTTAATTTTTATTTCTGCACCCGTCAATACGCAGGCAATCATTGCTACGCAGGTGAGAGAAAAGGTGATGATACAGGCAGTCATATACTTTACTCCGTAATCTCATAAATTCAGGCGCAAATTTCTTTGCGCCTGAATGGATTTTATTGATAATATTCAGTTTTGTGCCGTAAATGTGATTAAAATATTCACCGTTCTGTCCAAATAACCGCTCTCGGCAATTGTGCCGCTCGCTTGTAAAGAGGTAAGCGAGGTTAAAATTTGAGATGCAAAGGCGGCATCGCCCTTTAACACCACCTCGTTGGCGAGGTCGTTGACGGCGTTGTATTCAACAAAGCTGTCCGTATTGACCGAGAGAGCCAAGGTAAGCCCTTGTTCGCCCTGGTCGATGCGGTAATACGCTATACCTACCCGTCCGTAAACGTATTGGGTGTACGCTTCCAAGGGCGTGCCCTCCTGGGCTTCCCGAGCTTCGACTTCTTCACAGTATTCTTTAAAACGGGCGTCCTCGATAAAGGTTTTGCCGTATTTGACGATGTTTTCTTCGTCCCTTGCCAGAACCGAGCAGTTGAACGCCGCAGCAATGTTATCTATATCGCCTTTGCCGTCGGCATATTGCAGGGAGGAATACCAGGCAGACTGCGGATACATACCCAAATCACGGGTGAGCCGAGCCATTGCCGAGGGCGCGACGAACGAGAGGAAGAGTAAAAACAAAATTCCCACGCCGAAGAGAGAAAGCAAGGTGATGCACATCGTCTTGATGACGGTTTTTGTAATCATTCTCGTCATGGCTTACCTCCCGAATTTTTTTCGTACCGCCCGATACAGTTTTATTGTATCACAAGCTTTTAAAAAAATCAAGCGTATAAATCAAGCATTTATGAGATAAGGCGAGAATATAATTAAGTTATGAAAAAAATATTTATATCCTTGCTCTGTATTTTTACCGCATGCACCGCGCTGTTCTCCTTCGGCGGCTGCGACACGACTGTGGATTATTCTCAATACGTTTCGGAATACCGCAGTGAAATTTACATTGCCGAACAAAACGGCTATTCACTTTCGGCGTTCTTTTGCGCACGGGAATACCCCTATCGCTCGGACGGCGTGTGCGCCCAAAAACAGCAGACCGTGGAAGTATATCTCACCGTGCCCGACAACACTAAAAATTACGGGATAACCTTTACGCTGGGCGGAAAAGAGTGCGGGGGCGATATGTCGTACGACAGCGTACATACGAGGTTTTTCTTTTCGCAGTCGGCTGAAAGCGTTCCGGATTCCACGATTGAATTTAAAATCTGCTTTGACGAGGAGAGCGTTACCCTGCAAGCCAAGCGAATGAGAGAGGGAAACGAGTTATCCATGCCCGAGATAATAGCCAAATTGGCGGAGGCGAGAGCCGAGCTTTTTAAGAGCATGACGAGCGGAAAAACCTTTACGGGAGAGCTATACGTACGGCTTGTTTATAACGAAAAATGTTATTATTTCGTTGCCGTCAGCACGGATAAGGGCATGGAGCGGTGCTTTTTATTGGACGCGCAGACGGGAGAAATTTTAGCCGAGAGGAAAATATCGGCTCAAAAATAGTTATAGAAAAAATCGCAGGCGGTGAATGGCACCGTGCCTGCGATTTTACTGTTTATATTGCGTGCGGACGACAACCCGAATGCCGCCCTTAGGCGTGGTGGAACGGCTTTCACCGATTTTATCCACGAGGTAAAGTCCCCTGCCGTGTTCGGCGGTTTCATCGGGCAGAACGCTCTTTTCGGGCGCATTGAATTTGGCGTTGGAAAAAATTTCCACTTCGATTTTTCCGTTGAAAATACCGCCCTCGATGAACGCCGTTGCACGGGCGTGCTTTAAGACGTTGGTTGCAAGCTCGCTGACGATGAGCCGACTATCGAAAACGCTTTCTTCCGCAATGCCCGCATGGGTTAAAAATTCACAAAAATCGTCCAGCGCCTTATGAAGAGCCTGAAAATCCTTGACTTCAAAATTCATACCATGCCCCCCCTTACGCTTGGTCCTGTAACAGTGTGCGCAATTTTTGCAAAAGCTTGCGCTCCATACGGGAGACGAACATCTGCGATACGTTCAGCTCTTCCGCCGTCGCCATCTGCGAGAGTCCTTTTTCATAGCGTAAACGCAGCACTTCCCGCTCGGTTTGGTTGAAGTTCTGAATGGCGCTTACAAGCATCTCTTTGTCCTCAAAGGCTTCAAAGGGATTGGCGTCGTCGGGCAGCACGTCGTATAAGGAACGCTCCTCTCCATCCGTGCTGACGGAAGAATCGAGAGATACCACCGAGCCGATTTCCATGGCTTGCAGCACGTCCTCTTCCTCGACCCCAAGGCTTTGGGCAATCTCCTTTGGAGTGGGTTTTTTGCCCGTCAAAGAAAGAATTTCATCCCGCTTTTTGCGCACGTCCAAGCCCAGCTTGGCAAGCTTTCTGGGCAAGCGTACCGTACGGGATTTATCGCGGAAATAGTTCTTTATCTCCCCCGTAACGGTGGGCGTGATAAAAGTGGTGAACTGCATACCCATGCCCGGGTCGAAGCGTTCTACGCCCTTGACCAAGGCAAGGCAGGCGACTTGGTACAAGTCGTCGTAATCCACCCCTCTTCCTACGAACTTTTTGGCTAAAATTTCCGCTATGTAGATATAATGCTCGGCAATTTTATTGCGCAGGGAAATATCGCCTGTCCGTCTGTATTGTTCAAAACATTGATTGAGCTCTTCCCGTTCCATTATTGCACCGATTGTTTGATGAGCGTAATGGCGTTTACCCTGCCGTCGGGCTGTTTTTCAAAATTGACTTCGTCGACCAATGCGCCGAGGAGCGCATAGGAAATTTCGTCCTCGAAGTTCTCGGACGGAGTGTTTTGGGTAAAATTGTTGCCTAAAATACGGGCGGATACGCCGTTTTCCAAAAAATCAAAGCGAACGGACGCCTCTTCAAAGCCGTTGCGCTTAAAAATGAGCAGCGCCTCGGTGACGCAGACCTTAAAGTCCTCCCCTTCGTCCACGTCCAAGCCCGCAGCGGCGGTAATTCCGCCAACGGTCAGGCGGACGGTGGTCATGAGCGTTCCGTCGGTTAAGGGCAGGGAAAAATCAAAGAATTTACTCATTCGTCTATCTCCATAATCTTATCCAGGGCGCAGATGGTGAACAGCTTTTTGATTTTGGGCTGTAAGCCGCTTAAACGCATGGCTTTTCCCTCGCCGCGTACGCGCTTTAAAAGCTTGACGAAGGCGCCGAGCGTGGTGCTGTCGATAAAGGCAAGCCCGTCGCACACAAAATGCAAATTTTTGCTATCGCTTGCGAACGCCTCGCTTACGGTATTGAAAAATGCGTCGGCATTGCCCGAATCAATTTCGCCGACGAGGGTGATCAACAGCTCGTCTGCGCGCTTTTCAACATTGACTTCTTTCATGGAACATTCCTCCTCATTCCTTTGACGGATTTTTTTCTATTTTTTTCTCTATTCTATATTAACACATTTTTAGCCGTTTTCAAACAGTTTTTCAAAGTTTTCTCGGCAATATTTATAATCTGTACTTATATTCTATTATAATATTTTTTAAGTTGACATAGAAAAAACTTTATGATAAGATAGATAGGATTGATAAGTTCTATACCAAAGGATTGAATAAAATAAATGTTGAACGTAAAAAACAAGGAATTGATACAAGCTCTCGCCCAAACAGCCGAGAAAAATTTGATTGCGCCCGAGCTCTACTCTGAGTACGACGTAAAGCGAGGTCTGCGGGACAGAAACGGTGCAGGCGTGCTCTGCGGATTGACCGAGGTATCCGAGGTAAACGGCAGCAGAACGGTTGACGGCGTCAAGACCGAAATTGAGGGCGAGCTGTTTTACCGCGGTGTGAACGTGCGGGATTTGGTAGACGCTTGCGTTAGGGAAAACCGCTTCGGCTTTGAAGAATCGGTATACCTGCTACTCTTCGGCAAGCTCCCCACCAAGGACGAGCTGGAAGAATTTTGCGAGCTGTTGTCCACCCTGCGGGAATTGCCCAAGAGCTTTGTAAGAGATATCATCATGAAAAACCCCTCGCCCGACGTCATGAATATGCTCGCTCGGTGCGTGCTCAATTTATATTCCTACGACAAGACGCCCGACGACGTGTCCATTCAAAACGTATTGCGCCAATCCTTGCAGTTGATTGCACAGTTCCCCATGCTCGCCGTATACAGCCACCGCGCGTGGAAATACTATCATAGAGGCTCGTCGCTCGTCATTCATAACCCCGTCAAGGAATACTCCTGCGCACAGAATATTTTGCACATTCTGCGCAGAAATAACCGCTTTACCGATTTAGAGGCAAAGACGCTGGACGCCTGCTTGATTATGCACGCAGAACACGGCGGCGGAAACAATTCCTCGTTCACCACGCACGTCGTAACCTCGTCGGGTACGGACACCTATTCCGCCGTAGCGGCGTCGCTCGGCTCGCTCAAAGGTCCCAAGCACGGCGGTGCAAACCAAAAGGTAACTTTGATGTTTGAAAGCATTAAAAAGACCTTGGGCAGTCATTGGACAAAGGAACGCCTGCAGGATTACCTCTATAAAATTTTGAAGAAGGAAGCCTTTGACAAAACCGGCTTAATCTATGGCATGGGTCACGCCGTTTATACGAAGTCCGATCCCCGCTGTCAGCTTTTGAAGGGATTTGCCGAAAAGCTCTCCGTTGAAAAAGGCATGGAAAAGGAATTCGAGCTGTATAACAGCGTTGCCGCGCTCGCCTCGGACATGGTGCCTGAAATTCATAAAAATCACAAGTCGGTCAGCCCGAACGTCGATTTCTATTCGGGGTTCGTATACACCATGTTGGATTTACCGCAAGAGCTGTACACACCCATGTTCGCCATTGCGCGTATCGCGGGCTGGTCGGCGCACCGCATGGAGGAACTGACCAACGGAAACAAGATTATCCGCCCTGCCTATTACTGCGTAAAGGACCATCAGACCTACCTGCCCTTGGACGAAAGAAAATAAAGAAATGAAAACGAGGAAAGTTATTCTTTCCTCGTTTATTTTATAAAAATAATAGACACACCATCGAGGATTTCTCCAAAATGATGTGTCCAATTTTTTATTGCTTAAAATTAAATTTTAATTTAAAAAGCCTTACGCTTTCATGCCTTCTTCAACGGCAACGGCTACTGCAACGCCATTTTAAAGAGTGAATGTATCGCCTTTGAGGATTTACTGAGCGAAGCGGTGCACCGCTTGAAAGTGGTGGATTTCCCGTCGTGGCGATGGACTGTTACGGCAAAACCGTATATTAAACTGAAAACTAAATCAATTTAAATAAACTGTATTTTACCTTTTAAACGA
>JAFVZP010000030.1 GCA_017508105.1 Clostridia bacterium
CATGCACCTTGGTTGCGTTTTCGCCGTAATGAACGAGCAATTTGCTCCAATCGTCGTTTTCATAGGCGTTCAGCGCCTGCTTCAGCCCGTTTGCCGCAGCGACGAGGCGGGGAGATACGGGGTATTTCACGGCGTATTCCACGCTTGCCATAATGATATAATTTGGACTTGTGGTGCGAAAAATATCCACGCCGTCCAACAGCCTTTCCTTGAACCCTTGCTCCTTTGCCGAAAGAACGGCGCCCTGGGTGCAAGCCGGCAGGCTCTTATGCACGCCGTCTACCCACATATCGGCGAAATTGCCCGCGTAAAGGGGCGTTCCGTGCAGGTGCGCGCCGTGCGCTCCGTCGCATAAAAGAAGGGCACCATGCCTTTGACAAACGGCTTTAATCGCATTGAGGTCGGCAATATTTCCGTAATAATCGGGCGAGGTGATCAGCACGCCGTCCGCCCCCGACTGTTGCAGTGCAGCTTCCACCTCTTGCGCCGTGGGCTGTTGAGGAATTTTTCCGAGCGTGCGGGTTGGAAGGATTACGCCTTCAACGCCCAACAGCCGACAGCCGTTATATACGCTCTTGTGCGAGGCGGTGGGGAAGATCAGTTTTTTGACGCCCGAGGCGTAGAGCATGGCGAGCACGCCCGAGGTGCTGCCGTCGGTGAGGATATAGCTGACGCTTGCGCCGAGGACGCTTGCAATTTCCTCCTGCGCCTGTTTGATTACGCCCGTGGGAGCGGCGAGGTTGTCTGAAAAGTCCAGCTCGGTGATGTCCCACTTGCCCTTTTTATGCCCCGGCGTATGGAAGGAAGAATGCCTTGGCGCGTTATTTAACATATTGTAAATACGGCAATTTGCCGTGTAGCGTTTTTCAAACATAACCCTTCCCCTATCCCCCATACGGAGATTGGTGTAAAAATCGGCGCAGAGCGTGATTCCCTGCGCCGACGTAAAAAATCAATTTATTTCTTGATGGGCTTCATGGTCGGGAACAGGAGCACGTCGCGAATGGACGAGCTGTCGGTTAAGAGCATGACCAGACGGTCGACACCCATACCCAAGCCGCCCGTGGGGGGCAGACCGTATTCCAGCGCGGTGATGAAATCCTCGTCAATTTGCGCTTCCTTGTTGCCCGCCAAACGCTTGGCTTCCACTTGCTTGACCATTCTCGCCTTTTGGTCGATGGGGTCGTTGAGTTCGGAGAAGGCGTTGCCCATTTCACGGCGGTAGATGAAGTATTCAAAACGCTCGGTGAACGCAGGGTTGGAAGGCTTGCGCTTTGCCAGGGGAGAGTTTTCTACGGGATAGTCGTAAATGAAGGTGGGCTGCACGAGGTTGTCCTCGACGAAGGCTTCAAAGAAGGCGATTAACACGTGACCCTTGGTGGCGGCGTCGCCCTGCTCGATTTCCACGCCCTTTGCCTTGGCGGCAGCGCGCGCGTCCTCGTCGGTTGCCCAGTCGTTATAGTCCACACCGGCGTATTTCTTGACCGCCTCGACCATGGTCAGGCGTTCCCACTTACCCATGTCGATGGGCGTGCCCTGATAGGTGATTTGCAAGGTGCCGCACACCTTTTGGGTGACGGTCTTGTATAAATCCTCTATCATGTTCATCATATCCATGTAATCGCTGTACGCTTGATACATTTCAATGGAAGTAAATTCGGGGTTGTGCGAGGAGTCCATGCCCTCGTTTCTGAAAATTCTGCCCACCTCGTAAACGCGCTCCAAGCCGCCGACGATGAGTCGCTTTAAGTACAGCTCGGTTTCGATGCGCAGATACATATCAATATCCAATGCGTTGTGGTGAGTCTTGAACGGGCGCGCGTCTGCACCGATTTCCAGGGTTAAAAGCACGGGCGTTTCCACTTCCATGTAACCGAGGTTATCCAGGTAGGCGCGGATTTCCTTTAAAATTTGAGTGCGGGCAACGAAGGTGTTGCGCACGTCCTGATTGATGATTAAATCCAGCTCGCGCTTTCTGTATTTCAAGTCCTGATTTGCCAGCCCGTGCTGTTTTTCGGGCAGGGGCAAGAGCGCCTTGGACAGCATTTCAAAGTGCTGTACGTGCACGCTGATTTCGCCCGTCTGCGTCTTGAAAACAAAGCCCTTGACCCCGACGATGTCGCCGATGTCGAAGTCCTTTTTGTAGGACATATACAGCTCCTCGCCCAAGTCCTGACGGGTGATGTACAGCTGAATGGTGCCGAATCTGTCCGAGATATGAGAGAAGGACGCCTTGCCCATGACGCGGCGGGACATCAGTCTGCCCGCGATGGACACCGTCTTGCCTTCCAACGCTTCAAAGTCCTCTTTGATGGATTTGGAGCAAGCATCTACGTCGTATTTTACTTTTTCGTAAGGGTTTTTGCCCTCTGCTTGCAGCTTCGCCAGTTTTTCACGGCGAATGCGTGCCTGCTCGGCGAGCTGTTCGGCTGCCTGTTCCTCGCTCAGTTGTCCCTGTACTGCGTTTTCTGCCATAATTTTTTCTGTTTCCTCGTTTTTCGTATTCTCTTATTTTACCCAAATATCCAAGACTTTGAGCGTATAGGTGCCGTCGGGTGCGTTGACTTCCACTTCGTCGCCCACCTTGTGGCGCATGAGTGCCAGACCGACGGGGGATTCGTTGGAGATTTTACCCTGTACGGGGTCGGATTCCATGGAGCCCGTGATTTCGTATTCGCATTCCTCCTCGAACATGGAGTCGTATACCTTCACGAAACAGCCGATGTGCACGTAGGTATCGTCGTTGTTCTCCTCGACGATGACGGCGTTTTTGATTTTATAATCCAATTCGGCAATTTCGCCCTCTACCGCCGACTGCTCGCTTCTGGCTGCGTCGTACTCGGCATTCTCCGAAAGGTCGCCGTGGCTGCGTGCCTCTTGAATACGGGCAACGACTTCCTGACGCTTTTCGGTCTGTAAGTATTTCAAGCGGGATACCGCCTCGTCGTAGCCTTTTTTGGTCATAAAAAACTGTTCTGCCATGATTAAAAAACACCTCTGTTTTTGATTTTTACAATAAATACAACCGTGGCTTTCTCGAAAACTCAAAAAAGTCACGGCTATGTTTCACTCTTTATTATACTTTATTCTATTCACTTTGTCAACGGCTTTTGCCGTTTTTATGCCCGTTTTCGCCTGTTTTTACCCGTTATTTGCGTAAATCTTCGACAAAACTTGCAATTCTCGCCATCGCCTCGGTGAGCTGCGCCATGGAAGTGGCGTACGAACAGCGGATATGGTTTTTTCCGCATTCGCCAAAGGCGCTGCCCGGTACGACGGCTACCCTTTTGCTCATGAGCAGCCGTTCGGCAAACTCCTCGCCCGAAAGCCCCGTGCTCTCCACCGACGGGAATACGTAAAACGCGCCCTTGGGTTCAATGCAGGTAAGCCCCATGTCGTTGAAGCTCTTGACCACGAACCGACGGCGACGGTTGTACTCGTCGTGCATTTCCTCTACCACCGAAAAGCCGTCCTCCAAGCCCTCCTTCAAGGCGTAATTGGCGGCGTACTGACCCATGGTGGGGGCGCACATGATGCCGTACTGATGAATTTTGAACATACCCTCGTCCACGTCGGGGGGAGCGCAGACGAAGCCGATGCGCCAGCCCGTCATGGCGAACGCCTTGGAGAAGCCGCCGATGAGCACGGTACGCTCCTTCATGTTGGGCAGAGCCGCAACCGAAACGTGCTTGGTGCCGTAGGTCAGCTCGGCGTAAATTTCGTCCGAAATGACCAACAAATCGTGCTTTTCAATGATGGGAAGAATGGCTTTGAGCTGCTCCTCGGTCATGATACCGCCCGTGGGGTTGTTGGGATAGGCAAGAATAATCGCCTTGGTTTTGGGGGTGATTTTTCTCTCCAATTCCTCGGGCGTTACGATGAACCCGTTTTGAGCGTTACAGCTGATGTTTACGGGCATGCCCCCTGCCAAAGTAACGCAGGGCGCATACGAAACGTAGCAAGGGTCGGGCACCAATACCTCGTCGCCGTCCGAAAGCGTTGCGCGCAAGGCAAGGTCAATGCCCTCGCTGGCGCCCACGGTTACGATGACGTGGTCGGGGGAGTAGCTTACGCCAAACCGCTCCAAAAGATAGCGGGAAATGTTCTCGCGAAGCTCGGGTAAGCCCCGATTGCCCGTGTATTGTGTATAGCCCTTTTGCACCGAGCGGATGCCGGCGTCACGGATGCTCCACGGGGTGACGAAGTCGGGCTCGCCCACGCCGAGGGAGATGGCGTCCTTCATCTCGTGCACGAGGTCGAAGAACTTACGGATACCGCTGGGCTTTAAGTTTTTTATTTTTTCAGAAACGAACGTACTCATGGTTGAACGGATAACCTCTTTTCCTGCGAATCCTGGACGGTGACGTTGCCCTCGATTTTGTATTTACGCAAAATGAAGTGGGTTGCCGTGCCCGTTACACCCGAGAAGGTGGATATTTTTTCGTAAACGAAGCGGGAAATGCTCTTTAAGGACTTGCCCGAAACGAATACGGCGAGGTCGTACGTGCCGCTCATGAGATAGACGCCCGTAACCTCGTTATAATGGGAAATTTCCTGCGCGAGAGCGTCAAAGCCCTGCCCTTTTTTGGGCGTAACCTTGACCTCTATGAGCGCTTCGACCACTTCGTCGTCCATGGCTTCGGCGTTGGTGATGGCGGCGTACTTGACGATGACGCCGTTTTGCTCCATTTGTTTAATGGCGGCGGCAACCTCGCTCTCGGCTGCGCCGAGCATGACGGCAATTTTTTCCGCCGTATATCTGCAATCCTCGTTGAGTAGGTTTAAAATTTGTTTTTCGAGATTTTTCATAACGGTATTTTTTTAGCTACCTCCGCTTCTTTATTTATATATTGTAACTGTATTCCCGTATAAAGTCAACGCTTTTCCCGTTTTTCCCGTGAAATTTATTTACTTTCGCGTATTTTTTTTGTATAATGGTAGCAAAATTCAAAAGCGAGGAAGTGCTATGCGGTTATGGGCAAAAGTCATGCGAGAGGATAAAATTTTGAGCCAGTGCGTTCTGGAAGAGGACGGACGGGTGGTGTATTCGCATTTTTTCGACTATTTGAGCGAGATTTGCACCAAGCTCGACGTACCCACGCCCGTGTTGTTGAAGCAACACGTGTTACAGTTTGCCAAGTTCCGCCACGTTAAATTTATCCCTCGGGACTTCGTGGACAGCACGGATTTCGACAAGCTGTGGATTGAAAACATCTCGGAATAATACGCTCCTGCGCTCACGCCGCCAACGTGGGCGTATTTCTTTTTTAAAGTTGCCCATACTCTCGGGTATGAAAGCCAGTTGTATCGTTTGTACCGTTATCGTCGTATTATTTGGCGTACTCGCCCTCATTTACGCGCTATTTGAGGTAAACCTCTTGCTTATACTCTGCATGAACAATCCCGTGTTGTACCGCTCGGCGCTGTGCGTGAATGCGGTTGCCGCCGCCTTTCTTGCCTTTTGGCTGATTGCCTTTAAACCGCAAAATCATTTGAATTGAATATAAAAACGCCCAATCGCTTGACAGCGCCGGGCGCTTGTGATAACATATATCGCACGGAAGGTTTTCGGTAAACACTTCCGAATAAAAAAACCGAGGTAAAATTGAATGAAACGTTGGTCTACCCTCATGCTTGCCCGCACGGGCGTAATTGCCGCCCTCTACGCCGCTTTAACCTTTGCCTGCTTTCCCGTGGCGAGCGGAATGGTGCAATTTCGGCTGTCCGAAATGCTCACCCTGCTGCCCCTCTTTTACGTTGAGGCGGCGCCCGCACTCATGGTCGGGTGCTTTCTCTCCAACCTCATGACGGGCTGCGGTGCATGGGATATAATTTTTGGGGCGCTCATCACGCTGGTCGCCGCCGTGTGCTCCCGTGGAATGGGTAAGCTCTTTCAAAACGCCTTCTGGCGCATCTTCCTGGGCGGATTTTTCCCCGTAGCGCTCAACGCACTGTTTTTGCCGCTCATCTGGTGGCTGTCGGCAGGAGAATTGCAGATGGGGTATTGGCTGAACGTGGGTGCGTTATTCCTCTCGCAAGGGGTAATCATCTGGGGCATGGGTACAGCGCTGTATTTTGCGCTTAAACGACTGATGGAGAAAAATATTTCCGTGTTAACCCCTACCATGCCCGAAAAGAAAGAATAAAAGGAGAGTGTTTTGCCGTGGCAAAGGACGTAATACATATTGAGCGCAAGACGCTGGACGGATATAAGGTAATTTCCGTGCGCATAAAGGAAGGCACGCTTAAAAAGATTGACGCGCTTTCCGAAAAGAGCAACCGTTCGAGAAACGAGCTCATCAATATTTTATTGGAGAGCGCCGTGGATTCGGCGCAGGTGCGCTGATACATAGCTAATATATACTGATATATATTATGATAAAAAAGTGAAAACACCCCTTGCCGTTTTGGCAAGGGGTGTTTGGTTTTTATTCTCTGTTACTTGGAGCAGTTTGCCTTTAAGGTTGCGAGGTTTTCTCTGATTTCCTTGGGCAGCTTGTCGCCGAAGTTTTCGTTGTAGTAAGCTTCAATTTCGTCTGCTTCTGCCGACCAACGAGCCTTGTCTACAACCAACAGCTTTTCAAGCGTAGCGGCGTCGATGTCTGCACCGCTGATGTTGATGTCCTTGGCGTAAGGCAGGTAGCCGATAGCCGTTTCCTGTGCTTCTACCTTGTCGTCGCAACGGTCCAAAATCCAGTCGATAACGCGCATGTTGTCGCCAAAGCCCGGCCACATGAAGTTGCCGTTTTCGTCCTGACGGAACCAGTTGACGTTGAAGATTTTGGGAGCCTTTTCAGCCTTCTTGCCCATGTTAATCCAATGCTGGAAGTAATCGGCAACCGAATAACCCATGAAGGGCTTCATTGCCATGGGGTCGTGACGGAGCACGCCGACGGCGCCCGTTGCAGCGGCGGTGGTTTCGGAGGACATGATGGAGCCTACGAATACGCCGTGGTTCCAGTCTCTGGACTGATATACCAAGGGAGTGGTGGTAGCACGTCTGCCGCCGAACATAATGGCGGACAGGGGCACGCCCTCTTTGGAGTTGAATTCGGGGGAGATGCAGGGGCAGTTTTCAGCCGGTGCGGTGAAACGGGAGTTGGGGTTTGCCGCAGGGTGCTTGCCGTCTGCGTTCATAGCGGGCGTCCAAGGCTCGCCCGTCCAGTCGTACATGAAGTCGGGAGCCTTCTTGGTCAGCTTTTCCCACCAAACGGTGTTGTCGGCGGGGTTGTGCGCTACGTTGGTGAAGATGGTGCCCTTCTTGGTAGCCGCCAAAGCGTTGAAGTTGGAGCTTTCGTTGGTGCCGGGCGCTACGCCGAAGAAGCCGTTTTCGGGGTTTGCCGCCCACATTCTGCCGTCTTCGCCCACACGGATCCAAGCGATGTCGTCGCCTACGCAGGTGATTTCATAGCCCTTGTTTCTGAATTCTTCGGGGGGAATGAGCATGGCGAGGTTGGTTTTACCGCAAGCCGAAGGGAACGCCGCAGCGATGTACTTAGTTTCCTTATCTTGAGGACGCTTGCAGCCCAAAATGAGCATGTGTTCAGCCATCCAGCCCTCGTTTTTGCCGAGGTTGGTTGCGATGCGGAGCGCAAAGCACTTTTTGCCGAGCAGAACGTTGCCGCCGTATGCGGAGTTAACCGAGATGATGGTGTTGTCTTCGGGGAAGTGCATGATGTATCTGTTTTCGGGGTCGATATCGCAGGAGCAGTGGAAGCCCTTGATGAAGTAGCCGTCCTCACCGAGCGCATCCAAGCACATTTTGCCCACGCGGGTCATGATCATCATGTTCAAGACGACGTAGATGGAGTCGGTAACCTCGATACCGATTTTGGAGAAAGGAGAACCGACCACGCCCATGGAATAGGGAATGACGTACATGGTTTTGCCCTGCATTTTGCCCTTGGCGATGCCGTAAGCCAAATCGTAAGCCTTCTGAGGGTCCATCCACTTGACGATGGAGTGGGGCATAGCGTCAGCCTCGTTCTTGCAGCAGATAAAGGTTCTGTCCTCTACGCGGGCAACGTCGTTGGGCTTGGTGCGGTGCAAATAGCAGTCGGGCAATTTTTCTTCGTTGAGCTTGATGAGCTCGCCGGTGCGGCAAGCCTCGGCTTTCAACGCTGCGCGCTGTTCTTCACTGCCGTCGATCCAAACGATTTTATCGGGCATGGTGATGGCCGCACTTTCTTCAACGAATTGAAGTACCTTTTTGTTGGTGGTAAATTCGGTCATAATTGTTTTTTTCTCCTTATAATGATTGTTTATTTTTTTCTTTTGATGGTGTGAAACGGACTTTTACGCCCAGTTCCGCAGAATAATTATACCATAAAATTTTAACAATGTAAAATGTTTGCGAATATATTTATTCATAATCATTGCTTGTATTTGGGATAAAAACCGATTATTTTTTTCCGTTTACTTCTATATTACCCCGTTTTTCGCCTTTTTAGACAAAAAA
>JAFVZP010000031.1 GCA_017508105.1 Clostridia bacterium
AATAGAGGGGATAGACCTTACGCACCCCGTCCGCAGGGACAAAACGGCAGTTATACCCCCCGTCCCCAGGGCGACAGACCGCCCCGTTCGGATCGTAATACCCCGTCCCGTCCGGGCATGCCCCGTACGGAAGGTGGCAATGCCGCCCGTCCTTCGTTCAACAGACCGCCCGTTGTAAGACCGGTGGAAATGCCCACGGCAACCAAACCCAAAAAGGATTTTGCCGCTCCCAAGAAAAAGACGTTTGAAAAGACGTACGTAGAAAAGAAGGGCATGAACAAGCGCGCCATGAGCCGTCAGGAGGGGTTGGATATTGCCGACTTTGACGAGGATAAGACGGGTTACCGCAAGGCTCGCTTCGGCAAGAAGGAAAAGAAAAAAGAAGTTAACGTCATTAAAATCGAGCACGCCGTCGTCACCACGCAGGACATTCCCTTAAAGGTCCTCTCCGAGAAGCTGGGCGTTACGGCGGTAGAAATCACCAAGCGTCTCTTCAAGGAAGGCATCATGAAGAGCGTAAACGAATCCATCGACTACGAAACCGCAGCCTTAATGGCGGCGGACATGGGCATCGAGCTCGAATATAAGCCCGCAAAGACGGCGGAAGAAGAACTCAACGAAATGCACAAGGGCGCCGAAGTGGATGAAAACAGCGTTACCCGCGCGCCCGTCGTTACGGTCATGGGTCACGTCGACCACGGCAAAACCTCGTTGCTCGATAAAATCAGAAGCACCTCTGTAACCGCAGGCGAAGCAGGCGGCATCACGCAGAGCATCGGTGCTTACACCGTTACGGTAAACGGCAAGCAAATCACCTTCATCGACACGCCCGGCCACGCCGCATTCACGGCAATGCGTGCCAGAGGCGCAAAAATCACCGACCTCGTCATCCTGGTCGTAGCCGCCGACGACGGTATCATGCCTCAAACGGTGGAAGCCATCAACCATGCCAAGGCGGCAGAGGTTCCCATCATCGTGGCAATCAATAAAATCGACAAACCGCATATCGACGTAGAGCGTGTGAAGAACGAGCTTTTACAGCACGACCTCGTGCCCGAAGAATGGGGTGGCGATACCATTTTGGTACCCGTTTCCGCCAAGACGGGCGAGGGCATCGACGACCTGCTCGAAACCATCAACCTCGTTGCCGAAATGCAGGATCTGAAAGCCAACCCCAACCGTGAAGCGAGGGGTAGCATCATCGAAGCCAAGCTGGATAAGGGCAAGGGTCCCGTTGCGTCCATCATCGTGCAAAACGGTACGCTGCGCACGGGCGACAACGTCATCACGGGCATGACCATGGGCAGAATCCGCGCCATGTTCAACGACAAGGGTATGCAGGTCAAGGAAGCAGGTCCTTCCATGGCGGTATCCATTCTCGGCTTGGAGGACGTACCCAACGCAGGCGATTCCATCTTTGCCGTTGCGCAAGGCCTCATGAAGCAGGTACAGGAAGAGCGTAAAAACAAACTGCGTGAAGAAATGGTCAAGCAACAAACCAGGGTTTCCTTGGACGATATGTTCGCGCAGGTGGAAGAAGGCAAGTTAAAGACCTTGAACCTCATCGTCAAGGGCGACGTACAAGGCAGTGTTGAAGCCATTAAAATGTCGCTTGAAAAGCTCACCAACGAAGAGGTCAAAATCAAAGTCATTCACGGCGCAGCAGGCGCCGTCAACGAAAGCGACGTCATGCTTGCAGAGAGTGCAGGCGCCATCATCATCGGCTTCAACGTCCGTCCTGACGCCAAGGCAAAGGCGCTGGCGGAAAAGAGCAAGGTGGACGTTCGCTCCTACCGCATTATTTACGAATTGCTCGACGACATCGAAGCGGCAATGAAGGGCATGCTGGCACCCAAATACCAAGAAATCTACATGGGCAAGTGCGACGTATTGCAGACCTTCAATATTACGGGCGTTGGTCTGGTTGCCGGCTGTTACGTCACCGAGGGTAAAATTATCCGTGGCGGAAAGCTCAGAATTTACCGCGACAACGTCATGATTGTCGAAGGCAACGTGCGTCAGTTAAAGCGCTTTAAGGACGACGCCAAGGAAGTTTCCTCGGGCATGGAATGCGGCTGCTCCATCGAAGGCTTCAACGAAATCAAGGTGGGCGACGTCATTGAATGTTATTTAATCGAAGAGGTGAAGCGTTCGTGAAAGTAAGCAGAACTTCCCGTTTGAACAGCGAATACCAAAAGGCAATCGCAGCTATCATCAACGGTTCTTTAAAATATAAATGTCCCGATTTAACGGGTATTATCTCCATCACCAACGCGTCCGTGGCGCCCGATTTAAAGACGGCGAGAATTTTCTGCAGCATCTACGCCAAGGACGAACAGACCAAGAGTAACACCTTCCGCATCCTGCGTGAAAACGCCGGGTTCATCCGCCACGAGCTCTCGCAAACCATGCGCATGCGTACCATGCCGTCGCTGTATTTCATATTGGACAATTCCTTAGAATACGGTGCGCACATGGACGAGCTGTTTATTAAAATTCATGAACAGGACCAAAAAAATACCGACGAGGAAGAGGAGTAACCGTCTTGCACGATTTACGTGAAATAGCCCAGGTCTTGAAGGGCATCAAAAGCGCGCTCATCTTCACGCATTCCCGTTCGGACGGCGATGCGTTGGGCAGTGCGTTGGCGCTCTTTTACGCCTTGCAAAAACTCAATATCCGCTGTGAAATCTGCAACGATTGCGACGTACCCGAAAAGTATTTCTTTTTGGACGGCATGAAGGAAGTCGTCAAAACGCCTTCTCTCGATGTGGATGCGTACATTGCCGTGGACAGCAGCGACGAAACCCGTCTTGGCACGTTCGCCAACGTATTTTTACAGGGTAAACGCAAAAAAATCACCGTCAATATCGACCATCACGTTTCCAACACGAGATTTGCCCAATACAATTTCGTGCGCACCTGTGCGGCAAACTGTCAGAATATTGCCGAGCTCATTGCGCTTTTGGGCGTTTCTATGGATAAAAATATTGCCGACGCGCTCATGCTCGGTTTATTGACCGATTCGGGTGCATTCTCGCACAGCGACGTGGACGGTCAAACCTTCCGCATCGCCGCCACGTTGGCAGACGCAGGCGCCGACGTAAACACGGTCAATTACCACGCTTTCAAAAAGCAAAGCAAAGCCCGTGCCGCACTGTACGGGCATACCATGTCTGCAATTCGCTATCTTTTAGAGGATAGAATGGCGGTCATCGTCATCACCAAAGCAATGTTGGAACAGTTTGGCGCCGATCAAAGCGTTACCGAAGGCTTCGTCGACTTTCCGCTCTCCGTAGAGGGCGTGGAGGTGGCGCTTGCGATTTTGGAAGTCAAGCCCCATCAGTATAAAATTTCCCTGCGCTCCAAAGGCAAGGCAAACGTCAATCAAATTGCCGCAACCTATGGCGGCGGTGGGCACGTTCTCGCCAGCGGCTGTATGATGTTCGGCGATTTAGAGGAGATTATCGACAAGCTCCGCTATACCGTATCCACGCATTTAGACTAATAAAAATATGAAATTAGGTATCATCAACGTCAACAAACCCAGCGGCGTATCCAGCGGCTACGTCGTTCAAAAAATCAAGCGCCTCACGGGCATGCCCTGCGGTCATATGGGCACGTTGGACCCGTTGGCGAGCGGCGTTCTGCCCGTCGCCGTGGGCAATGCGGCAAGGCTTTTCGATTATTTACTGCAAAAGAAAAAGCAGTATATTGCCACCTTCCGCTTCGGCGTCACGTCCGACACGCTCGATTCCACGGGCGAGCTCGCTTTTTTAAACCCTTACGTTCCCACCGAGGAAGAGCTAAAACAAGCCACCCATGCCCTAATCGGCGAGGTAATGCAGCTGCCCCCCAAATACAGCGCAAAATGCGTCAACGGCAAGCGTGGCTATCAGCTCGCAAGAGAGGGCAAGGCTTTTGAGCTTTCCCCCAAAAAAGTAGTCATTGAAAAAATTGAGCTCTTGGAACGGGTCGATGAGGATAGCTTTCGCTTTTTAATCGACTGCGGTGGGGGTACGTACATCCGCTCCATCGCGCGTGATTTGGCGGCAAGCTGTTCGGCAGTGGGCTTGATGAGTGCACTTTGCCGCACGCAAAGCGGTATGTTCACCCTCGATACGGCGGTGGATTTGGACGTTTTGACGGCGGAAAATATCCAAAATTATATTATTGAAACCGAAAAAATAGTGGATTTTCCCACCATTACCATAGAAAATAAGCACATCTTCCACGGCTTACCGCAGTGGACCAAGCAGCCCAACGGTCTTTATAAAATCTACGACGAAAACGGCTTTTACGGCATCGTCGAGGTCATCGACCGTAAGGCAAGAATTAAAACGAAATTATGTTAAACCATTGCTTTCAAGGCGAAAAATTACAGCTTTCATCCCCCTGCATTTTGCTCATGGGCGGGTTTGACGGGCTGCATATCGGGCATGAAAAACTAATAGAATGCGCCAAAGAATATTCCCTGCCCATCGGCATCACCGCTATGACGGGCGCAAAGGGCAAAAGCGTATTCACCCTTTCAGAGCGGGAAAAAATTTTTTCTGCGCACGGCTTGCAGTTTTATATTCCCTTCGCCTTCACCGAGGAGTTTCAAAACACATCCAAAGAGGATTTTTTATCCTCTGTTATCGGTAATTTCAACGTCAAGGCCTTTGTCTGCGGTCAAGACTTCCGCTTTGGCAAGGGGGCGCAAGGTTCGCCCGAGTTTTTACACCAATTTACGGGTGTTCCCGTACATGCCCTGCACGTTTTCACTGTTCAAGGCAAAAAAGTAAGCGTATCTTCGGTTAAGGAATCCCTCGCCAAAGGCGACCTTTTAAAGGCCAATCAACTGCTGCTCACGCCCTTCTTTTTAACCGCAAAGGTGGAAGAGGGCAGAAAAATGGGCAGAACACTCGGCTTTCCCACGGCAAACTTCACCTATCCCGAGGAAAAGTTCCCCTTAAAAGAGGGCGTGTACGCCGTGCACGCCGAGATAGACGGCATCACCTACCGCGGCATCGCCAACTTTGGCGCTTGCCCCACGTTCGGCGTAAAGTATACCAAAGTCGAGGTGCATTTCGACGGCTTTGACGGCAATTTATACGGCAGAGAATTGGACGTATATTTCGATTTTTATATGCGGGATATTCAAAAATTCAACGACGTGCAAGCATTGATTGCCCAACTGCAAAAAGACCTTCTTTGCATCAGGCAATAGAATTTATCCATTCAAGAGGAATAAAATGATAAAATTCGGTCCGAGCGGCAACGACGAAGCGTTTTACGCCGCAGGCTATAAACACTCCGAGCAATCGGCGTTATACGTTAAAAATTTAGGGCTGGACTGCTTTGAATATTCCTTCGGCAGAGGCATCAGCATGAGCGAGGGCAAGGCAATCTCCATCGGTCAGGCGTTTCAAGCGGCTCAAGTGGAAATTTCCGTCCATGCCCCGTATTTCATCAATTTTGCCAATCCCGACGACGAAATGGTGCAAAAATCCTACGGTTACGTATTGGACAGCGCCAAAGCGTTGCAGCTTTTGGGCGGAAACCGTCTGGTGTTCCACCCCGCCTCGCAGGGCAAAATGCAACGGGAGCAAGCTGTAAATCTCACCGAGGACAGGCTTAAAATTTTAAGGGATTATATCTATTTAAACAATTTAGAGCATTTAAAATTCTGTCCCGAAACCATGGGCAAGCTGGGTCAAATCGGTACGGTGGAGGAGATTACCCGTTTTTGTTTGATCGACAAGGTGTTCACCCCGTGCGTGGATTTCGGCCACGTCAACGCCAGAGAGCAAGGCTCGCTGCAGACGGTAGCCGACTATAAAGCGCGCCTGGAATACATGATCGAAAAGCTCGGCTATGAGCGTATGGATAATTTCCACGTGCATTTTTCCAAAATCATGTACGGCGCCAAGGGCGAGGTAAAGCATTTGACTTTTGACGACGCCGTGTACGGTCCGGACTTTGAACCGCTCGCCATAGCGCTCAAAGAGCTCAATTTACACCCCTATATCGTGTCCGAATCGGCGGGAACGCAATCTCGTGACGCTTTAACAATGAAAAATATATACAATAGCATTGACTTATAAAAAAATTTTTGTTACAATAGAGAGAGGTTGAGAAAAATCAGTATGCTTTCAACGCCTGCGGAGCGGGTTTTTGGCTTGGTACAAGCCGACGCCGTATTCGCCACAACCGATTATCTAAAACGCTATTTAACCGGCTTTTTAATCGAGGACGGCTACGTCCTCGTCGACGAACGGGGCACCACCCTATACACCGACGCTCGGTATATGGAATCGGCAAAAAAGTTTTTTGCGGATAAAAAAATCTCTGTCGAGGAGATGTCCGAGAAAAACACTCCCGCTAATCTTTTCAAGCGGTATAAGAGCGTGGGCATTCCCTTTGCGCTCACTTCCTATTCGGACTATCAAAAATTAAGTGCGCTCAACGTAAAATTGGTGGACGCCATGCCTGCGTTCAACGCCTGTATGGCGATAAAATCGCAGGAAGAAATAAACCATATTTCCCGTGCGTGCGACATTGCCGAAACAGCTTTTCTTTGGCTGTTACCCGAAATAAAAGAGGGCGTGAAAGAGCGAGAGCTTGCCGCATTGTTGGAGTATAAAATGCGA
>JAFVZP010000032.1 GCA_017508105.1 Clostridia bacterium
AAGCCACTTCGTCCATCGACACCCGTACCGAGCTCAAAATTCAAGAGGCATTCGCCCGCTTGATGCAGGGCAGAACCAGCTTCATCGTCGCCCACCACCTGTCGACCATTCAAAACGCCGACCTTATTTTGGTTATGAAGGACGGCAACGTCATCGAGCAGGGCACGCACGCCCAGCTTCTGAACGGCAACACCTTCTATTCCAAGCTCTACAACAGTCAGTTTGAATAAAAAATTTATTAACGTATAAAAATGATAAAACCGCCGCTTAAAGGAGGATTATGCCTACCATGCCCAAAGAAAAGCTACAAATCGACAAATTAAAAATCGAAAGGGAACTGCTTGCCCAAGGCTGCCGCTACATTGTCGGCGTAGACGAGGTGGGTAGGGGCCCGTTGGCAGGTCCCGTGGTCGCCGCCGCCGTCATCATGCCGCTTGACGAGGGGAATATAATAGACGGCGTGGACGACAGCAAAAAGCTCTCGGCAAAAAAGCGTGAAGCGCTTGCCGAAGAAATCAAAAAAAGAGCCGTTGCCTATGCAATTTGCGAAATACAGGCAGAGGAGATTGACGAAATCAACATTCTGCAAGCCACCCGTCTCTGCATGAAGCGTGCCGTTGAAAAATTGCCCGTCGCCTCGGACATGGTGCTCACCGACGGCAACATGACCTTGGATATTTCCCTGCCCCAACGCTCCATTGTCAAAGGGGATTCACTCTCGTACAGCATCGGTGCGGCGAGCATTCTTGCGAAGGTATATCGGGATAATTTAATGGACGAATACGCCAAAATTTACCCTGCGTACGCCTTTGAAAAGAACAAGGGCTACGGCACGGCGGCGCACATACAGGGCATAAAGGAGGCGGGGTTGTGCAGCATTCATCGCAAAACCTTTACAAAAAACTTTTAGGCGCCGCGGGCGAAACGCAGGCGGTCAAATACCTGCAAAAGCAAGGCTGTAAAATTATAAAGCGCAACTATACAACGCCCTTGGGCGAGGCGGACATCGTCATGCAAGAGGGTGGGGATACCGTATTCGTCGAGGTCAAGACGCGCACCAACGACGCTTTTTCCACGCCCGGCTCGGCGGTGGATTATAAAAAGCAAAAGCGCTATCGTGACATCGCCAAGCTGTATTTTTTAAAGATGGGCGAAGAGGTCAACGTGCGCTTTGACGTAGTGGAAATCACTCAAAACGGCGTAAATTGGATAAAAAACGCCTTTTGATGGGAAAAATAATTCAAAAAGCAATCAAAAACGATTGCCTTTTGGCAAAAAGTATACTATAATGGATACCGACTTCGGATATTCCACTGCCATTGGGCGTGCGCAGAGGGCGTACGCAGCGGGTCATGAATGTTACGTAATTAATGGAGGTATGAGTCAATGAAAGGATTAATTGAAGCAATCGAAGCAGAGAGCGTGAAGCAAAACGTGCCTTCCTTCAACGTCGGCGATACCGTATCCGTCGGATACAGAATCATCGAAGGCGATAAGGAAAGAATCCAGAACTACGACGGCGTAGTTATTGCGAAAAACAAAAAGAACGGCGGCTTCCGCGCAACCTTTACCGTAAGACACATGTCCTACGGCGTAGGCGTAGAAAGAACGTTCCCTCTCCACTCCCCCCGTATCGCAGACATTAAGGTCATCAGAAAGGGTAAGGTAAGAAGAGCAAAACTCTACTATCTGCGTGGTTTAACCGGCAAAGCGGCTAAAATTAAGGAAGTTAAATAATTTCCAATCGCACCGAATATTAAAAACGCAAAAAGAAACCTGTCGAAAGTCAACGGCAGGTTTTTCTTTTTAAAATTTTTTAAGATA
>JAFVZP010000033.1 GCA_017508105.1 Clostridia bacterium
GGATATTGAGGAGTAAAATGAGGGCGTACAGCGCAACGACGTAGCCGTTGGTGAGGCAGGCGGAATACTTCAAATAGAACACCGTACCCTGCCAGACGGAAAAGCCCGTTACACCCAAAAGCGAGCCCATCGAGCCCCAATGGGTGAGAGCTATGTAGACCACGACGAGAATGAGCGCCACTACGCCTATTGCAAGAAAATACGCTTGCTCGCAGCCCATGCACAGCCAGAAAAGCCCCAGCGTAGAGGCAATGCCCTTGCCCCCTTTAAAGTGCATGAAGCAGGGGAAAATATGACCGATGATGACGCTTACGCCGCACAGATAGCGGGTGAGGTCGCTGACCAATATACCCGTACCTTCAAAGCAAAAGCCACGAAAAATGAAGTAGCTGATGACCGCGGGAATGCCACCCTTGAATGCGTCGAGCAAAAAGGTTAACAGTCCGATTTTCCAGCCGAAGGTACGGAACATGTTCATCGTGCCGGGATTACCGCTGCCCTGCTTACGGATATCCTGCTTTTTGAGCTTGGATACCAAAAAGGCAAAGTTGATGCTGCCGATGAGATAGCAGACAACTGCCATTAAAACCAACCAATACCAAAGCTTGGAGAGTGCAATTTCTTGCATAAGATTATTCTTCCTCCCCTTTCTTTTGGCGTAAAATCAAACGAATGGGCGTACCCGTGAAGTCGTAAGCGGTACGGATGGTGTTTTCCAGATAGCGCTCGTAGGAGAAGTGCAATAGGTTTTCGTCGTTGACGAAGAACACGAAGGTGGGCGGGGTGCCGCTCGCCTGTGTGGAGTAATAAAAGCGCAGGCGTCTGCCGTTGTATGACGGCGGTTCGTTGATGCGCACGGCGTCCATGATTAAATCGTTGAGCTCACCGATGGATACGCGTTTGGTGGCATTGGCGTATACCATGTCTGCGATTTCAAGGATTTTTTCAGCGCGTTGACCGGTCTTTGCCGAGATGTAAACCGACTTGAAATAGCTCATGAATTTTAAGTCCTCTTTGAGCCGTTCTTCAAAGCGGTTGATGGTGTTGGTGTCCTTTTCCACCAAGTCCCACTTATTCATGACGATGACCGAGGGCTTGCCCTGTTCGTGGACGTAGCCGATAATTTTGGTGTCCTGCTCGGTAATGCCTTGGGTGGCGTCTACCACCAATACGCAGACGTCGGCTCGGCGCACGGCGTCGAAGGCACGTAAGACGGAATAATACTCCACGTCGTCCTCTACGCTGCGCTTTTTGCGGATGCCTGCCGTGTCGATGATGGTATACGCTTTACCGTTGCGCTCCAATCGGGTGTCGATGGCGTCACGGGTGGTGCCGGCAATATCCGTAACAATCGAGCGCTCTGCGCCCAAAAGACGGTTGACAAGTGAGGATTTACCCGCGTTGGGCTTGCCCACGACGGCAATTTTTAAAGAGTCGGACTGTTCACATTCCAAGCCCTCGAAGTATGCAACGGCCTCGTCGAGTACGTCGCCGATGCCTTGGGAGTGCTCAGACGAAACGGCAAAGGGTTCGCCCAGGCCCAAAGCGTAAAAATCAAAGAGCTTGTCTTGGGAATAATCGTCGATTTTATTGACCACAAGCACGACGGGTTTTTTACTGCGACGGAGCTTTTCCGCTACGTCGTAATCGGACGAGGTCAACCCCTCTTTACCGTCGGTAAAGAAGAGAATGACGTCAGCCGTATCAATGGCGATTTCCGCCTGCTTGGCGATGTGGCGCCACATGGTGTCCTCACTTTTGAGCTCGATACCGCCCGTGTCCACCATGGTGAAATGCTTGCCTCGCCATTCCGCATCGGCGTACAACCTGTCCCGAGTTACGCCCGGACGGTTTTCGGTGATAGATATTTTTCTGCCGACGACTTTATTGAAAAAGGTGCTTTTGCCCACGTTCGGTCTGCCGACGATTGCAATTAAGGGATATGCCATACCGTTTTGTCCCTCCTTGTGATTTACTTTGGTTTTCTATTCATTATACCTCAAATTTTAACTTTTGTAAAGAGAAAACGCTCGGCTTTTGCAAAAGCCGAGCGTTTGGATTTTTATAAAAATTTGTTGTGAAATATTTTTAAGCGCCTTCCTTGTTCTCCAATATTTCAAGAATTTTGGTGAAATATTCGGGCATGGGTGCTTCAAAAGTCATTTCTTCGCCCGTTGTGGGGTGGGTTAAAATGAGCTTTTGCGCATGAAGCAGTTGACCGTTTAATTTGAATTTTTGCTTTTTGTAGCCGTACACGGGGTCGCCCACGACGGGGTGTGAAAGGTATTGTGCGTGTACGCGGATTTGGTGCGTTCTGCCCGTATACAGCGTAAATTCGCACAGCGTGCAACCGCTTTCACGGTAGCGCTTTAAGACTTTATAATCGGTACGGGCAAACCTGCCCTTGCCCGTGGGCAGAACCGACATTTTCAAGCGGTCGGCGGGGTTTCTGCCGATATCCGTGGAAATGGTGCCCGTATCGTCCTTGACAATGCCCTCCAAGAGCGCAATATAGATGCGGTGACAGGTTTTTTCGGCGATTTGACGGGATAGAGAGACGTGCGCCCTGTCGTTTTTCGCCACGACCAAAAGTCCGGACGTATCCTTATCGATGCGGTGCACGATACCCGGACGAATGACGCCGTTGATACCGCTCAAAGAATCCAGATGGTATAACAGCGCATTGACGAGCGTGCCCGAAAGGTTGCCGTTGCCGGCGTGCACGGTCATGCCCTGCGCCTTGTTGACGACGGCTATGTCACTATCCTGATAGACGATATCCAAGGGAAGATTTTCGGGCGTTGCCGAAAGCTCCACGGGTTCGGGGAGAACGAGGGAGATTTGCGCGCCCTTTTTAACCGTTTCACCCGCTTTGGTTTTTTTGCCGTCAACGAGGGCATGCCCCTCGTCAATTAGGCGTTTGATTGCAGAACGGGTGTGGTCTTCCATGTTGGCGGATAAAAAGATATCCAGGCGTTTACAGTCCTCTTCTGCGATGAAAAAAAGTTCCTGCACGGGTTACTCCTTTGAACCGTCTGCTTGGTTTTTTTGAACGCCGATGATGGGAAAGATGGCGTCTTCCCCAACGAACAGCAGGCAAAAGAACAGGCAGACGCCGCCGATTGTGATGCAATAATCGGCAAAATTACATACGCCGAAGCCGATGCTGCTGATATCCATGAAGTCGCGAACGCCTTCCAATAAAATTCTATCAAAAAAATTACCCAGAGCGCCGGCGGCGATGATGCTGACGATGAGGCGGTGCGGGTTAAAGCGCTTGGGAAGCAAGAAGGCAACGACCAGCATACCGATGATCACGGGCAGGCTGGTCCAAGTAATGATGTCCATGACCAGCGGATTGTCTGCAAACATACTGAACGCCATGCCCGTGTTATAGGACAGCGTCAGGTTCATGAACCAAGGAATGAACGGGATTACCTCGCCTCTTTGGATAAACATTTCTGCCAATGATTTGGTGACGAGGTCAAGCGCAAGGCAGACTAAAAACACCAAAAAACAGACGGCAAAAAAGACGTTGTCCTTTTGGTTGGCTTGTTTGGCAGTATTCGTATTGTTTTTGTTTGTATTATTCGTCATCGTCCATCAGCCCCAATTCTTTGCATAAATTTTCTAATTTTAAGTCCTCGTCGGGATAGAGAATTTTATCCATATCCAATTCGCCCTGCCCGTCGGTTTCCAACGCCTCGTCCAATTTGGAAAGATAGGAAGAGAACGCCTGCACTTCCGCCGCATCGGGGTATTTTTCGGTGAGAGCCTGCGCCAAGGCGCGGCAACGCTCCGCCAGACGGTAGACACCCTCTTTTCGGTGCTTGGCAAAGCTCTCGGCTTGGCTGCGGATTTGACTGCCCGTCTTTTCCGCCGTGATGATTGCCGAGGCGACGTGCGAACGCTCGTGCTCCAAGAGGGAAAGCTTGGCGCAAAGCTCGCGATTTTCCTGCGTGAGCTCGGTCAAACGCCTGCGCTGGGAGGCAAGCGCCTTTTCGTACTCCTCTTCAATGCGAGCGACGATTTTTTTCACCTTATCGGCGGTGTAAATTTTAAACATTTTGATTTGCCTCTTTCAATTCTTTTAAAAGACCGTCCTTTAAAGTCAATAATTGCTCGCTTAAGTCCACTTTATACAGGTGCGGCATTTCCAAGCGGGTATACTCTTCCCAAAGCGTATCGAGCTGGGTTTTGGCGTAGGTTTGAATTTCTTGCAAGGACGGGAAGTCATACACCAATTTCCCTTGTTCGACGATGGGGATTTGTAAGGGCCGGAGAGAATAGTTTTCCACCGTCATGGTCTTCCATCTGTCCACGGGATGGCGAATGGTGAGTGGCTTAGTCTGGTCGAAGGTTTCGCGGCGCAGAGCGATGAGGTCGGCAACCGATTTACCGCTTACATTGTCCGTGATGCGGTAGATTTGCTTGAAGCCGGGATTGGTGATTTTTGCGGTGTTGTCGGAAATTTTCATTTTGGGAATTTCCGCGCCGTCCTGATACACGGCGGAGAGCTTATAGACCCCACCAAGCGCGGGCATATCCTCGCTGGTGATGAGCTTGGTGCCTACACCCCATATATCAATTTTTGCACCCTGCGATTTTAAAGATTGAATGGAAACTTCGTCTAAATCGCCCGAGGCGCAAATGCGCGCGTCTGCAAAGCCCGCCGCATCCAGCATCTTTCTGGCTTTTTTGGAGAGATACGCCAAGTCGCCGCTGTCTAAACGGATTCCCTTGGGGGCATGCCCGCGAGCTTTGAGGTATTCAAAGACCTTGATGGCGTTGGGAACGCCACTGCGAACGGTGTCGTAAGTGTCGACGAGCAACAGACAGTTATCGGGAAAAGCGGCGGCATACGCCATGAACGCCTCGTATTCGGTGGGGAAGTTCATAACCCAGCTGTGCGCCATGGTGCCCGAAACGGGAATGGAGAACATCTGCCCTGCCAAGACGTTGGACGTGGACGAACAACCGCCGATGACCGCTGCCCTTGCGCCGTAGATGCCGGCGTCCGGGCCCTGCGCACGGCGCAGGCCGAATTCCATAACGCTATCCCCTTGCGCCGCACGGCAGGTTTTTGCCGATTTGGAGGCGATGAGCGTTTGGTGGTTGATGATGTTCAACAGCGCCGTTTCCAAAAACTGCGCCTGAATTAAGGGTGCTTTGACCGTGAGAATGGGCTCGCCGGGGAAGACGGGCTCACCCTCGCGCACGGCGTAAATATCGCCCGTAAAGCGCATGTCCTTTAAATAGGCGAGAAAATCCTCGTCAAAGAGGCGCAGACTGCGCAGATAATCCAAGTCCTCGTCGTTTAAACGTAAATTTAAAACGTAGTCGATTGCCTGTTGCAAGCCCGCGGCGATGGAATAGGTAATCAGCTTGTTTTGACGGAAAAACAGGTCGAAGACAACGGTTTGCTCGTGCTTTTTATGCTTGAAAAAGCCGTAGCCCATGGTCAGCTGGTATAAATCGGTAAGCAGGGTTAAATTTCTCATGATGAATATTCTCCTTTTATGCCTTATTCTTAGGCATGGGTTGGTTCTTATTCAATAATTTCGTTGCATAGTTGATGGAAGAATAGAGCGGTAGCTCGCCCTTTTCGGAGGGGATAAAGTCGGTTACGGTATACTCGTCGCCCTTTGCTGAGCCGATGAATTTTCCCTCTTTGATTTTGTTGTGGATTAAAACGAATAAGATGATGGCAACGCCGAGCGCAATGAGCGCATAGGCCGCAACCAGCGAGGAGTTGATGCCCTCGCCGCCGCCGTATTGGAAGGAAGCGTCACGCAGGGGTTCCATGATGCCGCGCACCAAGCCGTAAAAGGCAAAGAACATACCCACGAAGAGTCCGTTGGGTTTTTTGACCATATTCCACGCAAGAATGAACAAAAGGAAAAACCATATAAAGTTGGCAACGCTTTCATAGAAGAAAAAGGCGTAGTGCCACTGCCCGTCCCCTTCGATGAGCACCGAAACGGGGAAAAATTGCAGGCTTACGTTTTCCACGATGCCGCCGTACACTTCCTGGTTGAAATAATTGCCCCATCTGCCGATTGCCTGCGCCAACGGGAAGTTGGGGGCAATACAGTCGGCAATGCGGAAGAAGTTCCAACGCTTGATAAGACAGAGAATGACGGCGCTGATGGCTCCGCCCAAAATACCGCCCATGATGGACAGACCGCCGTTGCGAATGCCCGTAATCCACTGGTCGACGGGAATGTTCTCGCTCAAACAGGCGTACAGTCTTGCGCCGACGATAGCGCTGGGAACGCACACGATGAAGCACAGCAGCACCACGTCGGTGGAGATGTTGCGGCGGTGCATCAACAGCGTGGTGAGCGCAGCGGCGAGCATGAGCCCCATGACGATGCAGACGGCGTAATAGGTGATTTCAAGCCCTTCCCCGATGGGAATGGTGAAGGAGTTATTTGCGGGGGTTTCATAGCTGAGTAGGTTGTAAATCGTATTCATGTTTACCTCTTTGGCGTGTTGTGCTTTAAAGAATAATAATTTGCAATTATTATTCTACCGTATTTTAAGTATTTTTAATTATACCAAAGAAAAGCCCTGCCGTCAAGGGGCAGGGCGAATTTTTAAGAGTGTTTTTTATTCAATTTTAAGCTTTAAGGGGCGACAGGCGTTGAGCGAGGGTACGAGCACAAAGACCAAAATATAATTGAGCGCACTTACGACGGTGGAAAACAGGATTTTACCCGCAAGATACACGCCGAACGCCGTGGCGTATTCCCTGCCTGCGTAGATGACGTATTTGACGTAGAGATAGTTGGAATATGCGCCCAAAGAGCAGGTAACCAAAAGATAGCTCAACAGCATGGACAGGAGTATTTTAACGTATACGCCGTGGCGGAAGGAAAGGCGTAGATTGTTCATGAGAAAGCCGGGCAGAAGAGCGAGAAGTCCCGTACAAATACCCGTCAAAGGCCAATATACTCCGCCGCCCGAGGGCAACAAAAAGGCAACGATATCGCCGAAAAAGAGTATAAAAAACCCAATCAACGGTCCGAAAAAGGTGCCGGAGAAAAAACCCACCAAGTAGGTGAAGGAAATTTTTAAGCTGGGCGTAACGTCGATGGAAAATACGTTGACGACCACGGCGAGCGCGATGAAGACGCCGAGATACGCCGTTTTTTTGCCCGTGGAAAGAGATAAAAAGAATTTGGAAAAGAGCGTTTCTTTTACCTTTGTAAAGAACATAAAAAAACCTCCGAAAAAATCCAAGAGGTCCGAGAATAAGCCGACGCGCGGCTATATTTATTGACGGACGCACCGAACGCACCGCAGAGTGTACGGAAAAAATTCTCCGCCCTCTTTCGTCCATTGACAACGTCCCGTTCAATGGCACTTGACGCGCGTCGGTTACTTCGATTGTTAAAAAAAGTATAACACCCCTTGGAAATTTTTGCAAGCAAATGGGATTGCTTTTTTGTATATTTTTTTCAAGCCTTGCAAAAGATAAGCGTATGGCACTCATTTTCATTCGCACGGTTATTATTTACGTTACCCTACTTCTCATTATGCGCTTGATGGGCAAGCGGCAGATTGGGGAAATGCAGCCCTTTGAGTTCGTCATTACCCTCTTGATTGCCGAGCTTGCCTGTATACCTATGGCGGATATCTCCATTCCGCTGCTCTACGGCATCGTCGCCATCGTTTCCATCTATTTGTTGCATCAAATTGTATGCCTCATCGATTTATACTGTAAACCGCTCAAATACCTCATCAGCGGAAAGCCCAGCGTGGTTATCAACCGAAACGGCATTGATGAATACCAACTGAAAAAGAACAGCTTGGACGTCAGTGACTTGATGGAGTCGCTGCGCACGGCGGGGTATTTTTCGCTGTCCTCGGTGGAATATGCGCTGTACGAGGCGAGCGGGTCCTTTTCCGCGCTGCCCAAAGCGGGGTACGAGGAGGAGCAGACCAGTGTGCCGCTCGTCATCATCGACGGCGGAGAATATGACGAGAAAAATATAAAACTCACGGGCATGCCCCTATCCTTTTTTGAAAATGTATTGAAAAAACAGGGCATAAAAAAGCATAAAAAGGTGTTGGTTCTGACCTTGGACGGAACGGGAAAAATATACTTACAGGAATACGGAAAGAAACGGGTGATTTTTAACGTGCAATTGCCCGAGGGGGTTGCATGGTGAAGACTTTAATCAGTATTTTGATTGCGCTTGGGTTGCTCATCGGCATATCAATCTTTCAGATGATTCACATTGAAAGGGAGTTTGCGGATTTTTCCGCGCAGCTGGAAGCGCTGTACGATAAGACCGAGGCGCAAACGGCGACGAGAGAAGATGCGGAAGCCGTGAGAGTTTCCTGGAACGAGAAAAAGAAAACCATGCATATCTGGGTGCCGCACACGGATATTTCCTACGTGGATTATTGGCTGAGCGAGGGATTGAGCTTGATTGATACCAAGCAATACGACCAAGCGTTGAGCAAAATAGAAGTGTTGATTGACATTTGCAGAAAAATCCCCTCTTCCTACTCCTTCTCCGTAGAAAACGTTTTATAAAATACGAATATAAAAACGGCGTTTGTTCAAGAACAAACGCCGTTTTTGTGAGTTGGTTAAAATAAATTATTCGGTACGCAGCGCAATGACGGGATCCTTCTTTGCTGCCGCGCGAGCAGGGAACAGACCGGAAATCATGGTCAAAATGAAAGATACGCAGATCATGATGACTGCCTGCGACACGGGGAGCGCAGCGATGCTGTAAATGCCCGTAATGGAGCCGATGATGAAGTTGATGGGTACGGATAAGAGATAGGTAACCGCAACCCCGAACACGCCTGCCAACAAGCCGATGATGAAGGTTTCGGCGTTGAAGAGGTTGCTGATGTCCTTCTTTCTGGCACCGAGCGAGCGGAGAACGCCGATTTCCTTGGTACGTTCGACAACCGAAACGTAGGTGATGACACCGATCATGACCGACGATACCACGAGTGAAATGGACGTAAACGCTACCAAGCCGGTGGTGATGATGTCAATCATGCTGTTGAGCATATTGATGATGAGCTCCAACGTGTCAGTATAAGCAACCTGTTCCCGATCCTCTTGAGATAAAGTGACGTCTTTGTTCTGCGAAATGCTGAAATAGGTAAGGTCGCCCTTGGCGTTCCATTTATTCAAATAATCGGTGGTTAAATTCTTAGTCTCAAAGGAAACGGGATAGAGATAAATATTGTTGGCAATTTCTTCTCCGCCCATTTGACGGGAGGTGAAGGTCTTCATGTCCATCATAGCGCCGGCGCCGGAGCTGCCGCCCATACCGCCGCCCAAGCTGCCCATCATGCCGCCCATCATGGACGAGAGTAAGGCATAATCGGACATGCCGCCGACAAACCCGAAGACGGGGTATTCCGTGCCCTCGAATACGTAGGAGTAGTTGTAGCCGATACCGATGGGAATGTCGAAGGTCATTTCGGTGCCGGGAACGGTGTAGCTGTAATAGCCGCTGTAAACGGTGCCCTTATTATCCTCGTTGTTGACGTAGGAAAGAACTTGAGAGTCTTTGTTCTGTTCAATCATATATTCCGCCAACGCCTGCGTATAATAGATGCCCGAACGCAGACAGCCGTAGGAAATGGTTTCTTTGGGCTGTAAGATACCCACGACCTTCAATTCCAAACCGTCCGAAAGGCCGTCGCCGTACGCCTGGTACATATAGGCGCATTGGTTGGTTTGGTCGGGCGTGTTCTGCGTATAAATACTGTCGTTGGGATACCAGGTGAAGGTTTTACCGCAAATTTCTGCGTTGGAGAAGGAGTTGACGTAGTTGTTTTGGTCGTAAGGATTATCCGTTGCCTTGTAGGCGTAGGTTAAGAACTGTTCCTGCGTGAGATATCCAAGCTGCGCCAGGGTCAAGTCGGTGGTTTCTCCGTTGCGGTCAAGGACGATCATAATTTCGTTCTTTTGCGTAGCAACCTTACCGCTGACGATGTCGTACTGCGACGCGATGTATTCGGCGTTATTGGGCGCCTGCGCAAAGATGTCGGTGAACATGGACACGTAGTCGACGTAGTCCTTGAAGTCGGTTTTTTGCAATACCTCGGTGTAGAGCGACTGAATTGCGCCGATGGACATATTCTTGACTTCGGGCTGGCCGTTTGTATCGGTAAAGGTGAAATCGGTGTATATGCTGTGCGTAACGTCCACGCCGTAATCGACGGTCATTGCCGCATAGTATTCCTTGGGCATGGATTGAATGTAATCGACGTATTCGGCAGTTATGTTGTTGTTTACAAGCATGCTTGCCATGTTGGAGCCCATTTCGGCGAGAGATTCAACGTAGGAGTCGATGTATACCCTGCCGTTTTCCTTGACAATATCCTCTTTTTGATCCTTGTTCATGGCGTCGGTCAAGGCGTCTAAATTGTACGCCGTTTCCTGTATCATAATGGGGTTACCCGACAGCATATCGTCCTGCATGCTGGCAATATATCCGCGGATACCCGCGCTCAGAGCCAAAACCAAGCAAACGCCGATGATGCCGATGCTGCCTGCCACGGCGGTAATTGCCGTTCTGCCCTTTTTGCTCCATAAGTTCTTGGCGCTGAGTGCAAGAGATGTGAGGAAGGACATATTGGTCTTACCCTCTTTGTTCTGCGCTTCGCCGTCCTTATAGGCAAAATAATCGTTGATTTGTTCTTCCGTATAGCCGCTTTGCTTTAAACGCTGTGCGATAAGCGCGCGTTGGTTGTTTTGACCGTTATAAGGGTTGGAGTCCTGGGTGACCTTGCCGTCCAACAGACGAATGATGCGGCTGGAGTATTTATTGGCGAGCTCGGGGTTGTGCGTGACCATGATGACCAATTTGTCCTGTGCAATTTCCTTGATGATTTCCATAATCTGCACGGAAGTTTGGGTGTCGAGCGCGCCCGTCGGCTCGTCTGCGAGCAGAATTTCGGGGTCGTTGACCAACGCTCTGGCGATGGCGACACGCTGCATCTGACCGCCCGAAAGCTGGTTGGGGAGCTTGTTGACTTCGTTGCCCAGACCAACTTTTTTAAGCGCTTCCTTGGCTTTCTTTTTTCGCGCGGACGCAGACATGCCCCCGATGGTTAATGCAAGCTCTACGTTGCCCAAGATGGTTTGATGGGGAATTAAATTGTAGCTTTGGAAGATAAAGCCGATGCGATGGTTGCGATAGGAATCCCAATCGCCGTCCCGATATGCCTTGGTGGATTTTCCGCTGATGACGAGGTCGCCGTCAGTGTAATGGTCTAACCCGCCGATGATGTTTAAGAGCGTGGTTTTACCGCAGCCCGAAGGGCCGAGAATGGATACAAATTCGTTCTTTCTGAAATTCAAAGAAACGCCCTTGAGCGCGCGCACGGTTGTGTTGGCAACGGGATAATCTTTGGTAATATTTACTAATTTCAGCATTGCTATGCCTCCTAAAATCTCATTCTATAATGGCTAAAAATAATTACATTTGCTTGTAAATTTAAAACAAAAAGCTATACCTTTACGTCCCCTTTTTCACCCAAAAGCGACTGATGCTTTTGCAGGATGGGGTCGATTTCTGCTTGAATGAATTCCTCTACCTGTTCGGGAGAGCGACCGACGAATTTTTTAGCGTCGAGAATTTCATCCAGCTTACCCCAGACGGGACGGAACATTTCGTCCTTGGCGATGAGCGCTAAAAGATTGTTCTCCTTGCCTTCCACCTTGACGTTTTTGCCCGCTTCCATGGAAAGCACACGGATTCTTTCGTGCAGCTCCTGACGGTTACCGCCTGCCTTGACGCATTCCATCATGATATTTTCGGTTGCCATGAAGGGAAGCTCGGCTTGAATATGACGGGCGATGACCTTATCGTATACCACCATGTTTTCGGCAACGTTCATGTAGATATTCAAGATTGCGTCCACGGCGAGGAATGCCTGTGCGTTGACGATACGGCGGTTTGCAGAGTCGTCGAGGGTGCGTTCCATCCACTGCGTGCCCGCGGTGATGGCGCCGTTTACGGGCAGGGAGATGACGTAACGGGCAAGGGCGCAAATGCGTTCGCTGCGCATGGGGTTGCGCTTGTACGCCATTGCAGAGGAGCCGATTTGGCTCTTTTCAAAGGGTTCTTCAATCTCCTTCATGTTCTGCAGAATGCGAATGTCGTTGGCGAATTTATACGCCGATTGCGAAATTTGCGAGAGCACGCACAGTACGTTGTAATCGAATTTTCGAGGATAGGTTTGACCGGTAACGCCGTACACCTTGTCGTAACCCATTTTGGCAACGACCTTGCGTTCCAATTCCTTGACCTTGTTGCCGTCGCCGTTGAACAGCTCCAAAAAAGAGGCTTGCGTGCCCGTGGTACCCTTGACGCCACGCAGTTTAATGTGCGTTTTTAAGTCCATTAAGTTTTGGTAGTCCATCTCCAAATCTTGCAGCCAGAGGGTGGCACGCTTGCCGACGGTGGTGAGCTGAGCCGGTTGAAGATGTGTGAAACCCAACGAGGGCATGCCCTTGTATTGCAGGGCAAAGCGTTTGAGCTTATCCATGACGTTGACCAGCTTTTTGAGCACGATGTCCAAGGCGTCGTTTAAGATGATTACCTCGCTGTTGCAGTTGACGAAGCAGCTGGTGGCGCCCAAGTGAATGATGCCCGCCGCCAGGGGGGCTTGCGAGCCATACGCCTTGACGTGCGCCATGACGTCGTGACGGACTTCACGTTCGTTCTTCTCGGCTTGCGCAAAGTCGATATCCTCAGCGTATTCTTTGAGCTGAGCGACCTGCTCGGGCGTGATGTTTAAGCCCATTTCCATTTCGGATTCGGCGAGCGCAATCCACAGCTTTCTCCAAAGCTTGAAGCGCTTTTCATCCGAAAAGTTTTTTTGCATTTCTGCGCTTGCATATCTCGTGCAGAGCGGGTTTTGATAAATAGCGTAATCAGTCATTGGTTTGTCCTCCCATCAGTAATCAGTATTTTTCGGGTTGGGGATATTCTACGCCGAAGGTTTCCACGGAAACCTTCTTCATTTTCTGTTCCCCGAGCGGTCTGTCGTTGTAATCGGTGGGTGTGGTGGCAATCTCATCCACGGTATCCATGCCCTCGATGACCTTGCCGAAGGCGGCGTATTCGCCGTCTAAATGCGGAGCATTCTGGTGCATGACGAAAAACTGACTGCCTGCCGAATTGGGCATCATGGAGCGCGCCATGGAGAGCACGCCACGGGTGTGCTTGAGGTCGTTTTTCGCAAAGCCATTGCGGGAAAATTCGCCCTTAATTTTATAATCGGGGCCACCCATGCCCGTACCGGTGGGGTCGCCGCCCTGAATCATAAAGCCTTCGATAACACGGTGGAAGATGATGCCGTTATAAAAGCCCTTTTGCGCCAAGGATATAAAATTATTGACCGTATTGGGGGCTTTTTCGGGGTATAATTCCGCTTTGAAAGTTTTACCGTTTTGCATTTCAAACGTAACGATAGGATTCATGTATCTATTATTTCTCCTGTTGATTATTATTATACTTTTCTATTACCGTGCCCGCCTCTTTGAAAAGCTGCAGGGAAAATTCGTCGGGATAGCCCTCTTCGTAGACCACCCGAGAGATGCCGGCGTTGATGATCATTTTGGCGCATATCACGCAGGGTTGGTGCGTACAGTAGAGAGTGGCGCCGTTTAAATTGATGCCGTATTTTGCCGCCTGAATGATGGCGTTCTGTTCGGCATGGACAGCAAAGCACAGCTCGTGCTGGGTGCCCGACGGGATATTGAGCTTGCGGCGCAGACATTCCCCTTTTTCCACGCAGCTTTGAATACCTGCGGGAGCGCCGTTATAGCCCGTGGTAATCACTCGCTTATCCCGCACGATGACCGCACCGACGTGGCGGGAGGCTTGGTAACAGCTCGACCACGAGCCGACCATGCGGGTAAGTTCCATAAACCGTTTATCCCATTTGTCCATAGCCATGTTCCTTCTCCTTAAAAAATAGAAATAAGTTACGTATTCTTTTTCTATTATAATAACATAAAAATTGATAAATTGCAATTATTTGCAACTTTTTTTGAAAATTTTGTTTGACTGCGGGAGAAATGTGTTTATAATATAGTCGTCAAAAAAATTATGTAAAAATTTATGGAGGAGACAGTATGAATATCAAGCCGTTGTTTGATAAAGTTGTGGTGGAGAGCGTTACCACCGAAGAAAAGAGCAAGGGTGGGTTGTTTTTGCCCTCTGCTGCACAGGAAAAACCCCAGACCTGTAAGGTCGTTGCCGTCGGCCCCGGCGGTATGATGGACGGAAAAGAAGTTGTCATGCAGGTAAAAGTGGGAGATAAGGTACTTTGCGCCAAATACGCAGGCAGTGATTTTAAAGTGGACGGTAAGGAATTTACCATCATCAAGCAGAGCGATATTCTCGCTATCGTAGAAGACTAATCGGAGGTAAAGAATTATGGCAAAACAGTTTAAATACGGCGACGAAGCAAGAAAGGCGTTGGAAGCAGGCGTAAACGTGCTTGCGGATACGGTTAAAATTACCCTCGGCCCCAAGGGCAGAAACGTGGTGCTGGATAAAAAGTTCGGTTCCCCTCTCATCACCAACGACGGCGTGACCATTGCAAAGGAAGTTGAGCTTCCCGACCCCTTTGAAAATATGGGCGCGCAGATTGTTAAGGAAGTTTCCACCAAAACCAACGACGTGGCGGGCGACGGTACGACGACTGCCGTTGTATTGGCGCAAGCCATTATCCGCGAGGGCTTGAAGAACCTCGCCGCCGGCGCCAACCCCATCATCATGGAGAAGGGCATTCAAAAAGCTGTGGACGCGGTTGTGAAGCAAGTACAGTCCATTTCCAACCCCGTTGAAAACAAGAAGGCCATTCAGCAGGTTGCCGCACTCTCCGCAGGCAACGAGAGCGTGGGTGAGATGATTGCAAACGCCATGGAAATTGTGGGCAAGGACGGCGTTATTACCGTAGAAGAAGGCAAGTCCATGACAACCGAGCTTTCCACCGTGGAAGGTATGCAGTTTGACAGAGGCTACGCTTCGGCATACATGGTGACTGACAATGAAAAGATGGAAGCCGTGCTCGACAACCCCTACGTTTTGATTACCGATAAGAAAATTTCCTCCCTCCAAGAGATTTTGCCCGTATTGGAGCCCTTGGCGCAACAGGGCGCAAGACTTTTGATTATTGCCGAGGACGTGGAAGGCGACGCTTTGGCGGGCTTGATTATCAACAAGCTCAAGGGTGTGTTTAACTGCTGCGCGGTTAAGGCGCCCGGCTTCGGTGACAGAAGAAAGGCTATGCTCGAAGATATTGCAATCCTGACGGGCGGTACGGTCGTTACTTCGGATTTAGGATTGGAATTTAAGGACGTTACGCTCGATATGCTCGGCAGAGCGCAACAGGTGAAGGTGGATAAGGAAAACACCACCATCATCAACGGCGCAGGCGAATCCAAGGATATTAAGGACAGAATTTCCGCCATCAAGGCGCAGATTAACGAAACCAAGTCGGACTACGACAGAGAAAAATTGCAGGAACGCCTGGCAAAGCTCGCAGGCGGCGTTGCGGTTATTTCCGTGGGCGCAGCTACCGAAGTGGAAATGAAGGAAAAGAAGCTGCGTATGGACGACGCTTTGGCGGCTACCAGAGCGGCGATTGAGGAAGGCTTCGTGCCCGGCGGCGGCGTTGCGCTGCTTTCCGCAGTGCCTGCCGTGAAGAAATTGATGGCTGGCTTGGACGGCGATGAAAAGACGGGCGCAGGCATCATTTTAAAGGCGTTGGAAGAACCCATTCGCCAAATCGCCAAAAACGCAGCCTTGGACGGCAGCGTGATTGTGGATAAAATTCTCTCCTCTAAAAAGGCAAACTACGGCTTTGACGCATTGAAGAACAGATACTGCGATATGGTGGAAGCCGGCATCATCGACCCCACCAAGGTTACCCGCTCGGTATTGCAGAACGCAGCCTCGGTTGCGGCAACTCTGCTGACCACCGAATCCATTGTTACAGATATTCCGACCCCCCCTGCCGCACCCGCTCCGGGCGCAGACATGGGTGGTATGTACTAACTCCTCTTGGTAAGAAAAAGACCTCGCTTGAGCGGGGTCTTTTTCTTTATACATTATATACGGTTGTATTTTTGCAAGAGTTCTTTTAAATAAGCGGACACGCTTTCATCGGGCAAGGCTTTTAGGCGGAATTTCCAGTTGACCTCGTTGGTGGAGGGCGTGTTCATACGGGCGGAATTGTCCAGATAGAGCAAGTCCTGTATGGGTACGACCGAAAGACAGGAATCGCACTCGAAGAGCAGGTGCAAAAGCGCGTCGGCAACGGCCTGATAGCTACGCAAGCAATGCTTTAATTTACGGCTTTTGAGCGCTTCACGAATATTATTTTTGATGAAGCGTAAGGAATCGGGACTTTGGCGTTTGAGATAGCCCACCGCCGTATCGTTGTCGTGCGTGCCCGTATAACAAATGCTGTTATGCCGGATGTTTTTGGGCAGATAATCGTTGTCGCCACCCTCAAAGGCAAAGAGCAGAATTTTCATACCGGGGTATTGGGTATCCGAAAGGAGTTTTTTAACCCCGTCGTCCAACACGCCCAAGTCCTCGGCGATGACGTTTAATTCACCCAATTTTTGCTTGGCTAAATTAAAAAGCTCGGCTTTGGGTCCGTCGCACCAACGCCCGACGACTGCCGTTTGACTGTTGGCGGGAATGGCGTAATAGCGGTCTAACCCCCTGAAATGGTCCACACGCACCACGTCAAAGGTGGTGAGCGCGTCGTTTAAACGGCCAATCCACCAGGCATAGCCGTCCTGTTTTTGCCTTTCCCAATCGTAGAGCGGATTGCCCCATAACTGCCCGGTTGCGGAGAAATAATCGGGCGGAACACCCGCCACTTCGGTCATGGCGAGGTCTTCGTCTACCTTGAAAAGCTCGGGCATGCCCCATACGTCTGCACTGTCGTACGCAACGTAGAGCGGAATGTCGCCGATGAAGTATACACCACGCTCGTTGGCGTATTTTTTTAGACTTTCCCACTGCTTGAAGAAGGTAAACTGCAACCAAAGCCAAAAGAGATATTCCTCTTGATTGTCCTTTATATACCCCTCCACGGTTGGACGGTGGTTGAATTTAAAGTCCTTGTCCCATTCAAAAAAACAGCGGTTGTTGAATTTTTTCTTGATGGTCATATACTCGGCATAGCGAGAGAATTTACCCGATTGCACGAAGGCTTGAAAGGCTTTATCCTGACGGTTAAAGCGGGAAAACGCCGTTCTTAAAACGGGATAGCGCAGCTCGTAGAGCTTGGCATAATCTACCGTGTTTTTGGGCATGGTGGCTTTCTTTAAGTCGGTTTTGGTTAAGAGCCCTTCTTTAAAAAGCAGGTCTAAGTCGATAAAATAAGGGTTGCCGGAATTGTGGCAGACCGACTGATAGGGCGAATCGCCAAAGCCCGTTTGCACCAAGGGCAAGAGCTGCCAATATTTGACGCCCGAACGGGATAAAAAATCTGCAAATTCATACGCCGAACTGCCGAGCGAGCCGATGCCGTAGACGTTGGGTAAGGAAGAAATATGCAACAGAACGCCTGCCGAACGGGCGTTCTGTTCATTGATGGGTGAAAGTGAATTGTTTTTGTTCATACGGTTTTTCTTACGTTTACAGTTTATTTAGATAAGAGTTTTTTTATTCTTGCGCAAGCCTCTTTGGTGGTTTGTTCGCTGCCGAACGCCGTCAGACGGAAGAATCCCTCGCCGTTTTTGCCGAAGCCGCTACCGGGCGTGCCGACAACTTGGATTTCGTTTAATAAAAGGTCGAAGAAGTCCCAGCTCTTCATACCGTTGGGGCACTGCAACCAGATGTAGGGAGAGTGTTTGCCGCCCGTATAGAAGATACCGAGCTCGTCCATGGTCTGCGCAATGATACGGGCGTTGTTTTGATAGATGGCGAGGTTGGCTTGAATTTGCTTTTCGCCCTCTTCGGAGAACACCGCCGCCGCGCCGCGCTGTACGATATAGGACACGCCGTTGAACTTGGTGGTTTGACGGCGGAGCCAGAGCTTATTGCAAGAAACACCGTCAAACATCAACGCCTTGGGCACGACGGTATAGCCGCAACGGGTACCCGTGAAGCCTGCCGTTTTGGAGAACGAGCAAATTTCAATGGCGCAGGTCTTTGCCTCTTCGATTTGGAAGATACTGCGGGCAACGCCCTCGCCCGTGAAGCATTCGTACGCTGCATCGTATAAGATGACGGCGTTATTTTTCTTGGCGTAAGCCACCCAAACCTTGAGCTGGTCTAACGTATACGCCGCGCCCGTGGGGTTGTTGGGCGAGCAGATATAGATGATATCGGCATGCACGCTGTCGTCGGGCATGGGCAAAAAGCCGTTTTCGGCATTGGCGTTCATGTATAAGATTTTTCTGCCCGACATGACGTTGGTATCCACGTAAACGGGATAGACGGGGTCGGGTACCAATACCACGTTATCGGTATCGAAGATGTCTAAAATATTGCCGCAGTCGGACTTTGCACCGTCGGAGATGAAGATTTCATCGCCTTCAAGGGTTACGCCCATGCGAGCATAGTAGCCCTGTACACTGTCCTTTAAAAAGGCATAGCCTTGCTCGGGACCGTAGCCTTTGAAGGTTTCTTTCTTGGACATTTCGTCCACGGCTTGGTGCATTGCCTCAATGACGACGGGCGCCAAGGGCAAAGTTACGTCGCCGATGCCCAGACGCAAAACCTGTTTGTCGGGGTTTGCCGCCTGATAGGCGTTTACTTTTTTTGCAATGGTCGAGAAGAGATAGCTCTCCGCTAAGTTTAAATAATTGGTGTTTAATTTCATAAGAATGTACCTTTCTTTTAGATTTTTTTCGGTTATACGTTAAATTTCCACCACGCCGGTATACGCCAAAACGGCGGGACCGGTCATGTAGACGCTTTCCTTGGTGTATTGCACGGTCAGCTCGCCGCCTTTTAGCCGTACGGTGATGGGTTGCCCCATCGGTAAAAGACGGTTTTGAACCGCCGCCGCAACGGCAGCGCAGGCGCCCGTGCCACAGGACATGGTTTCACCGCTACCGCGCTCCCAAACGCGAAGGGAGAGCGTATTCTCATCGACGATTTGCGCAAACTCCACGTTTACGCCCTCGGGAAAGAGCGGACTTTGTTCAAAGGCGCGACCGATTGTTTCAAACGGTTCCTCAAGCGTATCGAACACCACGCAGTGGGGATTGCCCATGCTGACGCAGGTGATTGCGTAATTTTTTCCGCCGACGCATACGCTTCGGTTTATAATTTCCTCGCCCGAAAGCGCGACAGGGACAGCTTTTGGAGAGAACTCCGCCCTACCCATGTCGGCTTTGATTTGTTCTGCCAAGCCGTTTTGCGTTTTGGTAATCCACAGCGTTTTTACACCCGAAAGCGTTTCGACGGTCAAAATTTCTTTTGAAACGATTTTATGATCGAATAAAAACTTTGCCACGCAGCGAATGCCGTTGCCGCACATTTTCCCTTCGCTGCCGTCGGCGTTGAAGATGCGCATTTTGGCGTCGGCGATTTTGCTTTTTAAAATGAGAATGACGCCGTCTGCACCGACCGAGAACTGTCGGTGAGAAATTTTCCTTGCCAACGCCTGAGGGTTGGCAATGGCTTGGTGCATACAGTTGAAGTACACGTAGTCGTTACCGACGCCGTGCATTTTATAAAATTTTTTCCGCATAACACAGTATATGCGCAAGCGGAAAAAATGAGTTTATTAATTAAATTTTATTCCATGACGATATACGCTTCACGTTCGGCACCGACGGATACGTATTTGATATAACAGTCGCAAGCCTTTTCGATGTAAGCGATATAGTCGAGTGCCTCTTGGGGCAAATCCTCTTTTTTACGGCATTTGGAGATGTCGCAGTTCCAGCCCTTAACGGTTTTGAATACGGGCTTGCAGTCGTCCAATACGTCGGTGAAGGGGAATTCGGTGAGCTCTTTGCCGTTCAATTCATAGGCAACACACACTTCCAGCTCTTCATAGCCCGAGAGAACGTCCAGCTTGGTGAGCGCAATTTCATTGGCGCCTTGGCAACGGATGCCGTAACGGGAAGCGGGTACGTCGAAGGGACCGACTCTTCTGGGTCTGCCCGTAGCCGCACCGTATTCTCCGCCTGCTTCACGCAATTTTTCAGCCTTTTCGCCGAAGTATTCGCAGGTGAAAGGACCTTCGCCCACACAGGAAGAGTAAGCCCTCATGATGCCGATGGAGTTATCAATTTGTAAGTTGGGCACGCCCGCACCGATGGGTGCGTAGGCGGCGATTGTGGACGAGGAAGACGTGTAGGGATAAATGCCGAAATCGATGTCGCGCAGTGCGCCGAGCTGTGCCTCGAACATGATTTTTTTGCCCGCTTTATTCTGCTCGTTTAAATATACGCCGACGTCGCAGATGTAGTCCTTTAAGGGCTCGCCGTAGGTCTTGAAGTAATCCACGATTTCCTGCGTGGTGACGGGAGCGGCGTTATAGCCGTTGACGACGCTTAAATTTTTCCATTCCACGATGTCGTCAATGCGCTTGCAAAGACGGTCGAAGTTTAAAAGCTCGCCCATGCGGAAGGCTTTTTTCATGAATTTATCGGCATAGACGGGTGCGATGCCACGGCGGGTGGAGCCGAATTTTTTACCTGCCAGACGGTCCTCTTCCAGACAGTCCTGCAAGACGTTGTAAGGCATGGTGATAACGGCTTTATCGCTGATTTTTAAGTTTTCGGGAGTAATTTTAATGCCTTGGCTTCTGAGTTTCTCCATTTCACCCGAGAGGTGCTTGATGTCGATGACCATGCCGTTGCCCATGACGTTGACAACGTCCTCGCGCAAGATGCCCGAAGGCAATAAATTCAAGATGAATTTGCCCTTTTCGTTGATGACGGTATGACCGGCGTTGTTGCCGCCCTGATAACGGCAGACGATGTCGAAATCGGAGGAGAGCAAGTCGACCATTCTGCCCTTGCCTTCGTCGCCCCAGTTGATACCGCAAATTGATGTTAACATATATTTTACTCCTTAATTTACGGAGAAGCTTTTTTCTCCCACCGTAAAAGTTTTATTCTCAACGATTATATATTATAATATATCGGCGGATTTTTGTCAAGTAACGCCGTCGGCTTTTGCAATTTTATATATAAAAATTTATATATAAATTCCAGGAAAGCAAAAACGGACGTGCTGTGATACACGTCCGTCAATCGGTTGTTTTTAAATTCTGGCAACGCCGCTCGCTCTTGCCGCCTCGGCTACGGCTTTGGCTACCGTTTGACCGATACGCTTATCGAAAGCGTAAGGCAGGATATAATCGGCGGTCAATTCTTCGTCCGAAACCAGGCTTGCAATGGCTTTTGCCGCTGCAATCTTCATTTCTTCGTTGATTTCCTTGGCTCTTACGTCCAAAGCGCCGCGGAAGATACCGGGGAAGGCAAGGACGTTGTTGATTTGGTTGGGAAAGTCGCTTCTGCCCGTGCCGACGACTGCCGCACCGGCGGCTTTTGCCAAGTCGGGCATGATTTCGGGCACGGGATTGGACATGGGAAGAACGATGGCGTTTTGGTTCATGCCCCGTACCATGTCTGCGCTGACGATGCCGGGAGCGGATACGCCGATGAAGATATCGGTACCCTTCATAGCGGCGGCAAGGTCGCCCGTGCGCTTGGATTTATTGGTAATTTTGGCGAGCTCTTCATTTCCGGCGGGCTCGTTGACACCTTCACAGATGATGCCCTTTCTGTTGGCGATGTATACGTCCTTTGCGCCCATGCTTAAAAGCAATTTGGCAATTGCAGTACCCGCCGCGCCTGCGCCCGAGAAGGAGATGGTACAGTCTTCCATTTTCTTGCCGACGAGCTTTAAGGCGTTGATGAGCGCCGCCGCAACGACGACGGCAGTGCCGTGTTGGTCGTCGTGGAAGATGGGAATATCCGTACGTTCTTTGAGCTTTTTCTCAATTTCAAAGCAACGGGGAGCGGAGATATCCTCTAAGTTTACCCCGCCGAAGCTGCCCGACAAAAGCGCAACGGTGTTGACGATATCGTCCACGTCTTTGCTCTTCACGCAGAGCGGAATTGCGTCGACGTCGCCAAAGGCTTTGAACAGCACGCATTTGCCTTCCATTACGGGCATGCCTGCCTCGGGACCGATGTCCCCCAAGCCTAAAACTGCCGTACCGTCGGTAACGACAGCAACGGTGTTCCAGCGGCGAGTCAGCTCGAAGGATTTATTGATATCCTTTTGAATTTCCAAGCAGGGCTGGGCTACGCCGGGGGTGTAGGCGAGGGATAAGTCCTCTTTATTTTCAATGGGCGTTCTGACTTTAATTTCAAGCTTACCTTGCCACGCCTCATGGCGCTTTAAGGATTCTTCCATGTAATTCATTCTGTGTTACCTCTATGATTTTATTTACCCTAATACTATACCACATTTTTGCGTATTTTTCAATCGTTTGAGGGTCACTGTGGGGATTTTTTTACAAAGTAAAAGGGCGCGGTTTTTATCTACGCCCTTCATTGTTTATTTCTCCTTATCAAACTGTTTACTGTAATGTTCATAGTCGTATACGACAAAACTGTTTTTTATCGTTTCGTATAATTGACCGTAAACAAGCTGCGCTTCTTCTTCGGTTAATTCAGGATTATTGTTCGGGTTATACCTTAAAGCGTCATAAATATTAATAAAAATATCCGCATAATAATAACGATAATTTGAAGGCACCATATTTTCTTTATAGGGATTTTCTGCATTATCTGATTGATAATATATTCCTAAATCACACCACGTATTAGACGGAATTCCAGAACCCAGTGACGTTTTGGGATAAGCTAAATAAGACTTAGATAAAAATTCATCTCCGTCATAACAAACGTAGCGCACAGAAGAATCATCTCCAAAATATGAACCGGTAGCACATTCTGATATTATTGTAATAGGCGTAAAACTTATATACGTATAATACTCCCGCCCATCCGGTAATTGAATATAGCCTTCCATCTGACAGCGAATTTTAAAAATATCGTTTAAGTCGTATTCATTGACAATATCATATGAAAATTCATGAGTTATTTCATAGCTTACGTTCCAACCTTCTACGTCATTTGCATTCGGCAACATCAATAAGCCGTTTCTGTGAGACGGGAACTTTCGGAGTTTAGCATCAAAAAATGCAAATACGTTGTCGATGTTATCCGTTCTCAATTCTATTCGACTTAAGTCTGCTTTGGAATACTCAAACGAAAAATCAAAATTTTCCACGTCAAATTCCGTATCCGTTTTGGGTACGCTTCTTATGGTTATATTTTCCGTTCTATCTTCCGTAAAGGGCGTTACGTTGGACTTTATTTGAATTACGGGAAGCGTTTGCGTATCCCCCTCGTTTTGGTCGCTATCCCCCGCATTATCTCCGCTCGTGCTATCTGACGCAGTGCTGTCAGGCGCAGTGCTGTCCGGCGTGCTACTATCCGAAGGACTGTCGGACGAGGCGGACGCAGTACTCCCCGAAGGGCTTGCAAAATTGCTTGCACTTGAGTTGCCCGAACCGTCGCAAGCCGTAAATATCACCAAGCTGCAAAAGCAGGCTATTGCCATGAGGATTAATAATAATTTTTTCATAAATCAAGCTCCTTATTTTATCTCTTTATTTCTTATCAAACTGTTTGCTGTAATGTTCATAGTCGTAAACGACGACTCTATCTTTTAAAATCTCGTAGAATTGTCCGGCTGTTTTATGTAGCATCGCTTCGTAGGCTTCATATTCTTCCAAACTAATATGCTCTTGAAAAAAATCCCTGGTATTTATCCCGTCAAGGATCTTTATCCAAACGCGCCCTAAATTAACGCCGTCTGCAAACTCATCCCCATAATTCAAATGATATGCCACATAAGTGTATGTTGGACCGCTATAACCGACTCGATTAATAATCAATCCGTCTTTTATAATTTCATCCGCATTATTGACGAGTGTTTTTTGAGCATCGCTGTCATACATAGAGGAAGAAGTATCGTATTCCCCTTCAAACGCGTACACCGAACCATCCGCTACTTCTATTTCTCCGCTAAAAGTAATCCTAAATCGAGGCTCGTACGTAACGCCCTCTCTGTCGAAATAGCTGTTGCCGATTGCACCGTTCTCCGGCAAAGTTAGCTCACCCAAGTACAACTCGTAAGATACTTCAACATTCTCTAACCCTGTAAAGTCAAAACCAATTAAAAAAATTTCACTTGAAACATATTTAGACTCTTTATAGAGCTCATCAAAAACGGCGTATATTTCATTAATATCCGTCGTAGTATACGCCGCACCGGACAACAGATAACCGTAGTTCTCGGGGTTTATAAGAGCGTCATTCATCTTACTTTGATCGTAATTAACCGTTGTTTCTTCAACATTTGTAACCGCTACCCTTCTCTCTGTTTCCCTTCTAAAATCTTCCGTTTCAACGTATTTAATTACCTTATTGACAGGCATGGAAACGTCGCCCCCGCCGTTCGTGCTATCCGACGCAGTACTGCCCGAAGGGCTTGATGCGTTGCTTGCACTTGAGTTTCCCGAACCGTCGCAAGCCGTAAATAGTATCACACTGCAAAGGCATGCTATTGCCATGAGGATTGATAATAATTTTTTCATAAATCAAGCTCCTTATTTTATCTCTTTATTCCTTATCAAACTGTTTACTGTAATGTTCATAGTCGTAAACGACAAAGCTGTTTTTTATCGTTTCGTATAATTGACCGTAAACAAGCTGCGCTTCTTCTTTCGTTAATTTAGGATTATTGTTCGGGTTATACATCCAACCATCTTCAATATTAACTTGAAGGTTTGCATAATAATAATTGAAATTAGAGGGTACCATATTTTCTTTATAGGGATTTTCTGCATTATCCGATTGATAATATATTGCCAACGTACAATGTGTATTAGGCGGGTCTCCGGAACCCAGTGCCGTTTTCGGATAAGCAAAATAAGACTTGGATAAAAATTCATCTCCGTCATGACAGATGTAGCGCAGAGGATCTTGGCTTTCATAATACCACTCCGTTCCCCAAGAAGCTTCTTGCATTAATTGTGTGGGAGTAAATGAGGCTATCGTATAATACTCCCGCCCGTCCGGTAATTGAATATACCCATCTATATAACAGCGAATCTCAAAAGTGTCGTTCAGAGAACTTCCAATGACGTTTGAAAATTTATGAGTTATTTCATAGCTTACGTTCCAATGCTCTACGTCATCCGCATTCAGCAACATCAATAAGCCGTTTCTGTGAGACGGGAACTTTCGGAGTTTAGCATCAAAAAATGCAAATACGTTGTCGATGTTATCCGTTCTCAATTCTATTCGACTTAAGTCTGCTTTGGAATACTCAAA
>JAFVZP010000034.1 GCA_017508105.1 Clostridia bacterium
CACGATTAAGCCGACGACAAATATCGCGCCGTAAAAAATATACTGTGTGAGGAGCATTGCAGTTTGTTCGGAAATAAGCAAATTATAAAACATTTACGCTTCCTCCCCGTTTGTATTTTTTTCAGATATTACGTGTACGTCCAACTGATTGAAGGGAATTTCCACGCCGTTGTTCTTCAAATGCGTAAAGATGCGCTCGTTTAAATCGAACCGAAGGTCCCAATACAGACCGTTGGGTACCCAACAGCGCACCAAGTAATTTAAGGAGCTGCTGCCGTATTCACTTAAACGGCACATGGGCGCAGGAAGAGAAACGATGCGTTCGTCTTGTAGGCATTCGGATAAGAGCGCCTTTATACTTTCTACGTCCGTGGAATAGGGAACGGGTACGGTCAAATCCAATCGGCGAAGGGGCATGGCGCTGTAATTGATGACTTTGCTGGTTAAAATGTCGTTATTCGGCACAATAACGTCGAGATTGTCGGGCGTGCTCAGTTTGGTATTGAACAGTCGAATGGCTTTTACCGTTCCCTCTACCCCGCCGATATTGACGTAATCGCCCTGCTTAAAGGGTTTGGTGAAAATGATTAAAATGCCGTTTGTCAAGCTGGCAAGGGTGTTCTGTAAGCCGAGCGAAATGGCGAGCGCAACAGCAGCAAAAGCGGCAATTAAGCTTGCCGTTTCCACGCCGAGGGTACTCAATACTACCAGTACCACGAGAACGTACAGCACCACTTTGACGAGCGATACGATGAATACCGAAGCGGCGTTGTCCAATTGGTTGCTTTTAATGGTAAATTTGCGAACCAAGGCTACGACGAGGTTGGTAACAACCAAGCCTGCGACGAAAAGTGCAGCGGCTTTGACGATGGACAGCCCCGTGCCGGCTATAAAATTTTGTAAAAACTGAATGATTGCTTCTGGCATTTATGAAAAACTCCTATTATAAAAGCTCAGATTTTATTTTTTTACTTGCAGTATTTCTCTTCAATGGCTTTGATTTTAGCAATTCTTCTTTCGTGGCGTTCGCCGCCCTCAAATTCGCTGGTTAAAAAGGCGGTTACGATTTCTTCCATCATGCCTACGCCTAAGCATCTTTCGCCGAAGGCAATCATGTTGGCGTCGTTGTGATAACGGGTATATTTTGCGCAATACACGTCGTGACAGTGCGCGCAGCGAATGCCCGGCACCTTATTGGCTACGATAGAAACACCGATGCCCGAAGAACATACTACGATGCCTCTTTCACATTCACCCTTTGCCACCGCTTCCGCTGCCGCAAGCGCAAAGTCGGGATAGTCGCAGGAAGCCGTTGTTTCGGTGCCAAAGTCAACGTATTCGTAACCGTTTTTTTCTAAAAAGGCTTTGAGTGCGTTCTTTAAATTGAGTCCGCCGTGGTCACAGGCGATTGCTATTTTCATATTTTTTTCCTCCGTAGGGTTTTATTTTTTTATTATCATGAAACATGATTTTTATACTTCTTATTATATTGCCGAAAAAGAAAAGCTTACTCTTTTCCCTCTATACTGTCGGCAATTTTTTGAACGGCTTGTTCGAGCAGGGCGTAGGTTTATCGGTACGCCTGCAAGCCCAAGCCGTAAGGGTCGGGAATTTGCATGCCGTCCGTCACTTGACTCATGGAATATATCTTTTCGTCGGGCGCTAAATTTTGCTTTTGCGCGTCGGTCATGGTAATGACGACAAAGGCTGACTGCAAAATTTTTGCATTGAGCTGACGGGGCTTAAACTTGGGCATGGATAGTCCGTTTTCCTCCAACAGCTGTGCGCTGGACGGATGAATGACGGCGTTTTTTTGTACCTGTAAGCCTGCGGACGCAACGTCGACAAATTTAATTTTTCGGCGTTTGATTTCCCGACGCAGCAGCGCCTCTGCCATGGGCGAACGGCAGGTATTACCCGTACAGATGAAGAGTACTTTTTTGCGTTTCACGCCTTTTTCCTCCCTGTGTGTATCTTTTATTGTAACATATCATCCATTAAAAGGGCATTTCTTCCTCGCCTGCGCGCACCATATTGGCGGGATGCGATTGGTCGACGGGGGGAAGCTCCTCCTCGGGTGCGGCGTTATACGGTGCGTCGTAGTCGCTTGGATGAGCCGCTTTGACGGGCGGTTCGTCCTCGCGGTTTTGGTCGTCCACGTTGACGAATTTGGTGGATTCGCCGATGAAGCGGAGCTGAACACGGCCTTGCGAGCCGTTTCTGTGCTTGGCGATGACCAGCTCGGCTGCGCCCTTGACAATTTTACCCGAAGCCAATTCCTCCGCCGTTGCGGTTGCCTCGGGACGGTTGATGAACATAACGATGTCGGCATCCTGCTCGATGGCGCCCGATTCACGAAGGTCGGAAAGCTGGGGTTCCTTGGTTTGGATACGGCGCAGCTGCGAGAGCGCAATGACGGGTACGTTTAATTCCTTTGCCATGAGCTTTAAATCACGGCTGATGGCGGCGATTTCCTGCTGACGGTTGCTTTCCGAAGAGCCACCGTTGGAAATGCTGCCCATCAACTGGATATAGTCGATCATGACGAGGTCTAACCCGCCGACCTGCGCACTCAAGCGGCGGCATTTGGAGAGAATTTCCGTGGGTAAAATGCGGGAAGAATCGTCGATATAAATTTTGCTCTTGGACAGTCTGTCCGAAGCCAAAAACAGCTTTTTCCATTCGGGCTGTTCTAATTTACCCGAAAGCGCACGCTCCATGCTGACGCCCGCATAGGAGCAGAGCAATCTCTGTACGATTTGAATACGGGGCATTTCCAGCGAGAATACGGCGCACACCTTGCCCTTTTGCATGGCGGCGTGTTCAACGATGTTCATGGCAAAGGACGTTTTACCCATGCCCGGGCGGGCGGCTAAAATGATGAGGTCGGAATTTTGCAGCCCGTTGGTCATTTTATCCAGCTGTCTGAAGCCCGTTTCAACACCTCTTAAAACGTTCGGGTCGCGCTTGATTTCTTCAAACTTATGAATGACCTCGTCTACGATGTCCCCTTCCGCCATACTCTTTAAGGACGATTTTTCGTTCTCTTTGGAGAGGTTATACACCTGCTGCTCGGCAAAGTCGAGCGACTGTGTGATTTCCTCGCCCTTCATGCTGTTTTCAATGATTTTGCGCGCGGCGCGAATGAGCTTTCTGTTCATGCTGTCGCGCTTGACGATGTCGAGATAATATTTATAATTGGCGGACGAGGGCGTGGTTTGCGTTATTTCGGTGATGTAGGCGATGCCGCCGGCTCGCTCCAGCTCGCCCGTGCGCTCCAATTCGTCCGAGAGAGTGACGATATCAACGGGTTTTTTATTTAAAAACACCTGCCGCATTCCCTTGATGACGTATTTATGCGCCTCTAAATAAAAATCCTCTTCGGTGAGCGATTCTATGATGTCCGCCTGCAATTCGTTGTCGATAATCAAACAGCCCAGGAGCGCAAGCTCTGCATCTATACTGTGGGGCATGGTATTTGCGTTTACGTCGGTTGGCATAAAAAATTACTTCTCCTCTTTGGTTAATGCCTCAAACTCGGCTAAGGTATTTTTGAATTCCTCCATCGCCGTATCGAAGGGTTGCGGCGTGGTCAGGTCTACGCCCGCCTGTTTTAAAATATCGACGGGACAGGTCTTGTTGCCGCTGCGAAGGAAGTTGAAATAATCCTGTACGGCAGGCGTCCCCTCGCTTTCGATACGCTTGACGATGGATACCGCAGAGATGATGCCCGTAGCATATTTATACACATAGAACGAGCGGTAAAAATGCGGTATTCTCGCCCACTCATAGGAGATTTCCCGATCGTGGGTAATTCCCCTGCCGTAATAGCGTTTGTTGAGGGCATGGTAGGTATCGCACAACAGCTCCTTGGTGAGCGGTTGACCCTGTTCTGCCTTTTGGTGCACGATTTCCTCAAACTCGGAAAACTGCGTTTGACGGAAGAGCGTGGTGCGGAACATATCGATATAGTAATTGAGCAGGAATTTCTTTAATTTTGTATCCTGCGTGGTCTTGTACATATATTTGAGCAGCAATACCTCGTTGACCGTGCTGGCAATTTCGGCTAAAAAGATGGTATACGAAGATTTTGCGTACGGCTGTGCGGCGTTGGAAAAGTAGGTATGAATAGAGTGACCCATTTCGTGTGCAATGGTAAACAGCTCGTGCGTGGTGGGCTGGTAGTTTAATAAAACGTAAGGGTGCGTGCCGTATACGCCCGTGCTGTATGCGCCGCTGCGCTTGCCCGTGTTCTCATATACGTCAATCCAACGCTCGTTATAGGCGCGGCGCAAGAGCGCTTGGTATTCCTCACCCAAGGGGGCAAGCCCCTCCACTACCTTTTGGTACGCCTCCTCATAGGGCAGCTTGACGTCTGCTTCTTCAACCAGGGGCAGAGAGAGGTCGTACATATGCTGCTGTTTGAGCTTTAATATATCTTTGCGGATGCGGATATATTTGTGCAGTGCAGGCAACGCCTTATGCACCGACTGTATCAGGCGGTTATAGACGGCGGGGGGTACGTCCTCACCGAAAAGCGCCATAGCAAGACAGCTTTCATAGCCCCTTGCGGTTTTGTAGAATACGTCCTTTTGTACGTTGCCCGTATAGGTCGCCGTGATGGTGTTTAACAGGGATTCGTACGCCTTGTAGTAGGCTTGAAAGCAAGCCTTTCTTTCCTTCCTCGTTCCGCTGTGCATAATCAAGCCGTAGGTGGCGTGCGTAAGCTGCGTCTTTTCCCCGTTGAACTTGACCATGGGTAGGGGCAAATCGGCGTTGTCGAGCATAGAGAACACGTCGTGAAAACCGCCCAGAGGTTGGGATGCGAGGGCTAAAATTTTCTCCTCGTTTTCCGAAAGAACGTGCGATTTTTGCTCTGACATACGGCGAAGGAAATAGTCGTAATCAGCAAAGTCCTTATCCTTTATCCAAGCCTGCAAGGTTGCTTCGGGCAGAGATAAAAGCTCGGGCTCGAAAAAGCTGATTTGCGATGCGTACTCGGTAAAGAGCAGCTGGATTTGCGAGAGGTACGAGAGGTATTTATCTACCCGCACGTCCTCGTCATGGCGCATGGACGCGTACAGATAGAGCTTTTCCGCGCGCAGAGAGAAGTTTGCGTCCTTTTCAAAGAAATCCAATAACACGGGTTTCTCGGACAGTTTCCCCTTGTATTGCGTAAAAGAACAGCTTGCTTGCAGGGCAGAAAATTCCGTCTCCCAAGCCTCGTCATCGGTGAAAATATCCTGTACATTCCATTGATGCTTTTGTGCAATTTGATTTCTTTCCATAAAAATTATACAATCCTGAATATTAGTTTTTAAAGCTGTGAATGGGTGCGGGAATTAAGCCGCCGCGGGAAATGAATTTTTCCGCACTGCTCTCGTGTACGGGCAGAACGGGCGCTCTGCCCAAAAGCCCGCCGAAGTTGACCCATTCGCCCACCTTTTTACCCGGTGCGGGAATGACGCGGACCGCCGTGGTCTTGTTGTTGATCATGCCGATTGCCGCTTCGTCGGCAATCATGGCGGAGATGGTGGATGCCGAGGTATTGCCCGGAATGGCAATCATGTCCAGACCGACGCTGCATACGCAGGTCATGGCTTCCAATTTATCCAAGCTGATTTTGCCGCTTTCCGCCGCCTCGATCATACCGATGTCCTCGGATACGGGAATGAAGGCACCCGAAAGACCGCCCACACGAGAGCTTGCCATAACGCCGCCCTTTTTCACGGCGTCGTTGAGCATGGCGAGAATTGCGGTGGTACCGTGCGTACCCACGCTCTCGATGCCCACTTCTTCTAAAATTGCCGCAACGCTGTCGCCACGGGCAGGGGTGGGAGCCAAGGATAAATCCACAATGCCGAAGCGGGCGTTTAAACGCTTGGACGCTTCGGTTGCAATGAGCTGACCGGCACGGGTGATTTTAAACGCCGTGCGCTTAATGGTTTCGGCAACCTCGGTTAAATCGGCGTTGGGGATAGCCTTGACCGCACTCTCCACTACGCCGGGACCGGATACGCCCACGTTGATGACCGTATCCCCTTCGCCCACGCCGTGGAAGGCGCCTGCCATGAAGGGGTTGTCCTCAACGGCGTTGCAAAAGATTACCAGCTTGGCGCAACCCAAGCCGTCGTTATCCTTGGTGAGATGCGCACATTCCTTGACGATTTCACCCATCAAGCGAACGGCATCCATATTGATGCCCGATTTGGACGAACCGACGTTGACCGAGGAGCAAAGGCGCGAAGTGCTTGCCAAGACCTCGGGAATGGTGCGAATGAATTTTTCTTCATAGTCTGCCGTGCCCTTGTGTACGAGCGCGGAATAACCGCCTAAAAAGTCGATGCCGAGCGTTTGAGCTGCCTTATCGAGCGCCTTGCCCACGAGAATACTCTTTTCGGGAAAGGCGGCGGTGATTAAGCTGACGGGGGTGACGGATACGCGTTTATTGACGATGGGAATGCCGTATTCGCCCGATAAATCGGCGGCGACTTTGACGATGTTCTGGGCTTTTTTACAGACCAAATCGTAGACGGCGGTTGCCGTTTCTTCTGCCGTGGCGCGAATACAGGATAACAAGGAAATACCCATGGTGATGGTACGGATATCCAAGTGCTCCTTTTCGACCATGTTGATGGTTTCGAGTACGTCGAATTTATTGAACATAGCTTCTCTTTCCTCCGTATTCGATTATACGTTGTGCATGGCGTTGAAGATGTCCTCGTGTTGCATATGCACGGACATGCCTATGCTCTTACCCATTTCTGCACATTCCTGCGCCAAAACCGAAAGCTCCTCCTGAATGCCCGAAATGTCCACCAGCATAATCATGGCGAAGTATTCGTCCATGACCGTTTGGGAAACGTCTTCAATGTTGGCGTTTTTTTCCAAAAGAAATTGACTGACCTTGGCGATAACGCCCTTTTTGTCCTTGCCTGTTACCGTAACGACTGCGTGCATACTGAAATAATCTCCTGTATATAGAATTATAAATTTTGTTTTGAATTAGTTGAGTAAGTTATACCAAAACGTAGTGAACCCGCGGACGGCGTACGCCCAATCGGGTACGACTGCAATTACTTCCGATTGTTGAAAGCATCCCGCGGTGCGACTGTCCAAGCTGCCTCTCGGGCTGCGGTTGTCGCCCATGACGAAAATTTCGCCCTCGCCCACCGTAACGGTAGCAAAATCCTCGGTGGTATAGTCTGGGGAAACGTAGTCCTCTTTGAGCGGAATGTATTCGGTTTGACCTTCGTAGCAAATATATACCACGCCCTCGCTGCAATAAACGCTGTCCCCTTCCACGGCGATGAGGCGCTTGATGATGAAGCTGTTGCCCTGTGCGTCGGTTATAAAGCCAAGATTTTCGTCAACATAAGCGGACGTATCTATAATGACGATATCGCCCCGTTGGGCTTCAAGATTTTCACTGATGCACAGCACCTCGCCGTTTTGTAGCGTAACGTTCATGGAATCGCCCTCCACCAACACCTTGGGTTGTATGTTGATGAATAAAATACCGGCGGCGCACAGCAAGAGTGCAACGGTAAGAATCCACGAAAGGATAGAGCCAACGGAAAATCCGCTGCGTTTTGAGGCGGTTTCTGTTTGAGGGTGTACGTTCATTTTTTTACCTCCTCGGTTGATTTTTCCACGGACTTCGTCCGTTTTTTTAGTTCGTCCGGCGTGAGCATGACCACGCGGGAGCATTGCAGACATTTGATTTTATAGTCTGCGCCAATGCGCACCACTTCCCAACGGTTGCCGCCGCAGGGATGATTTTTTTTGGTTGTAACGATATCGCCCAAAGTAAACATACGTCTTTATTAAATCCAAAGTATATTGTTGATGATAAAGCTCTCGCTCTCCTGCGCCTGGAATTGCAGGGAATGACAGTCGCAAAAATCGTTTAAGGAAGCACCCATGTCCGATTTGAAAGCGTTAGCGGAGAGTAAAATATTCTTCCATCTGCCGCCGCCTAAGCAAAAGAGGGAAGTGGAAAATGTTTCGTATACGTCTGCGAAAATACGTTTTAAAATGCGCACGTCTACGTAGCAATCCTTGGGTGCGTACACATTGAAATGCAGCATCGAGCGCTCCTGCGGGGCGTAACGGCGTTGAGCGATACGGTAGGTTTGCAATCCCCTTGAACAGGTCATGCCGAAAATTTTACCGTAGCCTTCGGCTCTGGAGGGTACGCCTTCCTTATCCGTCCAAAAACAACCGCCCAGCATGGCTTTGGAATGGTCCACGGGTACGAAAAAGTCGCCGTCCATGCGTGAATCGTATAAAATATTGCTGTGCGATACAGCAGATTGATAGTCTTTTTCTATGCGCTTGAAGGTGATTTTGGAAGAAACCGTAAATCCGCTGGAATACTCTGCTTGCGCAAAGGCAAAGACCGTTTCGGTCTTTTGATAAAGGGGTAAGGGAAAGGAGACTTTACCGCCTTCGAGTTCTTTGCCGTGCGTACATTTAATCCATTCTCTGCGGTGCGCGGCAATGCTGTCCTCAGCAAAGTAGACCAAAGAGCAAATGCTTTCGCCCTCTCCGTCCGAAACAACCGTTGCCGAGAGGCTTTCTTCGCCGTCGTCCTCCAAGGTAATTTCCAAGGGGCGAGCGATAAAAATTTGCCGCTCTTTGAGGTATTTATCCATGAACATATCGGCGTTTTTGATGCCTTTTTCGTCAATGGCGCCGCCGTAGCCGATGGAGTAATTGATGGTGGAAAACTGTTCCTGATTGATACGCACGTAGGTATCGTACGCTTTATCCGCATCCACGTAGACATCTGAAATTGCCACGAGCATTAAAACGGGGCATTTGACGAAGGGCGCGTAGGATTGCGAGTCGATACCGGCGAGGAACAGGCGCTTTTCTTCCGCCATGTCCACCACCGTATCTTCCCCGAATTTATAGGTATTGCGATGCGACAGCCAGCCTGCCGCGTTGATGCAGATGCCGCACGAAAGCTCGGTAACGGCCATCAGCTTCCAGGCGATTTCTCCGCCTTCTCTGGCGCCCATGACGCCGACGGAAGAGATATAGTCGAGCGAACGAAGATACTGCACGGCGTAGATAGCCGCCGCCGTCCATTCGTACCATGCCGTTTTTTTGGCGCCTTCGTCTGCGTGCAGAATATGGCGCTCGGAGCGCAGAAAGTTGGCGTACTCCACGTCCTCGGGATAGACGGTATGTCTATCCGTTTCCGCCGTTTCGCCACGGTAGTCCATGCAAAATACGCAGTAGCCCCGACGGGCAAACCGCTCGGCAAGGCGTAAATCGACGGCTCGGTTGGCTTCGGTCAAAAGCAAAAGCGCGGGAAGAGTATCCACCCCAACGGGGCGCACCTCCACACCGTAAATTTGTACCCGATTTTGTTTGGTTTGTCTGCCCCCAAAAGTGGTTTCACGGTATAAAATACCGTCTGTCTCCCGTTCTTCTACGATTTCAGGCTGTAACGGCAATGAAGCGTCAAAGTCCTGCCATAGAGAAATTGGGGTTAAAATTTTTTGCGCCAAAATAAATTTCCGCCTTAATTAGTTTTTATGTTTTTACGTTTTTAAGTTTTTATAGGTCAAAGCTTTTATTCGATACGAGAACCGCGCTCTCCGTTGGCTTTAATGACCGTGATTTTATTCTCCAAGCGTTGCTTTAGCTCCCCGACGTGGGAGATGATGCCAATGGAGAAATTTTGGTTTTTCAGCTTTTCCAAGCTATCCATGACCGTATCCACCAGCTCTCCGTCCAAGGAGCCGAAGCCTTCGTCCAGGAAGAAAAACTCAATGGAGCGCAGGGATTTTTGATGGATTGCCGCACTCAGCGACAGCGCCAAGGCGAGCGAAGCCAAAAAGGTTTCTCCACCCGAGAGGGTGTGTACCCCGCGCAGTGCGCCGCCGTTGAAATTATCACCGACCTCAAAGTTTTTATCGTAAATGAGAAAATATCTGCCGCCCGTGAGCTTTAAAAGCAGATTGTTGGCGTTCGTTGCCATATCCTGCAAGTATTCCACGGCGACGAATTCCATAAACTTATCGGCTTTGACCAGCTCTTTGAGCTGTTCCAAAACGCCCAAATCGTGTAGCTGCGCAGCCGCTTGTTTTTCCAGCTCTGTTTTTTGCTTTAACTGCGATTGCATACGGGCATGGTCGCTTCGTACCACCGCTAAGGTACGGTTTTGCCGCGCCACCTCTTCACTCAGAGTACGGCTGTTTTCCCGTAGCTTTGCAAGGTGCTCCTTATCTATTTCTCCGTCGGTCAAAGCCGCGAGGCGGCTTTCCTCGGATAAGAGCGCGTGGCGCTCGAGAAAGTATTTTTCGGTTTTTTCCTGGAGTACGGCAGGGTCGCCGTATTGCTGTAACAGCGCTTGTGCCGCCTGCTTGGACGGGATTTTTGCGCTCGATAACTGTTGGGATATTTGTTTTTCATAGCCCTCTATCGACTGCGTATACGCCCTTTGCTCGGCTTGCTTTGCCGAAAGACTGCGCTGCAGGGCGTTGAGCTGTTGTTGCAATTGTTCCAAACGGTCGGTGTGTTGCTGTTTTTGTGTTTTTAATTTTTGAATTTTGTCCTGTAAGGACTGCAAGCTACCCAGCGAAGTGATTTGCGAAAGCGCTTCTTTTTTGCGTATATATTCGCTCTGCAAGCGTTCGCCCTCGGCAAGCAGTTGCGACTTCTTTTCCAAGGCAACGGCGTGTTTTGTGTTTTTGATTTCCAATTCCGCCAGTTGTTTTTGAATTTCGGCTTTTTTTTGCGCACATTTACGGAAATATTCGGCTTGTGCGTAGATATCTGAGCTCTCCTTGACTCCCCTTGCGGTGTATTTATCAATGAGCGGCTGCGCATCGGGCAGGATGACGGGGTGTTTTTGCGCCAAGCCTTCTAATTCTTGAGAAAAGACGTAATATTCCTCAAAAAGCAACGCCGATTTAAAATGTTGGTTGATATAATCGAGCAGAGATTCCTCTTGAGGTAAGCCCTCAAGCTGAGATGTAAGCCGGGATTTTTCCGCTTGGTAATCAAAACGTGCGTACTGTTTGAGCTCGGTGCTTTGATTGCGATATTTTTCCCGCGTTTGGTTTAATAGATTTTCGGTTTGCTCCAAGTCGAGCATCTGTGCGCTTGCGCTCTCCACACGGGCATGGTACCGTTGTAGTTCTTCAATCTGCGCATCGGTATCGAGCGAGCAGATACGCGTTTTTTGCTGTTCAACTGCAAGGGTCAGCTCGCTCTCCTGTCGGCAAAGCTTGCTTTCACAATCCCGGGTTTGTTGCAATTTTTCCTGAACGGCTTGACACTCCTGTATTGACGCATGAATTTGCTTTGCCGCAAACAACCCGTTTAAAGCGTTGCGGTTTTGCTCCATTTGGGGCTGTAACGCCAGCACGGCGTTGAGCTTGGTGCGTACCTCTTGCAACGCAAGAGTATTTTTTGCCTTTTCTTCATAGCTTGCCAATTCCGCTTGGGATGTTTGGGCTTTTTGTTGCAGGGCGTCGAGCTGTATAGACAGCGTCCGCTCCTGATTTTCAAGCGAGGTTAACGCCTCGGCAGTTATACCTTCAAAGCCCTTTAACTGCCCCTTGATCCCCTCGCATTCGACGTTCTTTTTGTCGATGCGGTCGGCGACCTTTTTGTATAGGGCATGCCCGTATTCTTCGAGCGAAAAGAGCTTGGCAATGAGGTTTAAGCGTTCCTTGCGCTGGGCGTGTAAGAACTTGGAAAATTCACCTTGGGGCAGGGCGATACATTTTTTGAAATCGTCGAACCCGATGCCGATAATTTCTTCTTCGATTTTTTTATTGACCAGGGAAGGCGTTTCGCACAGCGCGATGAAACGTTCTTCCTGTTTTTGGTAGAGTATGGCTTTTTGTACGCCTCGGGTTTTGCTCAACGAACGCTCAATGCGATAGAGCGAACGCTCGCCGTTCCATTCGGCTTCAAACTCAAAGGCGACCTCGGCTTTGCTTGAGGCATGGTTGATGGCATCGGTTAAAACCGACCCGTCCCGACCGATGCGGTTGAATTTGCCGTAGAGGGCAAAACCGATACAGTCTAAAACCGTGCTCTTACCGGCGCCGGTATCCCCGAAAATGCCGAAAATACCGCCCTTTAACAGCCTATCAAAGTGAACGACCGCGCGCTCGGAAAAGCTGTTGACGCCGCAAAATTCAAGGTAGGTGGGCTTCATGCGTTCACCTCCCCCAGAAGCTGTAAAAACAGCGTTTTTAACTCGTTATCCGGCGCGGTGGCGTATACCGAGCGGTAATATTCTTCAAACAACTCCTCAACGCCCAATTCCCTACGGGAAAAGGACAGGGAGTGCCCCCCGTCCGTTTGCACGGCGGGAATGAGGGATTTCAGGTTTTTATGCGACAGGAGCGCACGGGTGTTCTCGCTCGTTAAGGGAGCCGAAAGGCGGAGCGTGAGCTCGACGTGCGTGTCGGGATTTTGCTGTAAAAGCGCCATTCCCTCCTCGGGACTGTCTGCCTGCAAACGGAGCAGGCGTTTGCCCTTGGTTAAGGGAATTTCGGTTGCCAAAACTAATTTTTGAGCGTCCGTTTGGAGTAACACAACGCGCTTTTGCGTACCCGATTCGTCGAAAGAATACTGCAAAATAGAACCGCTGTACCAGAGGTTTTTTTGCTTGAAATGCTGTCTTTTATGCAGATGACCGAGGGCGATATAGTCGCAATCGGGCAGTGCGTTTAAGGGCACGGCTCTGGCGCCGCCCAGGTCGATATCCCGTTCGCCGTCGCTTGCGATGCCGCCCGTAACGAATAAGTGCGAGAGTAAAATCTCGGGCATGCCCCCTTTGTATGCCGACCTGCCGACCTCTATCCAGCGCTTGATTTTGTCCGGATAGCTCTCGTCGCTTTTCTCCTCTTTTAAGCGAGCCTCGTTGGGATAGGGCAAGGTGTTGATATACACGCGCTCTCCCTTGGCGTTTTCAAAGACGACGTAGCCCTCGCCCGATTGAACGGGGCGCACGGGACGGGTGGAAGTCGTGGAAAGAATATCCTTGGGGCTGCTGACGACGTAAACGCCCAGCTCCTCGCCCAGAGGCGAACAGGCGGACAGACGAACGCCGTCGTCGTGGTTGCCGCTGATGATGAGCACGGCTCTGTTTTGTCCCGCCAAGCGTCTGACGGCGTAAAAGAATAGGTTTTCCGCCTCTGCCTGCGGCATAAAGGTATCGTAAACGTCGCCGGCGATTAAGACGAGCTCGACGGCGTTTTGTTCTACAATCTCGATGATTTCGTCTAAAACTTCCCGTTGTTCGCTCAGACGGTCTCGATTCATCAATTTTTTGCCGATATGCCAATCGGAAGTGTGTAAGATGTTCATGGCGGTTAAAAGGTAGCCGTATACGCAGAAAAAAATTATTTTTTATGCCGAATTATCTTGCTTTTGTCGTATAAAAAAGATATAATAGAGCGTACAAAAGACACTTCTCCACGATAAAACTACCGTTACATTATACACCCTTACGAGAAGAAAATCAAGCGAATTATATTTTAAAATATAAAATATGCTTTTGGATAAAAGGATGCAACATGAGTTTTTGTTATTTCTCCAAGGATTTCATCAACGGCGCTTATACGAGCGTTGAGAATAAGTTCATTGTAAAATATATGCCTCAAGCCGAGGACGTTGCCGTAAAGGTATATCTTTACGGGTTATTTTTATGCCAAAATCCTGCGAGAGATTTCTCCATCGGTAACTGCGCCGAGGTGTTGAAAATTCCCACCGAAAAAATTGTAGAGGCGTTTGAGTTTTGGGAAGACTGTGACCTGGTGCAGATTATCTGCCGTGAACCGTTCACTCTTGAATATCTGCCCATTGGCAATTCGGACGGCAGACCCAAGAAGATTAAGTATGAAAAGTACGCCGATTTCAATAAGGAATTACAGCGCAAAATGCAGGCGGTGGGCGTGTTCTTGGAATACCCTACCTTACAAAAATACATGAACTTTTTGCAGGCAAATGAAATGGAGCAGCAGGCCTTTTTGCTGATTGCCGAATACTGCATTCAACAAAGTGGCGTGGGCGTGGCGCACGCACAGATTCTCAATAAGGCAAAGAATTTTATAAAGCGTGGACTGCTCACCTATTCGCAGGTGGAAAAGGCGCTCTCCGACTTCAACGTGCATACCGCCGACGTAAAGCGAGTGCTCGTGCTGCTCGGCGCCAAGCGCGAGCCGGACGAGAGTGATTATGCACTCTTTTCCAAGTGGATAAACGACGGGTTTGAGATAAACGCCGTGATTGCGGCGGCAAAAAACTTGAAGCGTGGAAATATGCAGACGCTGGATGGGGTATTGAGCGAGCTTTCGGAGCATGGAAGGCTCAACGCAAGCGACGTGGAAGAATACCTCAACGAAAAGGATATGCTGTGCAATTTAACCTTTAAGATTGCCAGAAATTTAGGGCTGAAAATCAGCTCGCCACTCGTATATATCAAGGAGTATACGGGCAAGTGGTACGAGCGTGGGTATGAAGAAAAGTCGCTGTGCGCTTTGGCGCTGCTTTGTGTGAAGACCGAGCGAAATTCCTTTTCGGACTTGGACGAGCTGTTGCAAAAGCTGTATACCGACGGCGTTGTGTCCGACGAAGGGGTGCAGGAATACCTCAAAGTCATGCAACGGGATTTGAAATTGCTTTCCAAAATTCAAAGCCTGTGCGGCACGGTGCGTAAGAGCGAGGCCAATTTGAATATGCTGGACGCTTGGCGCAAATGGAGCTTTTCCGAGGACATGATTGTAGAGGCGGCAAAGCGGGCGGCGAATACCTCACATCCCCTGCCGTATATGAATAAAATTTTATCCGATTGGAAGCGCAAACAAGTGTTTAAAATATCCGATATACCGCAAAGTCCTCAAACGGGGTATACGCCTAAACCAAACGCTGCATTCGTCAATGCAAATACGCAAGCAATAGACGAACGCACGGACAGAGAGCGGTATTACGCCGAAAGACGGGCAAAAGCCGAGGCAAAGGCCGAACGGTTTGAAAAACGGGCAATGCAAAACGGGGAATATAAAGCCGTTTGCGAGCAGATTTCCACTGCCGAGCGCGAGAGCGCCAAAGCCGAAGCGTTTAATTTGCAGACCTTGCCTGCTCTTTTAAAAGAGTTGAATGAATTGAAAGCGAGAAAAACTACATTGCTTACGGGCATGGGTATATTGGAGAGCGATTTAATTCCTCAATATTCCTGCAAAAACTGCTCGGATTCGGGCTTTTTACCAGACGGCAGAGCCTGTGCTTGCTATCAAAAATAACGTATATACTAAAAACGCCGAGGTATGGACGATACCTCGGCGTTTTTGATTTTATTTTCGGGCATGGTATGCCCGTATTTTCTTTATAACATTCTGAGCGCAAGGCGCACGCCGTAGGCAATGAGCCCACCGATGCAAGCGCCTGCCAATACGTCCGTGAGATAGTGTACACCCAAATACACGCGTGAAAAGCCCACCATAGCGGCAAAGGCAAAAAGCGCAAAGCCCGCTTCTTTATATCCGGATAAAAAAATTGCCGTGGAAACGGCAAACGCTATTGCCGTATGACCCGAGGGAAAGGAAAAATCGTTGGGTTCGGCAATTAAAACGTGTAAGCTCTCTACGGCTTGAAAGGGACGAATGCGTGCCACCGTATGCTTTAAAAATAAATTGACGGCAATCACCTCGACCAACACGGTAATCAAACAGTACAGCCCCGCTTTTCTCGTGCGAGGGAAAAATGTCAAGCCCAGAGCGATGCAAAGCCAGAGCGCGCCCTTATCGGTGGAGTGCGTAATGTAGCGAAAGATACGGTTTAAAAAGGGTGTGCGCACCCGTTCCTGTACCCATAATAAAAGGTTTTCTTCCCACTGCATGGTCTATATACCGCCTCCCCGTCAAGCGCCGAACGCTGAACACAGTATGCGCAAAGCAGGCGCTTTTATAAGCGGTATATTTTTACTCTTGGTCCTTTTTATGCAGTTTTTCCAAATAGCCGGCACGGAGCTGCCCGCAGGCGCCGCCGATGTCCGAGCCCATTTGTCGGCGTAAGGTAGCCGAGATTCCGCCCTGCTCCAAGAGAGATAAAAAACGGTAAGCCGCCTTTTGCTCGGTGGGAGAAAGATTGCGTTCCTTAACGGCGTTGAGGCGAATTAAATTGACGTGACAGGGCTTGCCTTTTAAAAGCTTTATCAGGCCTTGGGCGTGCTGTTCATCGCAATTTTCGCCCGCAATCAGCGTGTATTCAAAGTAATATCTTCTGCCCGTCTTTTCAAAGTAATACTCGCAGGCTTTTAAAATTTCCTGAATGGAGTAGGCGCGGGCAACGGGCATAATCCGCTTTCTGTCCTCATCGGACGTGGCGTGCAGGGAAACGGTTAAATTGATGGGAATGCCCTCGTCGGCGAGAGCATACATCTTATCGACTAAACCGCAGGTTGAGAGCGAAATATTGCGTGCGGAAATGCACACGCCGCCCTCGGCGGTTACGTTTTTTAAAAACTGTAAGGTATGGGCGTAATTGTCCAGCGGTTCACCGCTACCCATCAATACGACGTTGGTGATGGCGCGTTCCCTTCCGCCTTTTGACAGCAGGGCGTTAACGGTTAAAATTTGCGATAAAATTTCGCCCGAGGTAAGATTGCGCACCAACCCACCCAGCGTAGAGGCGCAGAACTGACAGCCCATGCGGCAGCCGACCTGTGTGGATACGCATTGGGTGTTGCCGTGCTTGTAGCGCATTACCACGCCTTCAATGAGATTGCCGTCCGAAAGGGAGAACAAAAATTTTTCCGTGCCGTCCGAGGAGATGAAGCGTTCCTGAATTTTGACGGGCTCGTCCTCAAAGCGCTCCAAGAGCTTGGATTTAAGTTCTTTGGAGAGGTTGGAAATGTCGCTGATGCGCTTGCCCTGCATTAAGCCGTCGTACAGCTGTTTGGCTCGGAATTTCTTTTCGCCGAGCGAGAGGGTGAGCTCCTCTATTTGATTGTAGGATAAATCCTGTAAAATTTCTTTCATTTGCTTACTCGGTTTTTTTCAATTTACAAAAATAAAATCCTGCGCCGAAGGCGGTATCGGGTAAAAACTGCAAGCCGAATTTGGTTCTTTCATGCGCAAGCGGATTATCGGTGAACTCCACCGAAAACTCGGGGTGTTGCTGTAAAAATTCCCCTACCACGTCGTCATTTTCCCGGCGGAAAACAGAACAGGTGGAGTAGTACAGCGCGCCCCCCTTTTTGACGTATTTTGCGCAGGTTTTTAATATGTTTAATTGAATTGGATGCAGACTTTCAATATCCTCTGCGGTTTTGTTCAGTTTGATGTCGGGATTCTCCGAGACGGTACCCATGCCCGAGCAGGGCACGTCACAGAGCACGCCGTCGAAGGCTTCGCCATAGTGTGCGTCATAGACGGATGAGTCCTTTTGAAACGCCGTAAGATTTGCGGTGTGCATTCTCTCGGCGTACTGTTCGATGAGCTGTTTTCTATGCTCGTGCAGCTCAAAGGCGGTGACTTTTTTGCATTTTTTTGCCAAAAGAACGCTCTTTCCGCCGGGGGCGGCGCAGGCGTCCAATAAGCTGTCGCACGGCGCTACGCCGTGACAAATGGCGATGGAACCGACCGATTGAAAGGTGTAATTGCCCGCAAAAAAGTTTTCGTCCCGAATGAAATTTTTAAAAATATACACCCCGTCAAAGGGCGTGACGATATGTTCTTTGTGAAGGTATTGCTCTGCGCCCTGTTCAAAGCGCACGGTAACACCCTGACTTTGAGCGGATAAAATGTTTTCCGTGCGGGCATGGTACTGTTCTTTCAACAGCTTTACGGCAAACAGCGGATAGGAATATCTGACACTTAAACCCTCGTCCCCTTTGGGCATGGGTACTTCGTCTATATTAAATTTTCGAAGAAATGCGTTGACGAAACCGCCTACACCACCCTTGCCGATTTTCTTTAAGAGGGATACTGCGTTGTCGGTTACCATGTAGCGCTGTTTGTCCATAAACAGCGTCATATACAGAGCGATTTTGAGCACGGTGCGCACGGCGAGCTTGGGCGCTTTGGGGGCGTAATGACGGATACAGTGGGTTAAAAATATATCCTTTTCCAATACGCCGTACACGATTTTTACCGTGCGGGAACGGTGCAGCTCCTCGATGGGCGTTTCGGCGAGCGCCTGTTTTAAATGGGCGCCGTCCGAATAGATTTTGGTTAAAATTAAATAGGGATCAACGAGAGGATTGGTCATTGAAAACGCTGTCCTTGTTGGATTTTTCTGCCGTTTAATGCGTCCGTACCGCGGATTTTTTTGCCGCCCGAAAGCTGTAATTCATCTAAAACGACGCCGCCGTCGGCGCATTTTACGACCAATTTTTTGCGAACGGGCAGGACGGTGCCACAGGGCTCGTCTCCCACATATTCGGTAAACGACGCGCGGTAGATGTTGACGGGAAGCCCGTCCAAGAGAGAGAACGCCACGGGCGAGGGGTTCATGCCGTGAATGAGGCGAACGATGCTTTTGCCCGATTGATTCCAATCAATTTTCGCCTGCTCTTTGGAAATTTTTTTGACGGTAGATGCCTGCGCCTCGTCCTGCATGAGCAGCTGTGTATTACCTTTTTCGATGAGCGACAAGCCTTCTACGATTGCCTCGGCGCCGAGGACGGAGAGGCGAGCGGAGAGTTCGCCCGAGGTTTCGCCGTCATAAATTTCCGTGCGTTTGACGAGGAGAATATCTCCCGTATCCAAGCCCGTTTGGGTTTGCATGATGGTGACGCCCGTATGCGTATCGCCGTTGATGACACTCCATTGAATGGGTGATGCGCCGCGGTATTTGGGCAAAAGACTGGCGTGGATATTCCATACGCCTTTTTCAAAGCAGTTGAGCACTTCCTGCGTGAGAATTTGACCGAAAGCGCAGGTAACCATGGCTTCGGCTTGAAGATTTTGCAGTGTTTGCACCTCGTTTCTGATTTTTTCAGGCTGTAAAACGGGGATACCATGCCCGAGAGCAAAGACTTTTACGGGCGGGGGCGTGATGATGCCCTTTCTGCCCGTGGGTTTATCCTGTTGGGTGATTACGGCAACTACCTCGTGCCCTGCGTTTAAGATTGCCTCTAAGGGCGCAAGGGCAAATTCGGGCGTGCCGGCATAGACGATTTTCATTTTAATCCTTCTCCACGTTGACGGCTCTGTCGATGTATAAAATACCGTCCAAATGGTCTAATTCATGACAGATACAACGGGCAAAAAAGCCCTTGGCGGCTAAGGTATGCTCCTTGCCGAAACGGTCCTGATAGGCGATTTTGACCTTAAAGGGACGGGATACAGTACCGTGCTTACCCTTGACCGAAAGACAGCCTTCTACGTCCGACTGCTCGCCCGATTGCTGCAAAAAGCGGGGGTTGATGAATTCAAAGCAGCCTTCCTCTACGTCGCAAATGACGGCGCGGCGTAAAATACCCACCTGCGGGGCGGCAAGGCCTGCGCCCTTTTCAAAGCGGACGGTCTGCTTCATATCGTCCAAGAGCTGCCATAATTTTTCATCGAATTTTTCCACAGGGAAGCATTTTTGGCGCAAGACTTCGTCGCCGACTTGTACCACTTGACGGATTGCCATAGTTTTGTTATCTCCTTGATTGACGTATCTTTTATTTTGTGTACTGTTGCCGTCAGCTTACGTTAGCTTAAATTAGCGGGATTTTCCTCGACGTAGACGGTAACGTGTTTGTCCTTATATTCGGCGCATACGGCGTAAATTTGGGGCAAAAGCGAGGCATCGGTGAGGCGCATGAGCACCTGATAGCGATGGCGGTTTTGAATGCGCTTGATGGGTGAGTGCATTTTATTGAAAAACAGAAATTTATCGGTGTTTTCCAGGTATAGCTTTTCGAGCGGAAAATAAATTTTCTTTAAGCCTTCCAAGGCGTCCTGATCGTGCTCGGCGGATACCATGACCCGAACGATGAGCGCAAAGGGCGGAAAGGCTGTGGCTCTTCGAAGGGAGATTTCGTTTTGATAAAAGCCCTCGTAGTCGTAGGCGATGGCGTGGCGCAGAACGGTATTTTCGGGATCGTACGTCTGCAAGACGACCTTGCCCTTTTCCTGCCCTCTGCCGCTTCTGCCGGCGACCTGCGTGATGAGCTGAAAGGTGCGTTCTCCACTGCGGTAATCGGAGAAATGCAGGCTCATATCGGCGTCTAAAATGCCGACCAGGGTAACGGACGGAAAGTCGTGCCCCTTGGCAATCATCTGCGTGCCGACCAGAATATCCGCCTTGCCTTCGGCAAAGGCGTGTAAAATTTTAAAATGCCCCTCTTTACCGGCGACCGTGTCGTTATCCATGCGTAAAATACGCGCAGACGGGAAGATCTTGTTGAGCTCCTCCACCACCCGTTCGGTGCCCGTTCCCGTGTAGTTTAACCGCTTGCCGCTACACTCGGGACAAGCCGAAAGCATGCGGTAGCGCGCGCCGCAATAGTGGCATTTTAGGCACTTTTCCTCGTGATGATAGGTGAGAGCGACGTCGCACGATTCACACTTGGCGACGTAACCGCATTCGGTGCAAATGACCGAACGGGAATACCCCCTGCGGTTTAAAAACAGAATGGCTTGATTGTTGTCCGAAAGTACCCGTTCAAGCTCCTCTTGTAGGTCTGCGGAGAAAAAGGAGTTGTTGCCTTTCTTGACTTCGCGACGCATATCTGCCACGGTAATCTCGGGCATGGGGCGCCTGTTGATGCGCTTGGTGAGTTTGATTAGGTTATACTCGCCCTCTTGGGCGTGCAGATAGGTTTCCACCGACGGCGTGGCGCTGCCCAATACCAATTTGCAGCCGTTGTACTCGGCGCGCAGACGTGCAATATCGAAGGTGTTGTAACGGGGCGAGGTTTCACTGCTATAACTGCCGTCGTGTTCCTCGTCGATGACGATGATGCCCAGATTTTCCAAGGGGGCGAACACGGCGCTGCGGGCGCCGATGGCGATTTTTGCCTCACCCGAGCGCAGACGCCACCATTCGTCGAAGCGTTCGCCAACCGAAAGCCCGCTGTGTAAAATGGCCGCGGCGGAGCCGAAGCGAGAGCGAAGCTGAGAGAGCATTTGCGGCGTGAGGGAAATTTCAGGCACTAAAAAAATGGCGCTCTTGCCCTCTTGCAGATTTTTGGCGATGAGGTTTAAGTAAATTTCGGTTTTTCCGCTGCCCGTAACCCCGTGCAAGAGCTGTACGGTTTTTTCGGACGTTTGAATGGATTGAACGGCGGCTTGCTGCTCGTCGGTGAGCGTACGCGCGCTGTCGTCCAGGGCTAAATTGCCGTAGGGTGAACGCTGAACGCGTTCACGGTAGATTTGAATGACGCCCTTCTTTTCCAAAGCGTTGACCGCAGAAGAAAAGCGTTCGCGCAAGAGCGAACAGGGCGTTTTGCCGTGCGATTTTAAATAGTCTACGACCCCCCTTTGCGCCGTGGCTCTTACAGGGATTTGCGCGTTTTCGTCGATGAGCTCGGCGTAGGTTTTATATACCTCGCTCACCTTGCCCGTGCGCATTTCCGCCGGCAAGAACAAGCGCAATACCAACGCCTTGGGAACGTGATAACGGTCTGCAATTTTTTGCGTGAGTGAAAGGCACTCGGGATTGATGGCGGGAAGCTCGTCAAAGACCTTTGCGATGCGCTTTAAATTGGGGAAGTCGGACGTGGGTTTAATGCGCATGACGAAGCCTGCGACGTACGTTCTGCCGAAGGGAACGGTTACCCTGCACCCTGCCTGCACGCTGTCGTCACAGAGATAGTCGAATATTTTGTCCACCTCGCTGTGGGCGACGTCTACGATGACTTCCGCTATCATATCTGCATCCTGATTCTGCTCGTCGGTAGTATGCGTTTTTTGATGGCATATAAACGCATACAGCCCCGAAAATAAGTCGGGGCGGTATCTTTGCTGTTCCGCTGTAAACGGAAGAAATTAGTCTTTGGTATAGCCTACCTTGCCTTGGGCAATTTCACGGCAGGCTTTGACGATTTCTTTATCGCCCTTGTCCTGTTCGTACAGGCTGACGTTTTGTTCCTGTTCGATGATTTGACGGGCGCGCTTTGCCGCTACCACGCAAAGGACGTAACTGCTGGCAGGGTCGCCTTCCGTGCCCAATTTATGAACCATTTCTTCTACGCTGGGATCGTTAATCATAATTCTTCACTCCTTTCTTTTTATGCTTTATTTCTCTCGTATTCAATAATTTCTTTGAGCCGTGCGTACGCTTGCGACAAGTCGTCGTTGACAACCGTATAGTCGTACTCCTTGGCAAAGCTCAGTTCGTATTCGCAGCGGGCAAGACGCTGTTCGATTTGTTCTTGACTCTCCGTGCTTCTGCCCGTTAAACGGGAGAACAGCGCTTCCTTGGATGGCGGTGCGATGAACACCGTTACCGTTTGCTGCATACGGCGCTTGGCGTTCATGGCGCCTTGGACGTCAATTTCCAAAATGACCGATTTTTGTTCGAGCATCTTTTCCACAAAGCTCTGCGGCGTGCCGTAAAAATGGCCGAAATGCTCGTCATATTCCAAAAAGCCGTTTTCGGCTATCTTGTTTTTAAATTGTTCTTTGGTTAAAAAAAAGTAGTTTACGCCGTCCACTTCGCCCTGTCTCGGCGCACGGGTGGTGCAGGACACCGAGGATACCAAATTGTCATCGTTTTTCAAGAGTAAATCGACGAGCGTACCCTTGCCCACGCCGGAGGGACCGGAGATTGCAAGCAATAAATTTTTCATGATTCTATCTCTTTTTTATTCTAAGTTTTGCACTTGTTCCCGAATTTTTTCTATTTCGTTTTTGAGCGCCAAGCCAAGCGAGGTAACGGTTAAATCGTTGCTCTTGGAACAGATGGTGTTGCTCTCTCGGTTGAATTCCTGCACCAAAAAGTCCAGCTTTCTGCCCACGATGGACTCTTGGCAAATGGTGCGGAACTGCACGATATGCGAGGACAAACGGGTGAGCTCCTCATCAATGTTGCTCTTGTCGGTGAAAATTGCCACTTCGTTTAGAAGTCGGGCATGGTCTATCTCTACGTTTTCAAGCGCACGTTGAATGCGCTCGGTCAGACGGGTTTTATGCTCCTCTGCAACGAGGGGCGCACGCTCGGCTACGCCCTGCACCAAGTTCTCTACCGTGTCCATACGGGAGAGCAGGTCGGCCTGTAGTTTTTCACCTTCGGTAAGACGCATGGCGTTGAGCTTATCGAGCGCCATATCCAAAGCCGTTTGCAGCGCAGTTGTGAGTTCCTCGTCGGCGCCCTGTACCTCTTCTTGACGGAGTACGTCGCTGTAACGAAGCACCGAGGTGAGCGTTACGTCGTTGGGAAGGTCGGGAAACTCGGCTTGCAGACGCTTGGCGGCCTGATAGTACGCTGAGGCAAGAGAAGTGTCTACGTACAGCGTTTTGGCTTTTTCGCGCTTGTCGGTGAGATTGACGAATACGTCGGCATGGCCACGGGTGAGTTTTTTGCGGATGAGAGAGCGGACGACTTCTTCATAGGCGATGAAAATTCTGGGAGCTTTGAGTGAAACGTCTAAAAAACGGTTGTTGACCGTCTTAATTTCCACCGTCAACTCAATGCCGTTTTCTTTATATTCACCCTTACCGTAGCCCGTCATACTGTACATAAGATATTCTCCACCGTTGCCTTTTTTAGACATTATAGCAAAAATTGATTAAAATTTCAAGTAAAAGGGGCGCGTTTTTTATAAAAAAACGGGAAATCAAAGAGAAAAGAAAAATTTAGCAAAATTTTTTAAAATGGGTATGGACAACGGGCAAAAAATTTGATACAATAAAAAAGAAGGAAGTTTATTTCCCAAAAATAATATGATAAATGAAAGGAGTAATTTTTTATGCCAAGAATCATACTCAACGAAACCTCGTACCACGGTGCCGGTTGCAGAAGTGAAATTGCAGGCGAAGTACAAAGACGCGGACTCAAAAAGGCGTTCGTCTGCTCGGACCCCGATTTGGTAAAGTTCGGCGTTACCCAAAAAGTTTTGGACGTTTTAGAGGCGGCAAACCTACCCTATACCGTATATTCGGACATCAGACCCAACCCCACCATCGAAAACGTTCAGTCGGGCGTGGCGGCATATAAAGAGAGCGGCGCCGATTACATTATCGCTCTCGGCGGCGGTTCGTCCATGGACACGGCAAAGGCCATCGGTATTATCATCAATAACCCCGAATACGCCGACGTGCGCTCCTTAGAGGGCGTGGCTCCCACCAAAAACCCCTGCGTGCCCACGATTGCCGTGCCTACCACGGCGGGAACGGCAGCCGAAGTTACCATCAATTACGTCATTACGGACGTAGAAAAAAAGAGAAAATTCGTATGCGTGGACGTACACGATATTCCCGTCGTTGCCATCGTAGATAGCGAAATGATGGCTACCATGCCCAAGGGCTTGACCGCTGCGACGGGTATGGACGCGCTCACGCACGCCATTGAAGGATACATCACCAAGGGCGCTTGGGAGATGAGCGATATGTTCCATTTAAAGGCCATTGAGCTGATTGCAAAGTCCCTGCGCGGTGCCGTAAACGGCGAAGCCGAAGGCAGAGAAGGCATGGCTTTGGGACAGTACGTTGCGGGCATGGGGTTCAGCAACGTGGGGCTCGGCATCGTACATTCCATGGCGCACGCTTTGGGCGCAGTATACGATACGCCGCACGGCGTTGCCAATGCAATTTTATTACCGACCGTAATGGCGTATAACGCCGAATGTACGGGCGAAAAGTATAGAGATATTGCCAAGGCAATGGGCGTTCAGAACACCGAAAATATGACGCAGGCAGAGTATAGAAAGGCGGCTTGCGACGCCGTAGCACAGCTTTCCAAGGACGTGGGCATTCCGCAGGACTTGAAAGCAATTGTAAAAGAGCAGGATATCGATTTCTTGGCGCAGTCGGCAATGGACGACGCTTGCCGTCCCGGCAACCCCAAAGCCCCCACCAAAGAGGATATTATTGCGCTCTATCGCTCGCTGTTGTAAGGCAAAAATGCGAACCATGCCTAAGAAAGAGCAAAAAAAAATTGCGTTGCCTATTGACAAATTAGTCGTTTTATACTATAATAAAAGACAGCAATAACAATCTTGCATCAAGGAGGAAAATTTATGAAGGAACAATTACCCTTGCTGTTGCTGGACAACAGCAGTATGATGAGCGTTTTGAACGAAGGCGAATTCAGATGCCACAACATTACGTTTGAAGAAGCCAAGCACGTTTTGGAAGTACACGAAAAAGACGATATTTTGAGATGCTTTAACAATAACGACATTGAAACGGTTATCTTTGATTATATCGGCGTTGCAAAGCGTGATTTTGAATATAAGAAAATTCGTAATATGCGCCCCGAGCAGGACGCTATCGTATTCAAGCTGTACATCACGCCCTCTGAAACCCAGCCGGTAATTCAAGCCGACGACGGCGTAGAAGCAAAGAAAATTCAAAACGTTTTCGTTTACTGTCAATACCTCACCAGACTTGCTTAATTTTTAATAATATTATAAAGAGCAAAGAGATTTTTCTCTTTGCTCTTTTTTTATGCAAAAAACAGACGGGCTATATTTCTATAACCCGTCTACTTTTTAATCTATAAATATGTTACTATTTTAGATCGTGCATTACTTCTTGTTGACGCCAAGCTTTTCAGCCTTAAGTGCGCCACGGACTGCAAAGATGCCCCATACTGCGCAGAGTACGACTTGACCGATCAAGATGCATACGAATGCAATTTCCCACCAAGCATAGTACTCAACGAGGTAGCAGCCTTCACCACAGCCGTTCATTGCGTTGGAAGTTACGGTCGTGTAGAGAATGTTCTTGGTTGCATTTCTGAGTACGTTGAGGTCGGTAGAATTGTTCTTGTCTACTCTCCAGCTTTGATCCGTGGTAGCGAGGTTCAAGTCGCCGCCGGCGTATGCCATTTGCTTGGTATCCATGAAGGATTCGGTGTTAAAGTCGGTGATTACCGTGCCTCTGAAGCCCCACTCTTCGCGGAGAATTTCGGTGAGCAAGCGATAGTCGCCACCCGTCCAACGAGTACCGATACGGTTAAACGAGGACATGATACCGGTGGAGCCACCCTTCTTAACTGCTACTTCGAAAGGTCTCAAGTAGATTTCACGCAAGGATTGCTCGGTCAACCAAGTACATACACCCGAACGGTTGGTTTCTTGGTCGTTTACGGCAAAGTGCTTCAATTCGGTGTAAACACCCTTGCTGCGTGCACCTTCAACAACTTCAGCTGCCAAAGCACCGGAAATCATGGGATCTTCCGAATAGTACTCGAAGTTACGGCCGGAGAAAGGAGTTCTGTGAATGTTTACAGCGGGAGCATACCAACCGGTGTAAGGTCTATCGTCGGAGGTAGGTCTACCTTCAGCTACTTCGTTACCGATCAAACCTTCGTTACCAACCGATTCACCCATTGCATAAGCGAGTTCAACGTTCCAGGTTGCTGCGATAACACATTCGGAAGCGTATGCGCAAGTTTTGTATACGGGGTTGGTTGCTTCGGTTGCAGCCATGAAGTATACGAAGCCTACGGGACCGTCAGATACGAATGCGGGGAGCAAACCGATGGAAGGAAGTGCCTTGGTCTGGAATGCACCATTCATGGTCAAGCTCATCATTTCGTTGACGGTGAGAATGTCGAGGTATTCGGTCCAACGTTCGTCATCAAAGTCAACTTTGAGCATGCCTGCTTCATCTTTTTGAGCAATGTCATTTTCATCAAATTCGATGAGTTCGTAGAGGTTCATGGTTGCATCAGCTGCACCGACGTCTGCTACGCTAGGCATCTGTGCGTCTGCTTCCAATTCAGGTCTGTTGGGAGCAAAGCTCTTGATTTCTTTGAGGGTTTCGGTAGAAATGGTTCTTTCTGCATTGCTACCTTCTTTTACTTCATTTACGGGATAGGTGCCTTCCCAGTTATTTCTGGAAAGTAAGGATTCCATACCGGCAAGATTACCTTCACTTCTAAGTTTACCTACTTCTTCGTAACGGTTTACAACTTCCGTACCGGTAGTGGTGTCGTTTCTGTAAGTAATATCTTCAGCAACGTTGAAGGAAGCGGAAGCTACTTGGGTGTGA
>JAFVZP010000035.1 GCA_017508105.1 Clostridia bacterium
CCCGTAAAGGTCAACGCCATAACGGCAAGGGCCTGGTATTCGGGCACGAAGTCCTGGTACTGTATCATAGAGGCAACGTACATGGTCATAACGCTGAATGCCAGCGTCATTGCCGCCGGAATGGAATGGCATAGCACGTAGGAGAAATACTTGCCCTGCAGTCTGTCGGTGTTGGGCTGTAAGGACAAAATGATAGAGGGTATGCCCGCAACCATGAGTTCAAACAACAGCAAATTGTTGGTGGTAAAGAGGTATTCGTGCTGTAAGATAATACAGATGACGGCGACGATGGCGGTGAACAGCGTCTTCATGATATACAGCGAAGAGGTATTTTTGACGTTGTTGATAACCTGCCGCCCCTCGTAAACGACCTTGGGCATATTGGCAAAGTTGTTGTCCTGTAATACGAGGTTGCTCATATTTCTCGCCGCCTCGCTGCCCGCCGCAACCGAAATGGCACAGTCGGATTCCTTCATGGCGAGAATGTCGTTGACGCCGTCGCCCGTCATGGCAACGCAGTGCCCTTTGTGCTTGAGTGCCCGCACCAAAACGGCTTTTTGCTCGGGCGTTACCCGTCCGAATACGGTATATTCGTTGGCAGCCTGTTCAATTTCGGGGTCGGTCAGTCCTTCTAAGGAGAGGTATTTTTCTGCGTTTTCCACGCCCACACGCTTGGCAACCTCGGCAACGGTAACGGGGTTATCGCCCGAAATTACCTTTACCTGCACGTCGTTGTCCTTAAACCACTGTATGGTCTGGGGCGCGTCGGGGCGCACGTTGTCCGCCAACGTAATAATCGCCACGGGGCGAAGCACCGACGGCAGCTTTTCATCCGTAATGGCGTTGGAAGAATACGCCAACACCAGCACTCGCAGGCCTTTTTGCGCATATTCCTGTACCAAATTTTCCACTCTCGTGGGCATGGGCTTGAGCACGAATTCGGGCGCGCCGAACACGAACGTACCCTCGCCCTGGAAGGTGACGGCAGACAGCTTTCTCGCCGAGGAGAAGGGGATCACCGTCTTTGCCTTTAGGGCAGAGGAATGGCCGAAACGGTTATACAGCGCCACGGACGTCTGATTGTTGTCGCCGAGCGCGGCGAGCATAGAGCCCATAATTTCTTCCAGCGAATAGCTGGTGTAGCTGTTGAGCAGGGTAACGTCGTTAACGGTCATTTTTCCGTCGGTGATGGTACCCGTTTTATCCAGGCATAAAACGTCCACCCTTGCCAGCATTTCCAAGGAATACATATCGTTGACCAGCGTATGGTTTTGCGCCAAACGGACGATGCCCATGGACATGGCGATGGAAGCGAGCAAAATCATACCCGAGGGAATCATGCCGATGACGACGGCGCAGGTCTTTTGAATGACTTGGTTGAAGGTGATGTCGGGAATACTTTGATTGATGAAGAAGGTAAAGATGGAGATGGGCAGCATCAGGCAAGCGATGATGCCGATGAACATATTGATGGAATTGTGTATTTCCGAATGGGGGCGCTTATATTTTTTCGCCTTGGCGGTCAGTTGATTGACGTACGTCTCCCTGCCCACCTTTTGCACTCTCGCGCGGCAATTTCCGCTCATCACGAACGAGCCGGCGTATAATGCGTCGCCTGCATTTTTCTTAACGGCAACCGATTCGCCCGTAAGCAGCGATTCGTTCATTTCCACGCTGCCGTCGCACATCACGCAGTCCACGGGAATTTGCTGCCCGAGCTCGAATAAAATTACGTCGTCCACGACGATTTCATTGGCGGGAATTTGCACGGTAATGCCGTAGCGCACCACCTTGGCGGTGGGGGAAGAAACGAGGTTGAGCTGGTCTATTTTCAGCTTTGCCCGCACTTCCTGAAAGATACCCACGGAAATATTGACGGCAAAAATCAAAGCAAAGGCAAACTGCGAAATGGGCGCCTTGGAATAAACCAAAAACGCCGCCACAATGGCTGCCAACAGGTTGAAAAAGGTGAATAAATTGCCGGCAATAATGCTGAGAAAGGACTTGGAGTATTTTTTGCCCGTTTCATTGAACAAAAACTGTCCAAACCGCAGCTTCACCTGTTCACGGGTCAAGCCCTTGTCCAAATCGGGTTCAAAGCGTTCAAAGGTGCCTTCCTGCGGGGGCTTTGCCCTGCGCAGCCTTCTGCGCATTTTTTTCTTCCAAAGCTCGTCCTCGGCAAAGGCTACTTCGTCTTGCGACGTTTGCGCCTCAATAGGCTCTATTTCTTTCATTATTTTTCTCCAAAAGTAACGTGCTTTTATTTGTCTTGGGGTAGAACAGTTCTATTATATCATAAACTTTTTTGTTTTACAACAAAATAAGGAAAATCGTTTGACAAAAATAATTGCCTTTTTTGCCTTTAAGTAGTATACTTAAAGAACAAATAAGCAAGAACGCAACGTTCTTCCGTTGAATACGAGGATTTTTACCATGATTGACATTAATTTAATCCGCACAAACCCCGAGCTTGTAAAACAAAACATTCGCAACAAGTTCCAAGAGCATAAATTGCCCTTGGTGGACGAAGTATTGGCTTTGGACGAAAAAAAGCGCGCCCTGCAAACCGAGGGCGACTCTCTGCGCGCCGCTCGCAATACGCTCTCCAAGCAGATCGGCGGATTGATGAAAGAGAAAAAACTTGCCGAAGCCGAAGCGGTCAAGGCGCAGGTTGCCCAAAACGCCGTTCGCCTTGCCGAAATTGATAAGGAACAGACAGAAATCGAAGCCCGCTTCAAGGTCTGCATGCTCTCCATTCCCAACATCATCTCCAAGGACGTTCCCTTGGGCAAGGACGACAGCCAAAACGTGGAATTGCAGCGCTTTGGCGAGGCGGTTACGCCCGACTTTGAAATTCCCTATCACGTGGATATTTTAGAATCCTTCGACGGCATCGACGTAGAATCGGCTCGCCGCGTGTCCGGTCAGGGCTTTTATTACCTCACGGGTGACATCGCCCGTCTGCACTCGGCGGTGCTCACCTACGCCAGAGATTTTATGATTGACAAGGGCTTCACCTACGTCATTCCTCCCTATATGATTCACGGCGACGTCGTTTCGGGCGTTATGTCCTTTGAAGAAATGGAAGGTATGATGTACAAAATCGAAGGGGAAGACTTATACCTCATCGGCACGTCCGAGCACTCCATGATCGGTCGCTTCATGGGTCAAACGCTCGACGTTAATAAATTGCCCTTAACGCTCACCAGCTATTCCCCCTGCGTCCGTAAGGAAAAGGGCGCCCACGGCATTGAGGAGAGAGGTATTTACCGCATCCACCAGTTTGAAAAACAGGAAATGATCGTCGTATGCACCCCCGAACAGTCCGAGGAATGGTACGAAAAATTATGGCAATACACCGTAGAGCTCTTCCGTTCGATGGACATTCCCGTCCGTCAGCTCGGCTGCTGCTCGGGCGACCTTGCCGATATGAAATACAAGAGCTGCGACGTAGAGGCTTGGAGCCCCCGTCAGCAGAAATACTTTGAAGTCGGCTCCTGCTCCAATCTCACGGACGCACAGGCGCGCAGATTGGGCATTCGCTATAAGGATACCGACGGCAAAAACAAGTTCGTGCACACCTTAAACAACACCGTGGTCGCTCCCCCCAGAATGCTCATTGCCTTCGTGGAAAACCACCTGCAAGCCGACGGTAGCTTAACCATTCCCGAAGCGCTCCGTCCGTACATGGGCGGCAAGAGCGTCATCGTACCGCAGAAAAAGTAAATAAAAACTACAACTGTTTTGAAACACCGCTCGTCGTATCATCACGGGCGGCGTTTTTAGCGAATACTCTTTTTTTACCCTATGGAATATCTTTTTTTCGACATCGAATGCGCCTGCGTCTACAAGGACGTGGCAAAAATTTGCGCATTCGGCTACTGTCTGACCGACGAAAAATTTAATATCTTGGAAAAAGAGGATATCCTCATCAACCCCAAGGGGTCCTTCCATTTAACGGATAGAAAAGGCCGCTCGGGCATCGTTCTGCCCTACGACTATACGGATTTTAAAAACTATCCGCCCTTCCCCAAGGTTTATTCCAGAATCCGCGCGCTCTTGGAGGGGGAAAACCGCCTTATTTTCGGGCATGCTACCTCCAACGACGTCAAATATCTCAATTTGGAAACCCGCCGTTTTCACCTTCCGGCGCTCGAATTTTGCTTTTACGACACGCAGATTGTCTACATGACCGTCGCCGAAGCCTTTGACCGTCAGTACGGCTTGGAGCATATTACGCAAAATTTAAACGTGGAATTCACCCCGCACCGCGCCGCCGACGACGCCTACGCCACCATGCGCATTGCCGAGGCGATGTGTAAAGCCGAGGGCGTGGGGTTGCAGGAGCTGTTGAAAAAATACGCCGTTTTACCCGGCAAAACTGCAAAGGGAAAAACGCTCTCGGGCACGTCCGAGGGCATTCGTCGGCACGCCGAAGCCGTGCGTCTGGCTCGGGAGGAACGGGATAAAAATCACGCAGAATTTTGCCGTTTCGTCGATAAAAACCGTCCCAAAAAGAAATCTCCCGCCATGCAAAACGGAAAATGGCGGGGCTTGCGCTTTTGTTTTTCCCGTGAAATCGAAAACAATCTCGCCTCGTCCATACCCTACGTACAGGCAATTTACAGCCAAGGGGGAGCGTATTGCTTTAAATCCGGTCAATGCAACGTTTATATCAAGAGCGCTGCCGAGCAAGGCGAAAAAGGCGAGAAGGGTGAACCGAGCAAGCGGTTGCAAAACGCCGTCGCCGTGCAGGCCGAGATAGTGGAGGAGAGCGATTTTCAGAGCGTGCTCGCCCAATTGGAGGTGC
>JAFVZP010000036.1 GCA_017508105.1 Clostridia bacterium
CCTAAGGTTACTTTCTTCATCTTAGATTCGGCAAAGGCTCGGGCGCCGATGGTCTGAACGCCGTCGGGTACGGTCAATTCCTCCATTCCGCTGCAGGCCATGAATGCTTCGCTCATAATATGCTTGGTATTCGCGTGTATGGTGCAGGGGGAGGTCAAGTTGATCTCCTTGGTATAGGCAAAGCAATAATAGGGATTGTTTGCACTGCCGAGATACAAACAGTTGTCGTACTCGTTGTAGGTTATTTTCGGACAGCCAACGAACACGTCTTCCCCAATGTGCGAAAGATTGTCGGAAAGCTGTACGGTTGTTAAGCTTGTACATTCACGGAAGGCGTTATCCTCTACGGATTCTACGCTGTTGGGCAGAACGGCGCGCAATAAGTTTGTACAACGGTAAAACGCGCCCTTGCCTATCTCTTTTACGCCGTTGGGAATGATAACGACTAAAAGCTTATTGCAATCTATAAAGGCAAAGTTACCGATTCTCGTAACCGTGTCGGGCAACACCACCTTTTTAGCCGTGGGATATTTGTTGGTCAATACGTAATAGGGTGAAGAAGGGTCGGTTGCGTTTGTCTTTCCGTCAAAATCACGGCTGACGTTCATGCCGCTTTGCGCAAAGGTAGCCAGCAACAGATTGTTGGCGTCGTATACACCTGCCACTTCCTCCTGCGGGGGCGTGGTGGGAGCCTTATAATCGGGGTCGATTTCTCCGCACTCCGTGCATACGCCCTTTTCAAAGGTATGCGTATGACAGCCCGTCATGCCAAGGCACATGGAAAATATTAATGCCAATATTAAAAATAGAAATCTGTTCTTTTTCATCGTCTTGTCATCCTAAAACATTTTTGTAGAATTTACTCTGCTTATTCTATCATTTATTTTAAAAAATTGCAATAGTTTTTTTTAATTTGCTTAAAATTATATTTTACTCATAAATTTGGAAAATTTTTAAGGTGCCTTGAAGGCAAAAAAAGAGAGACGGAAAAAATCCGTCTCTCTTTTTGGAGCTACTAGCCGGACTTGAACCGGCGACCTGCTGATTACGAATCAGCCGCTCTACCAACTGAGCCATAGTAGCGTCAATGCTTTACCCATTATAAAGAAAATAAATATAAAAGGCAAGCATTTTTTTATGCTTTTTACAAATTTTTTAATTTAAAGTGAAAAAACATTTTGCAGGTTGTATATCCCCTCGCACAGGTATATTTGCAGATAGCGCACGTCCTTGGCGTAGATAATTCCTTGCAGCGTTTGCATGCATTTTTGACCGGCTTGGAGCAATAATTCCCCTATCTGCCAAGGCGCATCCTTTTGCAACGCAGAGACTGTGCGGTGAACTTCCCGCAATATGCCTTGCGCCTGCCGTTGCGTGTACTGCGCGGTGTCAATTGCGTTTGCCGTTTGATAGAGAACGTCAATACAATTCAACAGCGTACGTACGCCCCTTTGGATTGATTCTTTGACTGCCCGCTCGGATTTTGTGTTGAAATAGAGCGTATTCACCTGCAAGGCTAAAATTTGCATATTCTTTTGCTTGTTTTTTGGTAAATTCTGCACGGTTTTTGCTTCCGCCTGCGTGGGATAGGCAGATAAAACCACGTAGCATTTTCCCCCGTGATTGAGGGCATACCCCGCCCCTCCTCCCGTGTAGGCGTCCTGTACGGACACAGAAACGCTCTGCTTTTTAGTGGGTACGGCGAGCAAATAAAAGGTTTTTTGCACCTCAAAGCGTTCGGCCTTGAGAAAAAAACACGCCGTCACAAGCAGGATAAATACAATATATATACCACCCATGCCCGCAATGAATGCAATTTTAGGCAGATGACGGTTTTTATTTTTTAAAGAGAGATAATTGCTGTACATACCCCTCTATTATACGTTTTCAGTATAAAAAAAAGACCGATGAGTCCGGTCTTTACTTTTGACTATTAAATTCTTTCTCTGCGCAAAAAATCGCCTGCACGCAGCGGAACGGGACACGCAAAGGTATAACGTTCCTGCACCAATTTGGCATCGTCCGTTATATTGCCCTTTCCGTCTGTCAATTCCCCCACCGTGATGCATTTTCCAAAGGAAGGGGTGGGGCTCAACACCTGCAGGACGTCGCCCGTTTTGAAGCGGTTGCGCATTTCCACGGTGGCAACGCCGTCCTGCCAAGCGAGCACGTTGGCGATGTATTCGCTTTCGCCTTTGGTTTGCGCGTCGTCGTAATTGACCGTTTGAGCATTTTCACCCAAGGCGTACGCCGTGGTATAGGCACGGTGTGCAACGTGATTGAGCTCGGCTTGACAGAGGGATATATCTTGCCCGTCGAGCGCGCGGCGATAGGCGTTGATGACGGTGGCGAGATAATACTCGCTCTTCATGCGACCCTCGATTTTGAAGGATACCACGCCTGCGTTTTGCAGCGTATTTACTGAAGAGCAGCGTTTGCGTGACCCTTAGTATAACCGTTACCGATTAACATGTTAACGTCCTTACCAACACCTTCAGCACCTAATGCAGCCTTTGTGAAG
>JAFVZP010000037.1 GCA_017508105.1 Clostridia bacterium
GCCAATGACCCCATCGGTACAATCACCACCAACATCATCGGCACCAACAATATGCTGCAGTTTGCCGTAACCCACAAAGCCAAGCGCTTTGCGTTTGCCTCGTCCAACGAAATTTACGGTGAAAACCGTGGGGATTGCGAATTTTTCGACGAAGCGTATTGCGGATACATCAACTCCAACACCTTGCGCGCGGGCTATCCCGAAAGCAAGCGTTGCGGTGAAGCGCTGTGTCAAGCCTATCAAAAGCAAACGGGCTTGGACGTCGTTCTTCCCCGCCTGACGCGTTCGTACGGGCCTACCATGCTCCTGTCGGATACCAAGGCAATCAGCCAGTTTCTCAAAAAAGGTCTTTACGGCGAGGACGTGGTTTTAAAGAGCGCGGGCACGCAGTATTATTCGTATACCTACGTTTGCGATGCCGTTTCGGGTCTTTTGACCGTGCTTTTATGCGGCGAAAGCGGCGAAGCCTATAACATTGCCGACGTAAGCGGAGATATCATGCTCAAAGACTTGGCGCAAATCATCGCAAGCTCTGCGGGCAAAAAGGTCGTATTCGAGCTTCCCGATGCGGTGGAGCAGTCGGGCTACAGCACCGCAACCAAAGCCCGTCTTTCGGGAGAAAAGATAAAAGCGCTGGGTTGGAGCGCCGTCTATAACATACAAGAAGGCATTGAAAGAACCTTAACAATTTTAAAAGAAATTTATTAACGTCAAGGAGGCGCACCATGGTCATTTTGCATATTGCCTGCATATCTAACGACCCGTACAGCGGCGTATGCGTGGTTGTGCCGCAGCACGTCCGCTCACAGCAACAATTCGCCATGGTAGGGCTGTTAAACGTAAAGCAAGAGCGCATTGCTGGCGTGGAAAATATGTTTTTATACGACGGGGACTTTTCCTTTCAAACGCTGCCCAAACCCTTTCAAAAGCCGGACATGGTCGTTTTTCACGAGGTATATCGGGCAGAATATTTAAAAATTTTTCCAAAGCTGAAAAAGCAAAAAATCCCTTACGTCATTCTTCCGCACGGTGAATTGCAAAAAGAAGCGCAGCAAAAAAAACACTTTAAAAAAGTAATTGCAAATTTGTTGTTTTTCAACCGTTTTATAAAGGGCGCAAGGGCAATTCAATGCCTCTCGCAAAAGGAATTGACCGCCACTAAGTTCGGCAAATATAAATTTATTGGCACAAACGGGGTACCCATGCCCGAGAAGAAAAGGCAATCCTTCCGCGCGCAAAACCTTCAGTTTACCTATATCGGCAGGCTGGACGCCTACCATAAAGGCTTGGATTTATTGCTCGAAGGCATTGCCCTGGCGGGCGAATTTATCCGCCAAACCAAAACGGTATTTAACCTATACGGCCCCGACTATCAGGGCAGGTACGCCAATATTCAAAGACTGATTGCCCAACACGGCATCGGGGATATCGTCACGCTGCACCCCGCTATATCGGGCGAAGAAAAGCAAGCCGTCCTGCTCGATACCGACGTATTCATACAAACCTCTCGCTTTGAGGGCATGCCCATGGGCATTTTGGAAGCCATGAGCTATCAGCTTCCCTGCTTGGTCACCGAGGGCACGACGCTCGGCGGTGTCATTGCGCAAAATAACGCCGGTTGGGCATGCCAAACGGACGCCAACGCAATCGCCCAAGCCATTCAGCAGGCGATAGCCGACAAAGACAGCTATCTCACGCTTGCCCGCAACGCATTCAAGGCGGTCAGAGATTATTTTTCTTGGCAAACCATCTCTCAAAAGACGGTTGAAACCTATCAAACGCTGATATAAATTAAGGAATTCCACCAATGGCGCTCAATAAAACCAAAGAGTCATGGCACAATCAAATATTTATCTTCTTTTTGATGGTCGAGCTGGTTTTGTTCTTCTTGAACGGCGACCAATACTTTCAGCTGTCCGGCTGGTATTTGCCGCTCTTGGGTGCCTTGCTCTTCGGTATTCCGTCCTTGCTCAAAAACAAATACACCTTCCTACGCATGCTGCCCATCATACTGCTGTTGGTGTTTATATTGGGCTGCATCGTCAATTTTCTGCATTTGGATAGGGGGTATACCTTCAGTTATCTCATGGGGTTGGCGATTTTGGTGGAATTTGCCATCGTCAGGCTCTCTGAAAAATCATTCAATAAAATTCTGTATGCATACGTCATATCGGCACTCGTCATCTCGCTTTTGATTTTACTCGTTCGACAGCGTTATTACGATTTGGACTCCACTCGACTGACTATACAAATCGCAAGTAATCCACGCATCGACCCCAACTATTTAGCGGCGTTTCTGGTCGCTCCGTTTATCATCGCTCTGGATAAATTGCGGGATAAAAGCACCAAAATATCGCAAAAAATACTCCTGGGCATCATGACCGCAATCGTTGCCTTGGGCATACTCTTGACGGGCTCAAGAGGCGCATACGTCAGCGTGGTTCTGGGCATAGCCGTGCTGTTTATTTCCAAAAAACTATTAAAATCCAAAAAAGTCTGGAAATACACCGCCGCCGTACTCGTTCTGCTCTTAATCGTTCTTCTTTTATTGCCCCAAGAGAGTAAGGACAGATTTTTCAATATCGGCGCATGGTTTGCCGATAGATCCAATCTCAGGCGGTTTGAACTTTGGGGCAATGCCTTGAAGGCTGTTTTACATTATCCCGCCTTAGGCTACGGTTCGGTATCCACAGCAACAATCATCGGTGAGACAATCGGCATTTTCGAACCGGCGCACAACACCTTGCTTGATCTTTGCCTGCAACAGGGCTTGCTGTTTTTGCTCCTGTTTACGCTTATTTGCGTGGTCATCGTCTTTAATAAAAGTAAGCTTGCAAGAAGCATCTGCATTGCCACCCTTGCCACGGGTATCTTTATCGGTTCGGAAGCCTGTTTTTATCTATGGTTTAACTTAGGCTTAGCCTTACACATCGTTTTAGGAGAAAAAAATGAGCAAAGTAAGCATCATCGTCCCCGTATACAACGTTGAAGCATTCTTAAAAGAGTGCGTAGACAGTATTTTATCCCAATCGTATGCCGATTTCGAGCTGATTTTGGTGGACGACGGTTCCACCGACGGCAGCGGGACTCTCTGCGACGCGTACGCTTATGACGAGAGGGTACAGGTTATTCACAAAGCAAACGGCGGGCTGTCATCCGCCCGAAACGCGGGCATGGATAGGGCGGTTGGCGATTTATTCATGTTTGTGGACAGCGACGACTATATCTTGCCCAACGCCTTGGAAATATTGCTCTCCGCGCAAAAAGAAACAAAAGCCGACGTCGTCGTTGCGGACTATTTCGGAGAAAAGGTCAAGCCGCAAAGCTCCCGTAGAACAAAGCCCCGTCTATTCACCCCCAAGCAGGCGTTAAAACGGATACTGCAAGAGAAAATGAACACGTCTGCCTGCGCAAAGCTGTATAAGGCAGCGCTCTTTCAGGACATACGTTTCCCCGAGGGGTTGATTTACGAGGACTATGCAACCATTCCCAAGGTAATCGGCGCCGCAAAGAGCATAGCCTATACCCATGCCTGCGTTTACTATTACCGTCCCAATCCAAAAAGCATCACGGGCGTAACCTTCAGCGCCAAGCGAATGGATTATTTCACGGTGGCGGAAATGGTTAAAAATTATCTGCAAAAAGAGCATGAAACGCTCATTCCGTGGGCAAATTTACGCGATACAAGATATGCCATTTCTTTTTATATGCAGGTTGCGAAATCGGGCTTTACCGACGAGAGCATCGAGGAATTTCTCATCGACTACATCCGAAAAAATATATTCCAATACTGTTTTAAAACGAGATATTCGATTTTAAGCAAGGCTTACGGAATTTTAATTGCGCTCTCGCCGCAGTTGGCGCGCAAACAAATGCGTAAATGAGCATATAAACAAATAAACGAACGACGGAGTCAAAGCGTCTTGAGTGGTTGTATATGATTGAAAAAATTAAATACTTATTCAAAAACGTCGGAATATTGACAATAAGCCAATTTTCGTCCAAAATATTAATCTTTTTTCTGCTGCCGCTCTACACGAACGTTCTCTCCACGGAGCAATACGGCGTATACGACCTTTCGGTCACCGTCGTTGAGCTGCTGTATCCCATCTTAACCATCAATATCATCGACGCCGTCATGCGGTTTTTGCTCGATAAAAAATACGAGAATACCGACGTAATTTCGGTTTCGTTCAAATACGTTTTCCTCAGCATTCTCCTGGCGTCGTCCATTGCGCTCGCTGTATCCTTATTCAATCTTTTCCCGCTCTTTGAAGGGCTGGAAATATACGTTCTTTTATACTTCATCTTCTACACCCTGCAGCAGTTTGCCGCGCAAGTCGCCAAGGGCTTGGAGCAAATCACGGACATAGGCATTTCGGGCGTTCTCGGAACGGTTTGTCTGATCGGCTTCAATCTGTTTTTCTTACTGGTTGCAAAATGGGGGCTGGTCGGTTTTTTCCTCGCCAATATTTTAGCGCACTTCATTCCCGCGCTCTACTTAATTCTGCGCACGAAGGTTTGGAGATATATTCGCCTGAGCGCAGGCAAAATGATCTCGCCGGATATGCTCAAATATTGCGTTCCGCTCATCGTCAACACGCTGGGCTGGTGGGCAAACAGCGCAACCGATAAATTCGTAGTCACCTTCTTTTTGGGCGCGGCGGCAAACGGTATACTCTCAATCGCCTATAAAATCCCCAATATGCTCAGCGCCGTGCAGGGCATCTTCAACCAAGGCTGGCAGATTTCCGCCATCAAGGAATTTGAAGAAAAGGGGGATACGTCCTTCTTTTCCAAAATCGTACTCTTAATCAACGGCGTCATGTTCGTAGGCGCTTCGTTTTTAATCCTCTTGACCAAGCCGTTGGCGAGCTTTTTATACGCAAAGGATTTTTACGTCGCTTGGGAGTACGTTCCCATGCTAATTTTATCCGTCGTCATCAATACCAATTCGGGCATTTACGGCGCCATTCTTGCCGCCAAGGGTCGCTCCAACGGTATGGCAATTTCCAGCTTTATCGGCATCGTCGTCAACGTTGCGCTCAATATTCTTTTGGTATGGGCAATCGGTATGCAGGGCGTAACCATTGCCACCGTCATTTCGGGCTTGGTTATACTCCTTTTACGAAAAATTATATCGGGCGCGGACTTTAAAACCAAATGGGATAAATTTATCTATCTCTCGCTTATACTCGTCACCGCACAGTCGCTGTGCAAGATATATATCCGGGAGTGGTATGTGCTCGCGCTCGAGCTGTTGATATTCGTATTCATCGCTACCATGTACGCAGTCATGTTCTTCAAGGATATGAAAAAGAAACCAGAGGAAAAGGTATGATACTCAATATTTTAAGATGGTTCAAACACAGTTTTTATACGCTGTTATATAGATTTTTCGGACTTTTTCCCCTTCAAAAGAACAAAATTTTCATCGTCAATTTTCGGGGCAGAGGGTACGGAGATAACGCCAAATACATCGTCAATGCCCTCATGGCGCAGGGTTGTGATTACCAAATCTATTGGAGCGTCAAAAACCTCAACGAGGCGCTGCCTGCGGGCATAAAAAAGGTTAAATACAACTCCTTAAAAGCCGTTTTTCACGAAGCGACGGCGCACGTCTGGCTGGATAATTGCCGCAAAATGCTCTGGGTGAGAAAGCGCAAAAATCAGTATTATATTCAGACATGGCATGGGGATATCGGCTTTAAGAAGATAGAAAAGGATGCCGCCAAAGGGGCGTTGTCCCGATCGTATATCCAGGACGCTTTAAACGATTCAAAAATGGCAAATCTGTTGGTTTCGGGCAACGGCTGGTTCACCAAAAAAATACACGAGGCCTTTTGGTACGACGGCGAAATTGCCACCTGCGGCTACCCTCGCAGAGATATCCTCTATACCACCGACCTTGCGTTGCAAAAAGACATCAAGACCCGACTCAACATTGATCCTGAGGCAAAGGTATTGCTGTACGCGCCCACCTTCCGCGAAAAAGCGGAAAACCCCGATTTTTCAGTCTATCGCTTAGATTGGGCGGGCGTACTCTCTGTGCTGGAAGAGCGCTTCGGCGGCAAATGGGTTGGAATGGTGCGCCTGCACCCCAACATAGCGCAGTATGCCGATAAGCTGGAAATTCCAGAAGGTGTCGTCAACGCCACCGACTATCCCGATATGCAGGAGCTGCTGCTCATCGGCGACTGTTGCATATCCGATTACTCCTCGTCCATCGTGGATTTTGCCGTAACGGGCAAGCAGGGCTTTATCTTTGCCACCGACGTGGATGCATATAAGCGGGACAGGGAATGTTATTTCTCCTTTGAAGAAATGCCCTTCCCGTTTGCAAGGTCCAATGAGGAGCTGATACAAAATATTCTGTCCTTTGACAAAGAGGAATATATGCAAAGTCATTCTAAATTTTATCAGGAGAGCCTCGGTATGTACGAAGAGGGGAACGCCGCGGCGTATATTGCAAAGCTCATCCAAGAAAAATGCTTTGACCAAGGCTCGAAGGAGTAAATCTATTCATTCCCATAAAAAGGATTGTTTAAATATTTTACTTTTGTTGAAATATGTAGTATAATTATATAAGCATATAATTATTTTCAGCATTGCAGTAATAAATGAAGTTTTCATCGGATATTATTTACAAGAGAATCAAGAGGAATACACATGAAATTTGAACCGTTTGAAAATAAAATTTGGCTAGCCACGCCGACCAAGCATGAAGATGAGATGAAATACATTCAAGAAGCGTTTGACACCAATTGGGTAACCACGGAAGGTAAAAATCTCGTTGAGATTGAACGCTTGGTCTGCAACAAGGTTGGCTGTAAGCATGCAGTTCCGCTATCCAGCGGTACGGCGGCGCTTCATTTGGCTGTAAAGCTTGCAGGCGTAAAGGCAGGGAATACGGTATTCTGTAGCGATATGACCTTTAACGCAACCGTAAATGCCATCGTGTATGAAGGCGCGGTTCCCGTGTTTATCGACTCGGAATACGATACGTGGAATATGGATCCCGTTGCGCTTGAAAAAGCGTTTGAGCTTCATCCAAACACAAAAGTTGTCATAGTGGTCAATCTCTACGGTACGCCGGCGAAATACGATGAAATTTGTGCCATTGCGCAAAAACACGGTGCGATTATCATCGAGGATGCTGCAGAATCTTTCGGCGCCAGCTACAAGGGCAGACCGACCGGAACTTTCGGTGCATACAACGTTATTTCCTTTAACGGCAATAAAATTATTACGGGCTCATCGGGCGGCATGCTGTTGACGAACGATTTATCTGCGGCAAATAAAGCGCACAAGTGGTCCACGCAAAGCAGAGAAAATGCGTCCTGGTATCAGCACGAAGAAATCGGCTATAACTATCGCATGAGCAACATCGTTGCAGGCGTCGTGAGGGGGCAGTTGCCCCATTTGGAAGAACACATTGCCCGTAAAAAAGCAATTTACCAAAGATATAAAGAAGGATTCAAGGGTTTGCCCGTGACGATGAATCCGTATGACGTTGATACAATGGAGCCCAATTTCTGGCTTTCTTGTATGCTGATTGACCAAGCGGCTATGTGTAAGCAAGAGAGGGGGGACACCGCCACCCGCTATATCACCGAAACAGGCAAAACCTGTCCCGATGAAATTTTTGATACGCTTGAAAAATACAACGTACAGGGCAGACCCATCTGGAAGCCCATGCATATGCAGCCGCTGTATAAAATGCACGACTTCGTCACAAGAGAAGCAAACGCCCATGGCATAACCGATGCAACCGCTTTGGGTAAAGTCATTGACGTTGGCGCAGACATTTTTCAAAGAGGCCTGTGTCTTCCCAGCGATATTAAAATGACCGTCGAAGAACAGGATAAAATTATTCAGATTATTAGAAGCTGTTTTGAGTAGTCGAACACATAGAGAGAAACATGAGAACGTTCAATTTATTTTTGAAACGAGCATTTGATATTTTTGTCAGTACACTTGCTATTCTTTTGCTAATGGTTATTCCCGTTTTGATTATTATTCCCATTATAATCAAACTTACCTCAAAAGGGCCTGCGATATATAAACAGCAGAGAATCGGTAAAAACGGAAAGAAGTTCGTTATATATAAATTTCGAACCATGATTCCCGAGCGGTACGATTCCAATGGTGAGGAAATTATGTCCGAGGACCGCATTACAAAGGTCGGAAAATTTCTCAGAAAAACCAGCCTTGACGAGTTACCGCAGTTGTTTAACGTTCTGAACGGCACTATGTCGCTCATTGGTCCACGCCCTATGCTGGATTATCAAGCGCCTAGATGTATCGGGGAAGAGAACCTTCGTTTTGATATGCGGCCCGGTCTTACGGGCTTAGCTCAAATCAAGGGCCGCAACAATATTTGGTGGGAAGAACGTATTCAATACGACGTTGAATACGTCAAAAAATTCACTTTTTGGTTGGATATCATTATCCTTTTTAAGACAGTTCTGCTCGTATTCAAAAAGCAGGGGACTGAAGTTAAACCAGAATACCGTGGAATAAGCCGTTTTTCCAAGTTTTATATTCCCGAAGAAACGTCTGAAACAGTAGTTATATCCGAGGATATGACAAGTGATAAAATGAATTAAAGAGATATATATGAAAGCACTCGTTCTAGCCGGCGGAATTTCGCAGGCAGCACTTATTCAGGAATTGAAATCTCGCGGAATCTATACCATATTGGCAGACAAAAATCCAAAAGCAGTTGCAACCGCTTATGCGGATGCGTTTTATCCTGTGTCCACGTTGGATGAGGAGGGGATTTATCAGCTTGCTTTAAAAGAAAAGGTGAATTTGGTTTTAACCGCCTGTGCAGATCAGGTGTTGTTGATTACAGCAAAAGTTTCCGAACGACTTGGATTGCCCTGCTATATTGATTCTCATACCGCAACCTTAGTATCCGATAAACACTATATGAAGGAGATCTTCATTAAAAACGGTATACCCACGGCAAAGCACGTTGTCATGGATCGTTATGATCAAGATAAAATTAAAGATTTTCAGTTTCCGCTCATTGTTAAACCGGTGGATTCGTATAGTTCACGTGGGGTAAGAAAGGTTCTAAACCATGAAGAAATGAAAAAGGCTTTCAATGAAGCCGTCGAGATCAGTCGAACCAAGACAGCCATCGTAGAAGAATTCTGTGTAGGCGAAGAACTCACCGTTGATGTGTATGTAGAAAACGGCATAGCACATGTTTTGGCGATATCTATTAATGATAAAATTGCCGATAAAGATCGCTTTGTTATCTATCGAACAAAAAATCCCGCCCCGCTCTCGGAAGAAGTTAAGCAAACCATTCGAGATACGGCGCAAAAGATTGCGGATGCCTTTCATTTAAAAGATTCACCTATGCTCATTCAAATGATTTGCGACGGTAAGCGAATTTCTGTTCTTGAATTTTGCGCTCGTACGGGTGGTTGTATTAAGTATCGGCTTATCAAAAAGGCAAGCGGTTTTGACGTAATTAAAGCCGTTGCAGACCTGACGCTTGGTAAAAAGCCGCACGTCGATGAATTGGTAGCGGAAAGTAAATATGTTTCCAATACGTTTTTATACTGTAAGCCGGGCGTTTTTGACCATGCGGAAGGCTTTGAAGAACTCAAAAAAGAGGGGATTATTTCCGAATATTATATATTCTCTTCCAGGGGTACTGAGTATAAAACTATTACTTGCAGCGGTGATCGCATGGGCGGGTTTACCGTACAGGCAGACGATTTACAGGAATTGAAAGACAAGCACCAAACTGCAATTGATAGAGTCAAAGCAATCGGTAGGGATGGCTGTGACCTTATCCGACACGATTTGGTGAAAGAACTGACCTATTAAACTTTTACAAATAAAAATAATCCGACGATGTCGGTTTATATATAAAATAAAAAGGAGGTTTTTGTTATGAAACAAAACAAAATTAAACTTCGTTTGATTTCAGCGATCATGCTGGTTGTTTTGGTTGCTTCACTTGTTTGCGCTATTCCTGTCAGTGTTTTTGCGGCGCTTTCAGTGGCATCCGATATGACAGTGATATCCGACGTTGAAACAACTCTGGCTCCCGGTGTAACCCAGAATGAAACCGTTATTTATGATAGAAACGGTAAAAGAGTAGAGTTGTTTGTTGCAACGGCTGATTTAAACGTGGATACTGTCGGCGTTCAGTCCAGCTATGTCGGCGCACAGTGCGTCAACCACGGCATGGCTAAGATGACCGAACAGGTTGCAGCACATCAAGCTAAATACGAGGCGCGTGGCGAACAGTATACAGCTATCGTTGGTATGAACGGTTCTTATTATAATATGACAACCGGTCAACCCGCAGGTGCATTCTATATGGAAGGCGTAAACGGTAACGGTAGCAATCCCAACAGTCATCCCTTCTTTGCTATCTTGAAGGATGGCACCCCCTATATCGGCCGTGCGGGCGATTATGAAAGTGTGAAAAATCAGATTTGGGAAGCTGTCGGTGCAAACGAAGTTCTTGTTTGGGAAGGTCAAAGCACCTATAAACAAGAGGATAATGCTAAATATCCCCGTTCTGCTGTGGGCATTACTGCCGACGGCAAGGTAGTCTTTATTAACGCCAACGGTAACCAAACCAAATCTGCAGGTTTGACCCGCTACGAATTGGCGCAACTCTTGGTAGAGAAGGGCTGCGTAGCTGCCGTTAAATATGATGAAGGCGGTTCCGCTACATACGTAACCAAGCCTCAGGGCTCTAATAACTACGTGGTTACAAACACGCCTTCCGACGGTGGCGAACGTCCTGTATCTACGGGTCTTATCATTTACTCCACGGCAAAGGGCGACGGCGAGTTTGATACCGCAGTTCTTACTCCGGAGTACAATTACGTAACGCCCGAATCCGTTGTTACCGTTTCGGCGATTGGTGCTGATGCAGTCGGTGGTGCGGCTGAAATTCCTGCGGATATTTCTTGGAGTTTGTCTAACGGCAGTATGGGTACTGTTGCGGATGGCGTATTCACCTCCAACGGTACCGTGGGCGCTGCAATCATTCAAATGATGTATAAGGGCGAAGTCGTAGGACAAACTACAGTTAACGTAGTTATTCCCGAAATTGCCTTTGCCAACGATAATACCGTTGTGCCCTACGGCAAGACTGTTCCCCTTAGCGTGAATGCTACTTACAACATGATCCCCGTGGCACTCAAGGACGGCGACGTAACTTACAGTCTGTCTGATCCTACGCTGGGAACCATTACGAACGGTGAGTTCACTGCTTGCGATGTGTCCACCGGATTGACCAGCGGCGCCTTAACTGCTACTTTGAAGTACGACGAGGACATTACTGCTTCCACTACTTTGGTCTTCGGCAAGGGTTCCGAGGTCTTGATGGATTTTGAAGACTCTGTGGACAGCGATTTCACCATGCGCTCCTTCTACTATGACCGCAACGGCGCTTCCGGTGCTACCGGACCTGCCGGCCGTCAGGAAATGGGCGAAGCATGGGTCGTAGATAAGAATACGGGCGAGGTTCGCAACGGCGAGAAGGCTCTTGCTGTCAACGTGGACAATAGCTGGGGTACTGCAGCCGGCGGCTACTCTGTCATGCTACACTTTGATCCCGTGGACATAACCGGTGCTACTTATGTGGGTATGTGGATGTACATTCCCGTGAAGGAAATGAGTAAAATTCAGGTAACTTTATACCAGAAGTCTACTATTACCTGCCCCGATGCAACCATAACGGGCTCCAGCGGCGTAACCATGTTTACTTATCAGGGCTTTAAGAATGCCAATGTTAGCCCCAATGAGGATGGTTGGTACTACTTCCGAGTTCCTGTAAGCGGGTTGACCCAAATTTCTGCGATGGCGTTCAGCACCACCGATAGTAATAACACTATTTGGAATCCTTATGACGATTTTGTGTTCTACATCGATGATATCACCGCCGATTACTCTGATGCAGTAGAAGATCGTGAAAACCCTGTTTTCTCCGACATTTATATTTCTGAAACTGCCGACAGCAAGGTGGCTATGAATGGTCAAACCATCACCCAAAACACCATCACTGTGGTGGCTCCCGCCGCTGACAACACGCAGATGATCAATTACACCGGTTTGAATATTAGCTCTGCCAAAGTGTATGTTGACGGTTTTGAGGTCGCCAAGGGCGTTACTTGCTCCAATGAGGGCAACATTATGTTGGACGGTATCACTTTAAGCAACGGCACGCATACCTTCCGCTTTGAAATTTGCGACAATGCTGGCAACATGGGCGCTATCGAACGTCAGGTGGTTGTAAATCAGGCAAACGGTAACATATATTTAGAAGCGCCCAACACTGCGTTGGTGCCTCTTGGCTCCGTACAATACTTTAAACTGATGGCTAAAAACATCGAGGATGTGCAGTCTGTGACCGCCACCATCGATTTAGACAGCATCAGTCACTGGGAACTCAAAGGTATGGAAGTGCCTTACGGCTTTACCTCTGAGTATTCCATCAATGAAGATTTCAACACTGCTACCATCACCATCACCCGCACGGGTGAAATTGAGGTTTCCGGCGAGACCGCTCTGGCAATCATGCCCGTACGTACTTGGGAACCTTTGGGTTGGAAGAATTCTCATTTTATCGATTTGGGCGTTGTTTCCAAGAATCCCGGTCAGGTTGACTCTTATAAGATGATGACGCCTTACGGTATGTGGATGTCCGACGGTACCCGTATGTACCGCATCGAGATGCAAATCGACTCCGGTATCGTCACTTATACAGACGCAACCACCGATACCTTTACTTCCGACGAAAAGCACATCTTGACCGAGATGAATCGCTACCGTGCAGACGGTCACTACGATGCTAACTGGAACTGGGTCAAGGAAGATCCCAATACTTCGGATAAGGAACATAGACAAGGCAAGATCAGTAATCACATCCATATCGCAGGTACTGCTCAAAACAAGGAAGCTACTTGCACCACCGCAGGGTATATTGGCAGAATCTTCTGCGTAGGCTGTGACTGCGGTGCTATAGAAAATGTACACAACGCTACTGCCGACGCTGCTTGTCAGGGGCATGGCGGCGCTTGCGGCTCCGTAATTGATTGGGGTACCATTATCCCTGCAAACGGACACAACTATACTGTTGTTGGCGGCGTACTCAAGTGTGAATGCGGTAAGGTATTCAACGGCGAATACACCGATGGCAAGACCTATGTAGACGGCATTGTTGTCGAGGGTTGGAATACCGATAATACCAAGTATTATTTGGACGGTATTGCGCTTACCGGCGTTAATTTGGTAGACGGCTTCTACCTTGATTTCGGCAATGACGGCGTATTTTCAGGCAAATATACCGGTAAGTTCTATAACAAGACTTCCGGCGGTTATAGCTATGCGATTGCAGGCGACTTGCAAAACGGCTGGCATCTTATTGACGGCACCTGGAACTATTTCAGATGGGATGAAAAGACTGCCATTACCGGTACCTATAAATTTATAAACGGCGACTGCGCCGGTATTACTTACGTATTCGACAACGAGGGTAATTTGACCGACGGCGTATGGCATACGACCGAAGACGGAAAGATTCAGTATTTCTACGGTCCCGATTGCCATAGATGGGCAAATAATACCTTGGAAGAGATTGACGGTAAAACGTACTGCTTCGATAAAGACGGTTATCTCTACCTTGGTTATCAAGTGCTTCAGGTAGGTTATAATCAACCTACTTGGCTCTATCATTTTGACAATGTAACGGGTGAACTCATCAAAATCTATAACCAAGAAAGCGGCATCTATTCTTTACATAACGGAAATTATTGTTACTTAGTAAACGGTGTTGTACAAAAGAGCCTCGGTATGATCACTGTGGATGGCGCTCAATACTACGTAAGAGGCAATGGCCTTGTTGCAGTGGGCAAGTATTACGTAGGCGCAGGCTACACCGGGTGCGGTCACTTGAAAGCCGGTTACTACGACTTTGGTGAAGACGGTAAGTTTGTCGGCCCTTGGATTGATAAGAGCCTTAACGGCGTTCAAACCGGCGATGACGGAGAGCTTCACTACTATGTAAACGGCGTTGTACAAAAGAGCCTTGGTATGATCACTGTAGACGGCGCTCAGTACTACGTAAGAGGCAACGGCCTTGTTGCAGTAGGTAAATACTACGTAGGCGCGGGCTACACCGGTTGCGGTCACTTGAAGCCCGGTTATTATGACTTTGGCGAAGATGGCAAGTTTATCGGTCCTTGGATTGATGAAAATGCATTTACCGGAATTAAAGCAGATGCCGAAGGCGATCTTCACTATTATGTGAATGATATAATTCAAAAGAGCCTTGGTATGATTACCGTAGATGGCGCTCAGTACTACGTAAGAGGTAACGGCCTTGTTGCAGTAGGTA
>JAFVZP010000038.1 GCA_017508105.1 Clostridia bacterium
ACCGATTATTGCAAAAACGCCATCCGTTTATCGGCGCTTATGAAATTGCCCGTATTCTATATCTTCACGCACGACTCCATCGGCGTCGGCGAGGACGGCCCCACCCACGAGCCCATTGAACAGCTCATCGGCTTGCGCTCCATTCCCGGCTTGAAGGTATTCCGCCCCGCAGACGGCAAGGAAACGGCGGCAGCTTACGTTTCGGCAATGAACGGCAACCAGCCCACGGCGTTGGTGCTTTCCCGCCAGAACTTGCCGCAGTATGAAAACTCCGGCCTGAACGCCTTGAAGGGCGGCTATATCCTGGACGATTGCGAAGGTACCCCTCAGGTTATTTTAATGGGTACGGGTTCGGAAATCGAGCTCTGTATGAACGCCAAAGCCAAGCTTGCAGAAATGGGCGTTAAGGCAAGAGTAGTATCCATGCCTTGCTTGGAAGAGTTTGAAAAACAGACCGAAGAATATAAGAACAGCGTTCTGCCCCGCTCGGTTAAAGCGAGAGTTTGCGTGGAAGCGGCTACGCCTCACAGCTGGTACCGCTACGCAGGCGACTACGGCGAAATTATCGCCATGGAGAGCTTTGGCGCTTCCGCACCTGCAGGCGTGCTCTTTAAGCACTTCGGCTTTACCGTGGAAAACGTAGTGGAAAAAGCGCTCTGTTCCATGAAGAGATGCCCGATTAAAATTAAATTGGTGGGAAACAATGACGCTGAATGAGTTGATTGAAGGGCGTTACAGCTGCAGAAATTACGCCGACACGCCCGTGGATAAAAAATTGGTGGAGGAAATTTGCCTGACGGCAGTCAAGGCGCCCTCTGCCTGCAATTCACAGCCTTGGAAAATTCACGCCTTTTGCGGCGAGAAAAAGGACGCGCTTGCCCAAGCGCTGACGGACGCAGGACTGAATAAACACGCAATGCAAGCGCCCGTATTGCTCGCAATCGAGGAAACGCAGGCGCAGTACCTCGCCCGCCTGCAGGGCAAGGTTGCACCCAACCGCTGGGCAAAGGTGGATTTGGGCATTTTAACGGCGCATCTCGTGTTGCTTGCAAAGCAAAAGGGCTTGGATAGCTGTATTATCGGTTACAGCAACCCCGAAAAGGTAAAGAGCGTTTTGAATACGCAAAACGAAATCCCGCTGTTTATTACTTTGGGATATGCAAAAGAGGACGATACCATGCCCGAAAAACGGCGTAAAAACGTTGAGGACGTGTTCGTTTGGGAAGAATAAAAAACAACTGAAAATATTAAAGAGCCACGGGCGCGCCCGTGGCTCTTTTTGCTTTTGATTTATATAATTTAAGAAGCTGCTTGCTCGTTCTTGGTCGGCCTGACCGAAGCCTGTAATACGCATTTACGGGAAGCCTTCAACACCTTGATTTCATAGCCGTTTACGTTGATTTTTCTGCCCGTATGCGGAATTTCACCGAACTGCTCGATGAGCCAACCGCCAAAGGTGTTGGACTGCGACTCGGTGGTAAAGCCAACCTCGTCGAAAAACAGGTCAATTTCGCAAAAGCCCTCGACTGTCAACGAGCCGTCGTCGTTTTCATGGAAGGGAATATCCTCGTCGTCGTGCTCGTCGTAAATTTCACCGACCAATTCCTCTAAAATGTCTTCCAACGTAACGATGCCGAGCATACCGCCGTATTCATCGGTGACCACCGCCATCTGACAGCGGCGCGCCTGTAATTTGCGAAGCAACAGAGATATGCGAGTGTGCTCTGCCGTGAAGAATAACTGCTGGATAATGCTGCGAATGTTGGTCTTTTTTTCAAAATAGCTCTGATAAAAATCCTTTTCGTGGATAAAGCCCAGGACATTATCGATGGTGTCCTTATACACGATCAAACGGGAATAGCCGGTCTGCTGGAACACCTTTAAAATGGCATCCATGCCCGCGGTGATGGGTATAGCTTCAACGCTTACACGGGGGATTAAAATATCTCCTACCTTCAAGTCGTCAAACTCCAATGCCGAGCGAATGAGGTCGGATTCCTCCTCCTTGAGCGTACCGTCCTCTTCAGCCTCGTCCACGATGGTCATGAGCTGTTCGTCTGTAATGACGTCGTCGGGGTGCATTTTAAAAAGATGCGCAATGAGCTTTTGATACCCTTGAAAGACGATGTTGAGCGGGTATAAAATATAATAGGAAAAAATAGCGAAGGGATAGAGCAGCATTGCCATTTTTTCGGGATAGGTTTTGGCAAACAGCTTGGGGGTAATTTCCCCAAAAATCAGGACTGCCACGGTCAATACGATGGTAGAAACGACCGAGGGGTCCACTCCCGTACCCTGCAAAAGCAGGACGAATAGACCGGCAGACACTGCCGCCGCCGAGAGATTGACGATGTTGTTGCCGATGAGCACGGCAGAGAGCAGGCTTTCAAACTTTTCGCCGAGGGCGAGTACTTTTTCCGCGCGCACATTGCCGGCGTTGACCATGCCCTTGAGTTTTATTTTACTGAAACACGAATATGCGGTTTCCGTGGACGAAAAGAGTGCGGATAATATAATTAAAATCAATAACACCACAATCAGCGGTGTAGAGCCGTCAGGCATACTTCCTCCGAATAATGAAATAATATCCTTATTATTGTATCATATATCTACAAAAAATGCAATGGTTTTTGCGACTATTGCTCACAGTAAACGCAAGCACCATTTAAACGCTGTAGCAAGGGATACGTTTTGCTCCAATTCTTGTAGCGAAAAAGACAAAAATGCAGGGGGCATGTCCGAGGTTTCCACCAAATACGCCGTCATATCCCAAATTAAATGCGTAAAGACATGGGTATGCCCTTGTTCTTTTAAGACGGTGTAGTTTTTTATGCCCAATCCCCCCAGCTGCATCTTTAACGACAGCGGATTTTTTGGATCGACTTCCACGTTGGGGAATTGCCACATCCCCGCCAAAACGCCCTTATCGGGGCGTTTGCACAAAAGTATGCCCTTGGGCGTTTTCAAGACGAATACCGAGAGCGTCACTTTCTTTTTTTCGGCTTTTTTGGGGATAACGGGGAGCGTGCTTTGCAGCCCGTCCCGCTCGGCAACGCACCTGCCCTGCATGGGACAGATATTGCATTTTGGAGTTTCGGGCAGACAGATGAGCGCGCCCAATTCCATTAAGCTCTGCGTATAGTCCCCTGCCGCGTCGGGATAGACCGACTGTAATTTTTGGTACAGCGCACGCTTTCTTTCTACGCTGTCAATGGGAGCAAAATTCCCCTCGATCCGCGCGCAAATTCGTAAAACGTTGCCGTCGATGGCGGGGTTCTTTTGCTCGTAAGCAATCGACGATACGGCGCCTGCGGTATATTCCCCGATGCCCGGTAATTTTTGCAGTAATTTTTTATCGCTCGGGAACACGCCGCCGTATTCCTCCACCACCTGTTGAGCGCATTTTTTTAAATTTCTCGCACGGGAATAATAGCCCAGCCCTTCCCACAGCTTCATCAGGGTTTCGTCCTCGCAAGCAGCCAAATCAAACACGGTAGGCAGCGCCTGCATAAAGCGGATATAGTGTGCTTTTGCCGCTTCCACACGGGTCTGTTGGAGCATAATCTCGCTCACCCACACGGCGTAGGCGTTCTTACTTTGGCGCCAAGGCAGGTTGCGCTGATTGGCATAAAACCAAGGCAATAAATATTCGGGCAAGGGAAAAAAGACGGTAGTTTGCATAGAAATACAGTTGATAGATTAACTTTTAATTACTGTTTTACCCCTTCCAAACGGTAGATGGGCATATTTTTTTCGAGAAATTTTTTCTCGTACTCGGTAATAATATTGTCCTTGACATACTCGCTTTCGTGCAGGTTTAAGCTGATGTTTTGCAGCGTAAAGCCATGCTCTGAGAGCTGTTGCAGGGAATATTCAAAAAAGTGCATGCTGTCGGTTTTTTGATGAATTTCCCCGCCCTCACAGAGCAGATTGCGATAAATATTTAAAAACCGCTTGGATGTCAAGCGCTGTTTTTCCCTCGTGGTTTCGGGCAAGGGAGTGGAAAAATTGAGATAAATTCGGGAAATTTCACCTCTTTGAATATAGCATTCCAAAACCTCGACGGGAATATTCAAAAAGCGCAAATTTGGCAAATCGGCTTTTTTAGCGTTTTCCAAAGCGGTGATGATGACGTTGTTCATGCGCTCGACAGCCAAAAGATTGATGTCCGGATAGCGCTTGGCGTGTTCAATGGAAAAACCGCCGCAGCCGCAGCCGAGCTCTAAATATACGGGATTGTCGTTGCCGAAAATCTCTTTTAAATTCAGGTAATTTTGATACTCCTGGAGCATACGCTTCAAATTTCTGTCCGGCACGCCGAATACGGGCATAACGTCCAGACATTGATGCAAGCGCTCTTCCAGGTTGGGTTTATGACGCATCCGCATTATTTCGTCCCCGTGGAACCGAATCCGCCTTCACCGCGCACGGTGGCAGATAACTCGCTTACTTCCTGATACTCGGCGGTGACGTAGGGCGTGAGCACAAGCTGAGCGATGCGCTCGCCGCTCATAATTTCTTGCGCAGCTTCGCCGTGGTTATGGAGCGCCACCATAATTTCGCCGCGGTAATCGCTGTCAATGACACCCACCTTGTTGGCAGGGGCTAAATTTCTCTTGCTCGCCAAGCCGCTGCGGGCGTAGACCAAGCCCACCAGTCCTTCGGGAATTTCCATGGCGATACCCGTATGCACCAACACCGTTTGATGGGGCAGGATTGTAATTTTACCCTCTCCCTCGATGCAGGCATAGAGGTCGGCTCCTGCGGCGTATGCCGAGCCGTACGTGGGCATGGTAGCTCCGTTTAAGAGTTTTTTTGCATTGACCTTGACTGTATTTTTCATTGTATTTGCTCCTTTGAACAGGTTAATTTTTATGGGATAGCTCTATAATCCGAAAGGCCGCCGCGCGCAATAAGCGGTTGAATACGGCGAGGGACACCCCTTGACTTTGGGGGCAGCGAACGTATACCTTTTGCGCGCCGATTTTATCTAAGTGCCTCAGCAGCTTGAAGATGCTGTGCGCTTGCGCCGCGCCATCCCCCTCTTTTCCGTACGGGAACGCGGGCATGGGTAGCTTGTCCTCTTCGCCGTCGAAGCAAAGACAATAGGCGTTTTGTTCATTTTTACCCCCGACGTAATCGGCAAACTCGGCAAAGCTTCCGCGCAGCAGCACCAGCTCGGCTTCGGGGGCGTAGTGCCTGTATTTCATACCGGGAGAAAGCACCTTCTCCTGCGGCTGCACCTGTTCGCAAATTGCCTTGGCAACGGAAATTGGTGCACCCAGCACTTGCTCTATCTGCTCTTTGGTGACGTAGCCGGGGCGAAGCAGTACGGGAATATCGTCCAACAGGGATAATACGGTGGATTCCACTCCTGCGTTGCACTCTCCACCGTCCAAGACGAGGGGCAATCTGCCATCCATGTCCGAAAATACGTCCTCGGCAGAGGTGGGTGAGGGCTTACCGCTGATGTTGGCGCTGGGGGCGCTTAACGGCACGCCCGCCGCCAGAATGACCGCCTGTGCCACGGGATGCGCGGGAAAACGTACGCCTACGCTGTCCAGCCCCGCCGTGGTTGCCGCGCAGAGCTTTTCCCCTTTGGGTAAAATGAGGGTGAGCGGGCCGGGCCAAAAGGCGTCTGCCAATTTTTGCGCACGGGACGGGAAGCGGGCTACCACACCCTCTAACATATTCCGTGATGCGATATGTACGATGAGCGGATTGTCCTGCGGCCTGCCCTTGGCGAGAAAAATTTTTTCCACCGCACTTTGATTGGTGCAATCGGCGGCGATGCCGTAGACCGTTTCGGTGGGAATTGCCACAATTTCGCCCTGGCGCAAAAGCTCGCCTGCGTATTGTATATTTTGTTGGTCTGCGTTTGTCAATAGAGTTTTCATAATTTTAATTGGTATTATAGCATATTTTCTTAAAAATCACAAGGAAAACAACCGAAAATATTGGAATGGTAATTTTATCTTTAAAATTTTCTTTTTAAATAATAAATTGATTGCAGAAATTTTATAACAATGTTTGTTATAAGTTATTTTTTCTTTAATTTTATCTGCTATAATACAATACTACTTGCTTATAAAGAGATGCAATTTTTAATATTTATAAATTAAGGAGACCTATTATGAAAAATTCAATTATTCTGCAGATTTTTAGGGGCGAACGGGGAAGATATGATATGTCTCCCTTTATAGACCGTGAATATAGAAAACAAGCAGATGAAATATATGAAAAATTGGAGAAAAAACTTTCTAAAGAAGACTTCAATCTTTTCAACGATTTTATTGACAAAGACGGATTTGCTCGCTGTGAAGAAATGGACGGGTATTTTTTGGAAGGAGTTAAAATTGGGCTACGTATGGGAATAGAATGTATGGACGAATGATAAATAAAATACGCCGAAGAAAAAACTTCGACGTTTTTTATTATGCACATATCTGCACGTTTACACATGAACAGATATGCAGTTATGCATTTTTCTTTCGGGCAATGGTGGCGTTGTCCTCGTCACGGCGACGCAACTCAACGATGGGGTGCGGCTTCTCCTCGTAGCGTAGGTCCTGACCGTTCTTTTCAATATACAGCGACATGAAGGTATGGGACGGCACCTTGACCTCGTCGGGACAGACGATGTTTTGATAGCGGAAGAAATCGGCGTTGGACGAAAGGTCGTTGACGGGGATATATCCCTCTTTGAGCGCCGTCAGACGGACGGATTTTAATACCTCACGGATATAGTTCTTGTTCTCATGGAACTGCAAGAGCATGGGAAATTCGCCCTTGGGAATGACCTGTTGCCAATGCTTGCCCTCGTACTTTTTGAGCAGCTCTGCCGCCAAGTGCAAATGGGCTACCTCGTCCTCAAACGCCTTCTCCCAAACGCGTTTGATTTGGGCATGGGTCTCATCCATATAACAAGAGTAGTATAAATAGCACTCGGTATATTCGTGCATTAAAAGACTCTCCAGCCAAGTGCAGGTGGGGTCCAATAAACTCTCGTAGCCCGAAACGTGCTGCTCCTCAATCATGCCGATTTCATTGAACAGACGTCTGCCCTGGTCGGTGGGATAGAAGGATGCGATGTTCATATAGTAGTTCATGGTCTGCTGCTCCGCCGCCGTGATGATGTTGACGTTTAAGCGGGAGAGCACGTCCGCTGTGTGAAAATCGACGGGGTAACGGACGTCGTCGTTGGGGTGGCGGTGCTCGGCAATGGTCGGACGCCCGGGCATGATTTCGGTGTAGTGCCCGATGAGCACGTCGAACATTTCGCCGTTGTCCTGTTCCAAGAGGTCGGAGAAGCGGTACAGATGGTCAAAGTCCTCCAAAAGCGCAAAATTAAGCTGGTTGACGATGCTCCTGTTGGCTTCCCGTTGGGCTAAAATAGCGGTTAAATCGACGGCAAGCTGTTCGTAGGAAATAGTGGTTTCCAAAAGGGTTTCGTCCTTGGGCTTTAATGCGGAAATTTTCTTTTGCTGCTGCGCCTCGCCACGGCGGCTGGCAGCCAGCGCCCGACGGATATCGTTGTTGGGACAGTGCCTTGCAAACTGGTGGGAAAACTTGACGGCTTCATACTCTGCTCCGTTTGCCAAGATGATACGGGTCTTGGTATAGGGGTCGGTTTGGTATTTGTCGTAAGATTTAGGAGTCAATTCCTTCCAATTTTCATACGTGGATTCCATTTTTTTGGGTTTTAACTCAAAAGGGTTCATACGTTGCGCCTCCTTAAAAATTTTGAATATACCCTACTATTGCCCTTTTGATAAAAAAATATGCGCCCGAGCGGTGCGCCCGAACGCAATTTTTTTGTTTTTTTCTTTGATTACTTTTTTTCGTTTTCTTCCATGAAGGACATTAAAATGCCGTTCTGGACGTATAAATATTGCTCTTTAATGCTCAAACGGCTGCCTTTTACCTGTAAATATTCCTTATTTTTTTGCAGCGCCGTGCGGTATTTATCGGTAAAACTCACCGAAAATTCCCGTTCAAACTCGGTGATATCCAAACCGTTTTCGGTGCGCAGGGCGAGCATGATTTTTTCGAACATGGCGTCCTTTTTCAACACCCCTTCGCTATCCACCGCAGGGATAAAGCCCGAGAGAATACACTTCATATATTCGTCCAAATCAAAGGTATTGGTGATGCGGTTGCCCATGAGATACGAGCTTGCCGAAAGCCCGAACCCGACGTATTCGCCCCGACGCCAATAGTTGAGATTGTGCTTGCTCTCCTTGCCCTTTTTGGCAAAATTGGAAATTTCATAGCGGTCAAAGCCACGCTCCTTTAAGAGCGAACGACCGTACTCGTACAGCTCGGCTACCTCGTCCGAATCGGGCAATTCGCCGTTCAAATAGTCGGTATAGATGGGCGTACCGTCCTCTACGGTGAGGGCGTACATGGAGATGTGCGACGAACCGCATTTGTCGGCAAGCTCCACGGTCTTATACAAGTCGTCCTTGGTTTGGTTCTTTAAGCCGAGCATAATATCCGTGGAAAAGTTTTCACCCTTTAAAAGGGTGGTGGCGTACACGTAATCGCGCACGTTGTGGATGCGGTTTAAATCGGCGAGCTGTTCGTCGATTGCCGTTTGCAGTCCGATGGAGAAACGGTTGACGCCCGCAAGCTTATAGGTTTTTACCTTGCTTTCGCTGATCGTACCGGGGTTGAGCTCCAAGGTAATTTCGGGGTTTTTGGAGAGAGAAAAGCATTTTTGTATCTGATTGACGGCGCCGTAGATGTATTTGGCGTCGATGAGCGAGGGCGTTCCGCCGCCGAAATAAACTGTATCGAAGGTATAGTCCTTTAATTGGTCCTTTCTAAGCGACATTTCCTTATACAGGCAAGCCATGTACGCTTCCTCGTACGCCGATTTATCGGGAAAGGAACAAAAATCGCAATACGAGCATTTTTGCTTGCAAAACGGGATATGAACGTAAATTCCGGGCATGGGTACCCCCTCCATTGATAGTTTGCTGTTTTTAAAAAAAGAATTACTTATCCTTATTGGTCTTTAAAATCTCCATGAACACTTCGGAGGGAACCTCTACGCTGCCGATTTGACGCATACGCTTTTTACCCTCTTTCTGCTTTTCGAGGAGCTTTTTCTTACGGGTGATGTCGCCGCCGTAGCACTTGGCGAGTACGTCCTTACGCACGGCCTTGACCGTTTCGCGGGCGATGATTTTGCCACCGATTGCCGCCTGCACGGGGATTTCAAAGAGTTGACGGGGAATGGTATCCTTTAAGTTTTCGCAGAGCATTCTGCCACGGGGGTAGGCTCTGTCCTCGTGCACGATGATGGAGAGCGCGTCGCAGACCTCGCCATTGAGTAAAATGTCCATTTTGACCAATTTGGAACGCTCATACCCGACCAATTCGTAGTCGAAGCTGGCGTAGCCCTTGGTGCGGGATTTGAGCTCGTCAAAGAAGTCGTATACGATTTCGTTGAGGGGCAGACGGTATTCAATGCGCACGCGTTTGGAATCGACGTATTCCATATTTTTGAAGATGCCTCGCTTATCCTGACACAGCTCCATGATTGCCCCGACGTAATCGGGCGGAATGTATATTTCCGCCTTGACCATGGGTTCTTCCATGTACTCGATGTCCGAAGTGGGCGGTAAGTGCGAGGGATTGTCCACAAAGAACTCCTCGCCGTCCGTCTTATGCACCTTATAGCTGACCGAGGGCGCGGTGGTGATGATGTCCATATTGAACTCACGCTCGATGCGCTCTTGTATAATTTCCATGTGCAACAGGCCTAAAAAGCCGCAGCGGAAGCCAAAGCCGAGCGCCACCGAGCTATCCGGCTCGAAGGTGAGCGAGGCGTCGTTGAGCTTTAATTTGCCGATGGCGTCCTTTAAATCGTTGAACTTACTGCCGTCCAACGGGAAGATACCGCAGAACACAACGGGCTGCACCTTTTTATAGCCCGGCAAGGGCATGGGTGCGGGGTTTAAGGCGTTTGTGACCGTATCGCCGACGGCTACGTCCTCTATGGATTTAATGGATGCGGCGATATAGCCTACCTCGCCTGCCTGTAAAATTTCCTTGGGCTGCAGACGGGGAGAAAAGGCGCCGACCTCGGTGACTTCGTAGACCGTGGGCGAGAGGAAGGTTTTAATTTTAGTGCCCACCTTGACCGAACCGTCCTTGATGCGGACGAATAGAATAACGCCCTTATAGTTATCGTAATAGCTGTCGAAAATGAGTGCGCTGAGCGGCTTTTCGGTGTCGCCTTCGGGAGCGGGGAAATATTTTACGATTGCCTCTAAAATATCCCGTATATTCGTGCCCTCTTTTGCCGAAACGCAGGGAGCGTACGACGCGTCCAGACCGATGATATCCTCTATCTCGCTCTTGGCACCCTCGATATCCGCCGAGGCAAGGTCGATTTTATTGATGACGGGAATAATTTCCAAATTGTTATCGAGTGCCAAATATACGTTGGCGAGCGTTTGCGCCTCTACGCCCTGCGTGGCGTCTACGATTAAAAGCGCCCCCTCGCAGGCGGCGAGCGAACGGCTGACCTCATAGGTGAAGTCGACGTGGCCGGGGGTGTCGATGAGGTTGAACTCGTATTCCACGCCGTCCAACGCCTCGTAGAACATTCTGACGGGCGTGAGCTTGATGGTGATGCCACGTTCACGCTCGATGTCCATGCTGTCTAAAAGCTGTGCAGACATATCCCGCTTGGAGACCTGACCGGTAAGTTCTATAATTCGGTCTGCGATAGTACTCTTACCGTGGTCGATGTGGGCGATGATGCAAAAATTTCTGATTGTGCTCTTGGGTTTTGCCATAATATAATTTCTCCGTATACGCATATTATACAAAATTTTCTTTTTCTTTGCAAGAATTTCAACTGCTTTTCACTCTTTTTTATCCATACGAGCATTGACTTTTTGCGCCTTTATATTGTATAATGAATATATCACAGTCCAACCGTACAAGGAGCGCTTTCGTTGCTGAAATTTTTTAAAAGTTTTTCACCCTTGAATATACTCATGCTCACGCTCGCCGGTATCATCAATGCAATCGGCGTAACCCTCTTTTTGGTGCCCGTCAACCTCTTCGACAGCGGTATTTCGGGTACGGCGGCGCTCTTGAACAGCGTAACGCCCGAGCATTTGGTTTTGCCGCTCTTTTTAATCGTGCTCAATTTTCCCTTTTATCTCTTGGCGAATAAAAAATTGGGCGTAAAGTTCGTCTTTTACTCGCTCTACGCCATTTCCATCTATTCCCTGGGCGCGTTCGTCATTCAACTTCTGCCCTTGGATTTTTCCATCGGCTCGCCCATCGTCGGCAAAGATAAGCTGCTGGCGGCGGTATTCGGCGGCTTAATCTCGGGCGTGGGTAGCGGCTTGACCATTCGCTACGGCGGCGCCATTGACGGCGTGGAAGTGCTTGCCGTGCTGTTTGCAAAAAAAATGCACATCACCGTGGGCACCTTCGTGATGATTTATAACGTAATATTATACACGGTTTCAGCGTTTGTGTATACCTCCTGGGAAGTACCGCTCTATTCCATTTTAGCGTATGCCGTGGGTATTAAGGCGGTAGACTTCGTTGTCGAGGGCTTGGATAAGGGCAAGGCGGCGTTCATCATCAGCGATAAAGCCGAACAAATTGCCGCCGCCATCGCCGAGGAATTGAAGCGCGGCGTAACCGTGTTCAACGGCATGGGGTTCTACTCCAAGCAGGAAAAGCAAATTTTATACGTCGTGGTCAACCGCTTTGAAATTGCAAAGCTGCAAAGCATCGTCATGCGTATCGACGAAAAGACCATTATTTCCGTGCACGAAGCGTCGGAAATTACCGGTCTCAACGTACAGTTTTTAAAAAACAATTATTTGGAAAAATAAATATATCTCTTATAGCCAAAGGAGCGAACAGAAATTATCTGTTCGCTCCTTTTCCTTACCGAGTCGGTATTGATTTTTACAGTTCGATGCCGTTTTGCTTTAACAATTCTCTGGCGCTCTCCACACTGTCCGTGCCGACGGCGTTTTTGACGGGCGCAAATTCCCGTTTGCGCTCAACCTCGTAGGGCAGACAGCTCTCCATGAGCTTGATCATATCCAGGATGAGCGTTTCAAATTTATAAGCGTTGGGCGCGTCGGGCGTGACCGTATTGCCATCTTCATCGACATACGGCACCTTCTTTTCCACGATATGCACGGGGATTTTTTTATCCAAAATCTCCAACGCCTTTTGAACCGAGAACAGATAGTTTAAAATAACGCCGTAAATATACTTTAAATCGCCTTTTTCATCCCGCAGGTTGGCCATTTCTTCGGACATTTCGTAGTATTCGATGACGTTGGGCATTCCGTCCTCCAAGCAAAGCACCCCCACGCGCTCCTCGGGCGAGGTTTTGCACACGACTTTGGAGCCGCAATTACAGCCGCTTAAAATGGTTGCGCCGATGAATACGGGGTCGGCAATCCGCTGTAAGACGTTGTCCACGGCGTAGGTATTCAGCCATTCGATGCCGCGGCGCTTTACGTCCTCTAAAAGTCCGTGCTTTTGCATGGACGTAAACCAACCGCCATTGCCGTTGGGGGAAAGGGCAAGCTTATCCTTGGCGGAGAGCAAGACCTTGCCGCATCTGTCCACCGCAGGCGCCATTTCCTGCACGAAAAATTGAACGTAATCCTTGGGGTAAGAGAAATAATTATGCTCTTGCCAAAAGGCTACGGTTTGGGCATGGTTGGTATCACTGGTCATGATATAGAGCGGAACGGGCGCACCGCAAGCCTCTACGACCTCCAAGAGATTTTTAACCTGCTGTTCAAAGATATACAAGGGCTTGGTAATGCCGACGTTATAGGCGCCCTTGGGTCCGTCAAAGCCCAATCTCGTGCCCTGACCGCCGGCGAGGAGTACTGCGCCCACCTTGCCCTCTTGAATGGCTTTTTTACCCACGGCGAAAAATTCTGCCTTGCGCGCTTGGATTTCTTCCAAGCGTAAGCCGGAAATGGGCTCAATTTTTCCCTTGCCGCTTAAATCCTGACGGTGGGATAAATTTTCCAATACCGAAAAATCGGTATCCTCAATTTGGCGCAAGAGCTTTTCCTGCGAAATAGAATCAAGCTCGGGATAAAAACGCAACAACTGCTCTTGTGAGATGCTCTTTAAATATTGTTCTGCCTGTGAATAGGTCATAGTCCATCCTCTTTTCGTATTTTCAATACAATGGTTTGCATACAGTATACTACGCTTTGTGCAAGTTGTCAAGATATGATTTTATGGGAGAAAAAAGAGAGCGCCCCGAAAAGCCTTTTCGGAGCGCTTATTTGATTATTTTGCAAGTTTTTCAAGTTCGTCTACAACGTCCTGCACGGTCTTGATGGTGTCGAAGGATTCTTCGGGTAACTTTACACCGTATTCATCCTCCAAGCTCATGAGCATTTCGACTACGTCGATGGAATCGGCGTTCAGGTCGTTGGTGATATCGTCGGTGGGTTTAATGGAATCGGCAGGGATATTCAACTGTTCCGCCAAAACAGCGCAAACTTTTTCAAACATTTTGTGTTATTCTCCTTAATTTTTGTTTATTCAACTGTATTCTATTGTAATACATTTGCCAAAATTTGTCAATCGCTTATCGCATAATTATTTTCGCTTTAAGGTTTTTAACAGTTCCTTTTGCTCTTGGCTCAAACGGTAGCTCTCCCTCGCCTTTTGTATGGCTTTGTTGTGCGTGCGTATATCCAAGGTGTTTCTTCGTAAAAATTCCACCCCTTCCGCAAAGTGCTTTACCAATACCTCGGATAAGAGCCACGAGGCACCCATGTACGCATAGTACGGCGTTTTATCGCAGGTTTGAAGTGCGTTGAAAATGAAGGAAAGATAGCTTTTTTCTACGTAAAAATTAAGCAGAGTTACTAATGCAAAACGGGCAAAAAATTCATCGCCCGTCAGATATTTTTCAAGATAGGGTAAAAATGCCTCACGGTGCTTGGAGATACATTTTGGTTTAAAGGTGTCGCAGAGCGCCCAATTTTCAATGGACTTAACCGCATCGGGGAGATAGTGTAAAAACTCCTCATACTCCAACAGCGCCAAGACGTTGAGCTTTAAAAAGGCGACCTCGTAATACTCGTCGCAAAAAGCGGCAAGCGTTTGATACTCACCCTTATATTTTTTGACGAGTTTTCGCAGCAAGGGCGTGCGCACGCCGATAATTTTTTGCGCCCTGGGATTGATGATTTTTTGCTGAAAATCTGCAAATTTTTGGTCTTTATGGCGATTGAGTTCTTCAATGAGTTGAAAATATTGCATCGAGCGCTTGCTCCCATACGCGGTAGTCATAACGGGGATTGGCGGGCGAGGTGGATGGCATACACAAATAGGGTACGCCGCAATTTTTATACCTCTCCTCAAACACCGAAAAAGCACGCTTTCCGTTGAGTAAAATGAGTTGAATGTCGGCGGATTTTAAAACTTTATCTAAATCTGCCGCGGTATAATTCTGGATGCTTTCGTCCTTGGAGCCGATGATTTCACACGATTGCACTACGTCCCAAAGGGCGATTCCGCGTTGCAGCACGAACTGCTTCTTTTGTTCGTTATTTTCAGGCATGGGTGCATGAAAATAAGCAGAAAGCATTTTCCAAAAACGGTTTTGCGGATGGGCGTAATAAAAGGAAGTTTGCCGGCTTTTAACCGACGGAAAGCTGCCTAAAATCAGCACCTTGCTGTTTGCGTCAAATACGGGCGCAAAGCCCTCGGCTCGCTCCATGGCCCTTACAGCGGTAACGCTGCGCTGACGTTGCCGACCAACGCCACGCTGCGCTTACTTTCGTTGAAAATGTTCTCCAATGCCTGCATGACGTCGTCCAGAGTGACCCTATCGTACCGCTCTTGCAGGGCCTCGAAGGAGTCGATTTTGTCTTCGAGTAAGAGATTTCTGCCGTACCAGAGCATTTGCGAGGAAGTGCTCTCCTGCGAGAAGATGCTGCCCGAACGGAGCTGTTCTCTTGCGCGGGAAAATTCTTCCTTGGATACACCCTCTTTTTTTGCCGTTTGTATTACCTGTAAAATGGCCTCGTACGCCTGCGTAATATTTTTGGGATTGACGCCTGCGTAGATAGAAAAATGACCGCATTCACGGTAGTGCGAGGAGTAGGAGTATACCGAATAGGCAAGGCCCAACTTTTCACGCACCTCCTGAAAGAGCCTGGAGCTCATACCGCTGCCTAAAAGCGTGTTCATAATTTGCACGGCTTCCAGGTTGGCGCTTGCGCGGGCTACCCCGGGATAGCCGATGGCGAGGTGCGCCTGCTCGATGGGTTTATTTTTAAACAGACTGCAATTTTGTTGCACGATGTGTTTTTGCGGTTGAATGAATTTTCCGCCGACCATGCCCGAGAAATACTGCTCTACCATTGCCTTTGCCTGCGCAAAGGATACGGCACCGGCAAAGCTGATGACGATGTTTTCGGGACGGTAAAACTTGGCCTTATAAGCGTCTACGTCGGCCTTTTTGAAGCCCTTGACGTTGTCCACGGGGCCTAAAATATTTCTGCCGTAGCCGCTCTTGCCGTACATGGCGTTGGAGAGTAAGTCCAAGCATAAATCGTCGGGCGTGTCCTCGTTCATGGCGATTTCCTCGACGATGACCCCCTTTTCACGCACGGCTTCCTCTTCGGGAAATGTGGAGTTCAAAAACAAATCGCTTAAAATTTCAAAGGCCTGCTCGGCACGGGCAGAGGTGGCTTTGGAATAATAACAGGTGATGTCCTTGCTAGTAAAGGCGTTGACCTGTGCGCCGATGTTGTCGAAGGCGACGGAAATTTCCTGTGCGTTGCGCTTATTCGTGCCCTTGAACTGCATATGCTCGATGTAGTGCGAAATGCCGTCCTCCCGGTCGCTTTCGTAGGCGCCGCCCACGCCGACCAAAATGCCCATAGTGACGGACAGCAGCCCGTCCATTTGCTTGACGATTAATTTTAATCCGTTGTCAAAAGTATAACTGTTAACCATAATAAATAAAACTTCTATCCTCCGTATGTAATGTTTTCACTGACTGTTACCGCACGCAAGCACTTTTCTTGGTAATTTTTCAAAATTCTCGGCAGGGCCAAAACGGTATGCGCCATGGGATGCGTTAAAATAAAATCTCCGCCCACTACGCCGTCGGTTGCGCGGGTGTACGCCAATTCAGCGTTCTTATCCCGCCAATCCACGGTGTCCTTGCTCCATAAAACGGTCTTTAACCCCAAATCGTTGCAGACCTTGACCGTCGTATCGTTGTATGCGCCCGAGGGCGGGGCAAAGAGGGTTATATCCACGCCCGTCGTCAACAGAATGAGCCGCCGGGAGAGCGTAATTTCCTCCGCCGTCTGTGCGTAATTGAGCGTGGTGCAGTCCTTATGAAAGTAACCGTGGCTGCCCAACTCGTGCCCACGTTTTACAATTTCCTTTAAACACTGCGCGTTATCGTCCGCCCAGGCACCGCCGATGAAGAAGGTGGCTTTGGCTTGATATTCGTCTAAAATATCCAGCATCTGATATACTTCCTGCGTGCCCCAATAGACGTTGACGAGCAGAGAAACGCAGTCGCTCTCCTTTGTGCCGTGGTAGTACACACCCTGCTTTGCCGACGTGGGTACGGACACGGGGTATAGGCATACAACGCCGATGAATAAGGCAATGACGAGCAGGAATAAGTTGGAACCGATGATAATTTTCTTTTTTTCAGACAAGGATAGTTTACCTCAAAATAAAAATACATATTATTTGTATTCTGATTTTTTGTTAAACTTTCCCGTTTTTGAAAATTGCGCTATTTCATTTTGACAAAGGTAACGCCGCCTTCGCCCTCGCCGTATACGCCGAGGCGGTAGCTCGCCACGCGCATATGCGTGCGTAAGTATTCGTGAATACCCTTTTTCAGCCTACCCATGCCAAAGCCGTGCACGATTTTTACTTCTTCAATCCCGGAAATAATCGCCGAGTCTAAGAAGGGGTCGATTTCGGCAATCGCTTCCGAAACGGTCAAGCCGATGACGTTGATTTCATGCAGCGGCGACAGGGGCGCTTGCAGGTTTTTGACCACCTGCACACCCTCGGCGGGACGGAATTTTGTTTTCCCTTTCTTTTTGTCTTTATTCTTGGGCATGGGTGCGGGCATTAACAAAGAGTTTATCTTCATGCGGGCGCGGATGCCGTTGACTTCCACCTCGGCTTCCCCCTTCTCCGTTCGAAGCGAACGGACGATGCCCTCGCTGTCCATAGCCGGAACGTAGACCTTATCCCCCACCCGAAGCGAGGCGGTATCCAAGGGTAAATATTCGGGAGATACCCTTTCTTCCTCGTCGGTTTGATACATTTTATCGGCAAGCTGATTTTTGAGCGTGCGGGCACGGATGAGGTCGGATTGATTAATTTCTTCCTGCGAGAAGATTTTTTCTATTTCCGAAAGCAATTCCTCCGCCTCGGCGGTGCGCATGGAAATAATGCGCTTGGCTTCGCTCTTGGCTTTGAAAGAGAACTTCTCTTTTTCCGCGCGGAATTTCTCACGTTCGCTATTCAACTCGGCAACCTTGTCCTGCCATTCCCGTTTGACCTTTTGCGCCTCGGTGCGCTCACGCTCGGCTTGAATGCGACTGTCCTCGGCTTGGCGCAGAATATTTTCAAACTGCTTGGTGCCTTCGGAGAGGTTGGAGAGCGCCAAATTGAGAATTTGCTCGTTGAGCCCCAACCGACGGGAGATGAGCAAGGCGTTGCTCGCCCCCGGCATACCGATTTTGATGTTGTACAGAGGTTGCAGGGTTTGCGCGTCGAACTCCATGGAAGCATTTTCAATGCCGCCGACGGCGTACGCAAATTCCTTTAATGCGGTATAGTGCGTGGTAATAATGCCCTTTGCGCCCTTTTGCAGTAAATACTGCGTCACCGCACGGGCAAGCGCCTGCCCTTCCTCGGGGTCAGTTCCGCCGCCCAATTCGTCGATGAGCACCAAGCTGTTGCCATCGGCGTTTTTGGTGATTTCGATGATATTTTTGATGTGTGAGGAGAAAGTGGACAAACTTTCTTCAATGCTCTGCGCATCGCCGATGTCACAGAATACCGAACGGAACACGCCCACTTCCGTACCCTCGGCTGCGGGCAAAAACAGTCCGCACATCGCCATTAGACAGAATAGCCCCGTCATCTTTAAGGTTACGGTTTTGCCGCCCGTATTCGGACCGCTGACGAGCAGAAAATTATATTTCTCCCCGAGCGATAACGACACGGGAATGACCTTATCTTTATCAATGAGTGGATGTCTGCCCTTGATAATGCGAATGATTCCCTTATCGTTGACGGCAGGACGGGAGGACTTGGTTTTATAGCCGTATTCAGCCCTGGCGAAGAAGCCGTCCAATGTACATAAGATATCCATGTCTGAAATCAAGCCGTCGGAGATTGCGCCGATACGCACGGAAAGCTCGTGCAAAATGCGTTCGACTTCTTCCTTTTCGTCAATGACCAATGAGCGCAGCTCGTTGTTCATTTCCAGCACCTGTTCGGGCTCGATGAATACGGTTGCGCCCGTCTGGGATTTATCGTGAATGAAGCCCTTAACGCTGCGCTTATACTCGGTGCGCACGGGTAAAACGTATCTGTCTCCACGCATGGTGACGATGTTTTCCTGTAAATATTTTGCCGTGTCGCCCGTCAGATATTCGCCGAGCTTGGCGCGGATTCGTTCGTTTAACAGTTTAATCTCTTGCCGAATGGAATGCAGCTTGGCGGAGGCGAAATCGCTGACCTGGGTATCGTTTAAAATTTTACTGCGGATATCGTCCTCCAAGTTGCGTTCAAACGCCAGGTGCATGATTAAACGCTTGACGTTGGGCAGCTCCTCGTCGGTAACCCCTTCAATCGAGCTGTACGCCACCCTTGCCGAACGCAAGAGCGCCGCTACTCCCAACAGCTCGCCGCAGGAGAGTGTGGAGCCTTTTTTGGCACGCTTCAATTCGTCTAAAAGGGGCGGGAAATACTCCACCTTGCCCGTGCCGTAGCGGTATAAGAGCAACGAGCATTCCTCCGTGGTCGCCAAAAGCGCCTTGACCTCTTTGAGCTGCGTGGCAGGCTGCAGTGCTTGCAGGGCGGTTTTGGCGCCGTCCAACACGGCAAATTCACTGCAAGCGGATAATATTTTATTCAGTTCCAAACGGGTTTGAGAATGGGTCATAAAACGCTCTTTTTGCTGTGTCCGAGGGTGGATACAGGCAATATTTCCTTTAATTTTTCTTGACTGTTATAATTTTCGATTACCCCCTTCGCCGTGGGCATGGGTAAGGTGGAAACGTCGGTTAAAACGTTTGCAAAGCTTTGCGTTGCCACCAAATGCGCGCAGTTATACAGTTCAAACCGACAGGTGTTTTGGCCGGTTTTATACCGCCGAACGGGAAATTCTCTGCCGTTTTCGTCGGTCAGCGTATAGCGGTTGCGGTTTGCGCAGGCGCTACATTTCTTTTCAAACGGGCAGTAGAGTAAATCCATGACCTTGATGTCCCCAACGCTCAACACGAATGCGTTTTCCCGGGTCAGCGAACGCTGTTCGTCCAGCGAAATCTCCTTGGAGAGGGCGTAATAATCAAAGTACTCGGCTTGCAGAGCGCAGGGGTTAGTGATATGAAAACCCGTGCCGGCAAACAGCTTTTTATTCCATTGTTTTGCAAGTTCGACGGCATACGTTCCCTCGGCGTACACGCCGTCAAAGCCCGAAAGATTTTCTTGCACGCTTTGCACTTCCTCTGAAGTTAAAAAAGCGGGTAAATAGAGAAATTTCTCTCCCTTTGCGCCCGTTTTACATTGGTACGAGGCGGCATCGGCATAATTTTTAGGCTTGAAGATGTAAATATCCGCCGAAAGGCAAGAAAACTCCTCGCCGATAACGGCGATTTTTTGCTTGAACGTGGGCATGGTGCTTACCTTTGGCACTGCAAGCGGCAAGGGACGGTATTCGTATACGGTGTTTTTGTTTTGCGTGAGCCGTTGATATACCGCGCGGTAAAACTCCCGACGGAAGGCGTTGAGCCTGGCTTTGGGCAGAAAACAGTTACCCTGAACGGTTACACTATCCACCTGCACTGCAAAGGGATATTCGTCAATCTTTAAAAAACAGTTTTTAAAGTCGTTCTCGGACATGGGTGCATTCTTTGCGCTTTCCAAGGTGAAATCGGACGTGAGCATAACCCCTGCGCCACGGGCAATCAGCGCGCCGTTTTCTTGGGCGGAGATTTGCACGTTGAAGGGATATTTTCTATCCGTGGAAAGCAGTTTTTGGGTTAAGGCGGTATCGGTGGTGATGAACACGCCGTCGCCGTTTTTGAGCTTGCTTTTGGTGGCGAGATAAAAACCGCGCTTGTCTTTGGAGGAAAAGCTGGCACCGCCGACCTCTTCGCCGCCGCGTAAAATTTTGAATCCGTCGCCCGTTTGAGCGGAAAAGGCGGTTTCCACGTAATACTTGCCGTTTACCACCTTGACCACGCCAACCTTTTCGCCGATGTGCCCCTGCACTGCCTTGGATAAAAAGCGCTTATCCTGAGAAAAGGCGAGCCCTTGGGTATAGTTTCCGCGGTTGTAGGTGCGCTTTAACTCGGAGAGTTCTAATTCGGCGTTTTGTCCGTTGATTATCTTTTTATAGTATCGCACGGCAGCGGCAACGTATTCGCTGCGGCGCATACGTCCTTCGATTTTAAAGGAAATGACGCCCGCCTCGTGTAGGTCTATAATTTTCTGCCCTACGCTTAAATCGGAAAGCGAGAGGGCGTAGTTTAATTTCTTATCCCCCGTATCGTAAAAATATTTCTTTCTACAGGGCTGTTTACATCTGCCACGGTTGCCGGAATTTCCGCCGACGAACGAGGAGAGATAGCACTGACCCGAAAGACAGGTGCACAGCGCGCCTTGAATAAACACCTCGGTTTGGATGATTTGCGCAATGGCGCATATGTCTTTGAGCGGCGTTTCTCTTGCCAATACCACACGGGAAAAGCCGTAACGCTTGGCGAGACGGGCACCGTAGACGTTGCATACACCCGCCTGCGTGGAGAGGTGCAGACAAATGGAAGGGTACTGCTCGTGAATGAGCTTGCCCAAAAAGATATCCTGTAAAATAATGGCGTCGGCACCGAGGTTATGCACGGCAACGAGGGTTTGAACAAATTCCTCTATCTCGTGCTCCTTGACTACAGTATTCATGGTAACGTACACCTTTACGCCGAAGATATGCGCATACTCGACGATGCCTTTGAGGGCGTCCAAATCGAAATTCTCCGCACCGGCTCGGGCGGAAAAGGCGGAATAGCCCAAATATATAGCGTCTGCGCCGCTTTGTACCGCCGCAACCGCACATTCTTTGTTGCCCGCAGGGGCTAAAATTTCATACATACTTTTATTTTACCACTTTTACACGCTTTTTGCAAGAGGAAAATGAGAATATCCTTCAACTTTCACCAAGGAGTGAGCGTTTGCAGTGTATTGCACAACAAAAAAGGCGAGCCGTTCAACCTCGTTGAAGAGCTCGCCGCTTTATTCATCCATTATAGTACGAAGCGCAGTATGTAATCACCAACGGCGTCCTCGTCGCAGGTCTTGTCAAAGACCTCGTCGGCCACGCTCTTTAAAAGCTCGTCCGCATTGGCAACGGCAACGCCATGGCCCGCGGCTTGTAAAAGGGGCGCGTCGTTTTGATTGTCGCCAAACGCAAGCACGGCGGATTTATCCACGTGATAGTAGTTGCATAAAAATTCCACGGCGGCAGCCTTGGTATCGTTGACAGAAGTAACCTCCACCAAGGTGGAAGCGCTGCAGCTGATATAAAACTCGTCCTCGCCTAATTTTTGGCGCAACGCATCGCGGACTTGGTTGCGTTCCTCTTTTCGCACCATGGTGAGCAGTTTGAAAAACTTTTGAGAAGAGTTTAAAATAAACGCATACAAATCCTCGACGTATACCGCTTGAATGTGACAGATTTCTTCGTATACTTTAAGGTATTCATCCGAATAATTGACGTAACAGTTCTCTCTGTCGTATAAATGAATGCGCATACCCATGCCCTGCATGAGCGCACAAATGCGCAAGGCTTGTTCCTTGGTAAACCCGCTCTCGCGTAAAAAATTTCCGCTTTGAACTTCGCCCACGACGGAGCCCTGATAGGCAACGTACAGCCCGTCTAACTGCAAGCGCTGTAAAACGGGGCGAATGGAAGTGGGCATTCTGCCCGTGCAGATGGCGAACTTTCCGCCTTGGCGGATATATTCCTGCACGGCGGAGACGGTTTTTTGCCCGACGGTGTTATCCCGATGGCGGAAGGTGCCGTCAAAATCCGAAACGATCAGTTGGTATTTCAAGTCAGGTTTTCTCCTTGGATTTGTCTATAATTTTTCTTCAAAAAAGGTCTTGATTCTTTGCGCGAGCTCCTCGCCGATGCCTTCGGCCTGCGCCAGCTCCTGTACGCTTGCCGAGAGAATTTTATCGAGTGTGGAGAACTTTTGCATGAGCGCTTTTTGCTTTTTGGCGCCGACGCCCTCAATCTCCTGCAAAATAGAAGCCAAATTGCGCTTGGAGTGTAAATTTCTGAAATAACTGATGGCAAAGCGGTGCGCCTCGTCACGAATGCGCTGTAGCATTTTGAGCGCAAAGTCGGTATGCGGAATTTTTACGCTGTCCTCTCTATCGAGCGTGAACACCTCTTCTTCCCGCTTGGCGAGCGAGATGAGCTCGATATCCGACACACCCATGCCCGAGAAAATCTCTTGAACGGCAGAGAGCTGACCCTTACCGCCGTCGATGATGACGAGGTCGGGCTTGGGGAATTTAAACTCCTCGTCCGTACCCAGCTTTTGCAATCTTCTGCGAAGCGTTTCCTGCAGAGAGGCAAAATCGTTGGCGCCCTCTACGGTTTTAATTTTAAAGCGACGGTAGCTGGTTCTGTCCGCCTCGCCGTCGATAAATACGACCATGGACGCCACCTTGTCCACGCCCGAAATGTTGGAAATATCGTAACACTCCATGCGACGGGGATAGCGTTTGAGCCCCAGGAGCGACTGTAAGCGTTCGCACGCGCGCTTGGTCATGTCGTCCTTATGCTTGATTTTTTCTATGTTTTTGGCGAGGTATTCGGCGGCGTTGCGCTCTGCCATGGCAAAGAGTTCTTTTTTAACCCCTTGCTTTGCAAAGGTGATTTCCACTTTTTTATCCGCAGCGACTAAAAAATACTCCTCCAAAAGCGCTTTTTCACAGTACGCCTCGGTGATAATCTCCTCGGGTAGCTGATGACGGGCATAATACTGCAATAAAAACGCCGTTAAAGCGTCTTTACCTTCCAAGGACGCGTCCTCCAAGGCGTAGCTCTTTCCGCCCTGCATAATGCCCTTACGGGTGACGAGCACGCTTGCCGCAGCGTACAGCCCGTTGCTCTGCAAGGAGATGATATCGGCATTGATATCGCGGTTCAAGGCGGTGAGCCGTTTTTGCTTTAACGCGGATAGCATGCCCAGCTTTTCCCGATAATTCATGGCGATTTCAAACTCCTCTTTTTGGGCGAAAAAGAGCATTTTCTGTTTTAAAATCTCCTCGGCTTCTTCGTATTCTCCGTCTAAAAACCGCAAGGCTTTTTTGACCTGTTCGGCGTACTCCTCTTGGCTGCATTCATGCGCGCAAGGACCGCTGCAACGGTGCAGGTGATATTCCAGACACGGGCGCTTAGGCTTTTCCCCCACAGTCACTTTACAGGTGCGCACGTTGTAGAGCATGGCGACCATTTCCAAAATATCCTTGCAGCGCACGCCGCCCATGAACGGGCCGAAATACTTGCCGTCTTTTTTGATTTTACGGGTGATGGAGAGGTACGGGTACGCCTCCTTGGTGTGCATTTTGATATACGGGTAAGTCTTATCGTCCTTTAAAAGAATGTTATACTTGGGCTTATATTTTTTAATGAGCGTATTTTCCAAGGACAAAGCGTCCGATTCACTGGCGCAGACGATGTAGTTAAAATCGACGATATTCGCGACCATGGCGGCGACCTTTTCGGGCTTTTCATCGCCGTGGAAGTACTGACGTACCCGATTTTTGAGCACGCGCGCCTTGCCGACGTAAATGACCGCGCCGTCTTTATCGAGCATGATATATACCCCCGGAGAATCGGGGAGAAGTTTGAGTTTTTCCCGTAATGCGTTCATATTTTTATTATACGACTTTTTTTGAGTTTTAGCAAGCCCTGCCGCGGATAAAGTTTTTTGGTAGAAGTTTAATCAATAACCCAAAAACTCCACGCCCTTTAAGAGCACGTCGTTGACCGTATCGTTGACGAGGGAGTAAAAAATAATCTTGCCCTGCCGCTTTGCCTGTACGATACCGATGTTTTTCAAGAAGCGAAGCTGATGGGATACGGTGGTTTGATTGAGGTTTAAAATTCTCGATAAATCGGTTACGCACATCTCGGAAATGGCGAGCGCCGAGAGCATTTTTACCCTTGTCGGGTCGGAAAAAATGGAGAAAAAACAGACGATGCCGTCGAGAATTTCCCCGTCCGGTACGTATTCCTCCACCAACCCCTGCGTGCGCTTGTCCAATAACAGCATCTGACTTTCCATATGCATTGCCTCCTTTGCAGTGCATATGTTAGCACACACAAGTGAAAGTATTTTTTAATAATTTATACTTTTTTGTCTACTTTCATCGTTTTTGCCTTTAAATTTAGTCAATCGCAAGGCGTTGGTAACGACGAACAGCGAGCTTAAGCTCATGCACGCCGCCGCAATCATAGGGTTGAGCGTGAACGAAGCAAAGGCGAATGCGCCCGCCGCCACGGGAATGGCAACAACGTTATAGAAAAACGCCCAAAAGAGATTTTGCTTGATGTTTTGCACGGTCTTTTGGCTGAGCGCAACCATATCGCTGAGCGCCGATAAATCGCCCGACGCCAGGATGATGGAAGCCGAGTCGATGGCGACGCCTGTGCCCGTGCCGACGGCGATGCCAACGTCCGACTGTTTGAGGGCGGGCGCGTCGTTGATGCCGTCGCCCACCATGGCGACCGTCTTATGCGTGCGCTGTACGGCGGAAACGTAGTTGAATTTATCCTGCGGGAGTACGTCGGCGTAATATTCGTCGATGCCCGCCATTCTTGCAACGGCGGCTGCCGCTTGGGGGTTATCGCCCGTGAGCATAGCAACTTGAATGCCCCGTTCTTTCAGGCATGCTACCGCCCTTTTACTGCTTTGCTTTAATACGTCGGCAACGGCGAAGATAGCCAACAGCTTGTCGTCTTCGGTAAAATAAACGACGGTTTTGCCCTCCTTTAAAAAGGCTTCGCCCTGCTCCAAGCCCTGCGCCTTTTCACAGAGCTTTCGGTTGCCGATGCGGTAGATTTTACCGTTGCGCTCGGCAATGGCGCCCTGACCCATTTGATAGCGGTAGGTACTGATTTGACAGGTTGCGCCGCAAAACTCACGGATGCAGCTTGCCAAGGGGTGAGAGGATAAGCTCTCAATGCCACCCACGGTTTGGCGCACTTCGGCTTCATCGCCAAAGCAAAGAAAATCGGTAACGGTGGGCTTGCCCTCGGTGAGCGTGGCGGTTTTATCGAGCAGCACGAAATTGATTTGAGCGGCTTTTTGTAAGGCTTCGGCGTCCTTATAGAGGATACCCATGCCTGCACCTCTACCCGTTGCCGCCATAATTGCCACGGGCGTGGCAAGCCCCAACGAACAGGGGCAGGAGATGACGAGTACGGATACGGCAAAGTTCATGGCAGTGGCAAAATTTTGAGAGAGGCTGAACCAGATGATAAAAGTAATGAGCGCAATTACCGTGACCGCAGGCACGAAAATACCTGCAACCTTGTCGGCAATTTTTTGCAGGGGCGCCTTGCTGGCGCCCGCCTCTTGAACCATTTGAATAATTTTAGCGAGTGTGGTTTGCTTGCCGACTCGCTCGGCGCACACCCGTAAAACACCGCTTTTGACGGTGGCAGCGGAAGTAACCGCATCGCCGGGCTGCACTTCGACGGGCAGGCTTTCACCCGTGACAGCCGAAGTATCAATGAAGGCGTGACCGCTCAATATTTTTCCGTCGACGGGGAGATAGTCGCCCTGCTTGACGAGTACAATATCGCCGATCTGAAGGGAATCGGTAAAAACGGTTTTGTGACTGCCGTCGGGAAGCAGTAAGGTGGCAGTAGAGGGAATGAGCCGAACGAGCTTTTCAATCTCTCCGCCCGTGCGCTGTTTGGAGCGCGATTCCAGCCATTTACCCAAGGTGACGAGCGTAACGATCATGGCCGCGGATTCAAAGTACAGCATGGGCATGGTACCGCCCTTTGCCCAAAATACGATGACGAGCACGACGCTGTAAATATAGGATACCGCCGAGCCGAGGGACACCAAGGTATCCATGTTGGGTACGCCCTTAAAGACGGCTCGCACGCCCACGGTGAAGAAACGGAAATTGACAAAAAGGACGGCGGTGGACAGCACCCACTGTATAACTTCCCCCACGGGAGCAGGCGGTTGAGGCAAAGAAATCATACCGCCCATGGAAAAATACATAAGCGCAAGCAATAAAACGGCTGAGATGAGAAAGCGGGTTTTTAAAATATCACACTCCGAGCGGCGTTTGTTTTGCGCTTTGTCCTTTTCCTTTGCCGAGGGCGTATTTTCCTGCCCTATACTATACCCCAGCCCCTGCACGATAGAAAATATATCGTTTTTAGAAATGAGCGTTTGGTCGTATTCGATATACATACTCCCGTCCATGAGCGAAACGGTTACGTCTTTGACGCCTGCACGGCGTTTTAACGTGCGTTCAATGCCCGAGGCGCAAGCCGAACAGCTCATACCGCCGACAGAGTAGCGTGCTTTTGTCATAAGTCCCTCCTTTTTAGGATTAACAATCTATTCTACACGGGAAATTATATTCCTTTTTATATAATTTGTCAAGAATACCGCCCGCACGGTTTTTCAGCGTGCATTTTTTATAGCGCAAAAAGGCGGAATGCCGACTGCACTCCGCCTTTGGATTTTGCGTTGAGAATAGAAAAACTTAGTTCTTCTTTTCGTCGTGGTTGACAACCTGCTTGCCGTCATAGTAACCGCAGCTTGCGCAAACGGCGTGAGGCAACTTCATTTCGTGACAATGAGGGCACTCTACCAACGTGGGAGCGGTTGCCTTGAAATTAGCGAATCTGGTATTGGTTCTCTGTTTGGATTGTTTTCTTTTGGGTACTGCCATGTTTCTACACCTCTCTATTTAAAATTAGAATAATTTATCAATTGTTTTGGTTTTCCGGTTGGGGTTGGTAAAAAATACCTTCGCAGTCCTCTTTACACAGCAAAACGTGCGGCATGGAGAACATAACGGCGTCCTGAACGCTTTGGTCCAAATCGACGGTATTTTTTTTGTATGAATAATTTTCGCCGTCCGACTCACCCTTGACAAAACATGCATTCCATTCCGCCTCTACCCATTTTTCAGCGGATTGTAAGCAACGGGAACAAGCGCCTTGAAGCAGATAACGCACCGTGCCACGCACTTCCAAAGAGTCGTCGTCGAAAATTTCATAGCTTCCGTCGACGGCAATTTCAGATGCAATTTTGACCATGGGAATGGAAACGAGTTCATCGTTTGGCTGCAAGGAAAAATGCAGCTCGCCCGAATACTTCCGTGCCCAATTGAGTTTTTGAACGTCAAGAATCATAAATTACCTTGCAATTATAATATATCTTTGCCCTATTGTCAACTTTTTTTGGGCAATTATAGGGATTTTTTACAATAATTCGAGGGTTTCTCGAGCGATGACCAATTCCTCGTTGGTGGGAATGACAAGCACTTTCACCTTGGAATCGGGCGTGGAAATTTCACGGATTTTACCGTTGTTGCGCTCCAAATTCTTTTGCTCGTCGAGCTTGATTCCCAAAAATTCCAAGTCGGAGCAGACGTCCTTACGCACGCAATCGGTATTTTCTCCAACGCCGGCGGTGAATACGATGCAATCTACACCGCCCATCGCCGCTGCGTACGAACCGACGAATTTCTTGCATTGATAGGAGAACATATCGAGCGCAAGCGTTGCACGGGCATTGCCCTCGTCCTTTGCCTTGACCAAATCTCTGAAATCCGAGGATACGCCGGAGATGCCCGCCATACCGCCTTTTTTGTTGAGATAGGTCATGCAGTCTTCTGCGGACATTTTCTTCTTGGTGCACAGATATTCAACAACCGCAGGGTCGATATCGCCCGAACGGGTACCCATGGATACGCCGGCAAGGGGCGTGAAGCCCATGGACGTATCAATACACTTGCCGCCCTTGACTGCGGAAATGGACGAACCGTTGCCCAAATGGCAGGTAACGACTTTGAACGTAGCGTCGCCCTCTCTGCCTAAATATTTTGCCGCTTCCTGCGATACGAACTTGTGCGAAGTACCGTGGAAACCGTATTTTCTGATTTTATACTGCTCGTAATCCTCGTATGCGATGCCGTACATATAAGCGTGTGCGGGGATAGTGGCGTGGAACGCCGTATCGAATACCATTGCCATGGGCGTGCTGGGCATTGCCGCCTGGCAAGCCTTGATGCCGATGAGGTTGGCGGGGTTATGCAAGGGCGCAAGGTCGGAGAGCTTTTCCACTTCTTTGAGCGTGTCGGCGGTGGCGAGGACGGTTTTATCAAAGGTTTCGCCGCTGTGCACCACTCTGTGACCGACGGCGTCGATTTCGTCCATGCTCTTAATGACGCCCACTTCGGGGTCGGTGAGCACCTTTAACACCAACGCAATGGATTCGTTGTGCGTGGGTTGAGGGGAAAGAATGACCGTTTCCTTGCCGTTTGCCTTATGTACGAGCTTTGCGCCGTCCAAGCCGATGCGTTCGCAACCGCCCTTGGCGAGTACGGTCTCGGTATCCATGTCGATGAGCTGATATTTTAACGAAGAACTGCCTGCGTTTACAACTAAAATTTTCATACTGTAATCACCTTAAAAAGCGTATTTTTTTGTTATTAGTAACGGGTTGATTTATTCCGCCTGTGCCGCCGCCTGCAGAGCGGTAATTGCCACCGTTGCCACGATGTCTGCATCGCAACAGCCTCTGGACAGGTCGTTGAGGGGTTTGGCAAAGCCCTGACAGATGGGGCCGACTGCCATGAATCCGCCCAGACGCTCTACCAATTTATAGCCGATGTTGCCGGCGTTGATGTCGGGGAAGATGAACACGTTTGCCTTGCCGGCAACGTTGGAATCCTTTGCCTTAATGGCAGCGACCTTGGGTACGATGGCGGCGTCGAATTGGAATTCGCCGTCGATTGCCATATCGGGCGCCTTTGCCTTTGCAAGCGCCGTGGCTTCCTGTACCTTGGTGACGGTATCGTAGAATTTTTTGTCGTTACCGCTGCCCTTCGTGGAGAAGGAGAGCATGGCAACCCTGGGCTCGATGCCGGCAATGGCTTTTGCCGTCTGTGCCGAGGATACGGCAATATCGCTTAACTCCTCTGCGGTGGGGCAAATGCTCAAAGCGCAGTCGCCGAATACGAGTGCGCCGTCGGGAGCAAATTCGTTGCCGCCGTCGGGAGCAATCATCAAAAAGCAGCTGGAAACGAGCTTGGTGCCGGGCGCCGTTTTGATGACCTGTAAGCCGGGGCGAAGGGTGTTTGCCGTGGAGTGGCAAGCGCCGGATACGTAACCGTCAACGTCGCCCGCCTTTAACATGAGCGCGCCGAACATGGTTCTGTCCTTGGCTTGTACAAGCGCCTCTTCCTCGGTCATGCCCTTGGATTTTCTGAGCTCGTATAAAATTTTGGCGTATTCCGCCGTCTTTTCGGACGTTTCGGGGTCAACCACGGTAATGCCCGTCAAGTCTACGTCGGGAACGACCTTCTTGCATTCGGCTTCGTTGCCGATGAGTACGATTTTGGCGATGCCTTCCTTGGTAACTTGCGCCGCCGCACGTACAACGCGTTCGTCCTCGCCCTCGCAAAGTACGATGGTCTTATTCGCCGCTTTTGCTCTGTCTTTGATTTGTTGCAATAAATTTGCCATACTGAAAAAAACCTCCTACGCCAATTGATAATCTTTTCTGCGTATATTTTCTTTACTTTGAATGAGAAAATTGCTATAATATTTATAATTATACTACTATGTCCTGTAATTGTAAAGCATTTATGAACACAAATCTCTCTTTCAACAACTCTAAAATTTGCGCCGTGGTATGCGAATATAACCCCTTCCACAACGGGCACCGCTATCAGCTGGATAAAATACGGCAGGAGAGTGGGTGTGATTTAATCCTTTGTGTGATGAGCGGGAGCTTCGTACAACGGGGTGAAGCCGCTATTTTGGACAAGCACACGAGGGCCAAGCACGCCGTGCTTGCGGGCGCAGACTGCGTGGTGGAATTGCCCCTACCCTTTGCCACGGCAAACGCAGAGACCTTTGCCTTGGGCGCTGTTTCGCTGTTAAAGAATATTCCCAACGTAACCACCCTCGCTTTTGGCTGTGAATGCGGGCATGGTGCCGACTTTTTAAGCGTTGCAAATGTTTTGTTAGAGGAAACGGACGAATTTAAACGGGCGTTAAAAATCGGCTTGGACGTGGGGCAATCCTTTGCCAAAGCACGCTTTGAGGCGGTAAAAGCCGTGCTGCCCAAGGCGGATGAGCGGCTGTTCTCCTGCCCGAATAACGTGCTTGGAATTGAGTATACCAAGGCAATTTTAAGACAAAACGCAAATATCTCCGTGCTGCCCATACAGCGTACGGGCGCAGGGTATACCGATACGGTGCTGCAACAAAATTATTCCTCGGCAACGGCAATTCGAAACGCACTTTTAACCGGAAATACCGCCGAGCTTGCAAGCAACGTGCCGGAATTTGTATTAAACGACTTATGCCTTGCCCTGAACGGGGAGAGCTACCGACGCCTGGACGGCGCGCAGCATTACGCTTTGTTGACAAAAACAGTAGAAGAAATCGCCAAGGCGCCCGACTGCACCGAGGGCTTGGAAAACAAGTTGCAGGCTTTGGCAAAAGAGTATTTTACCGCAGAGAGTGTGCTGAAAGAGGCAACGTCCAAGCGCTATACCTCGGCTCGCATACGGCGCATACTGCTCGCCAACGCCTTGGGCATAACGCAAGCGTTCGTGCGGCAGGGATTGCAGCAAGCGCCCTATTGCAAGGTGTTGGCGTTACGGGCGGAAAACTCGGACATGGTACTATCGCTTTTGGCAAATGGCGGTTTGACGCTGTTGACCAGAAAGGGCGACGAAGCCCGCTTGACGGGTTGGGCAAAGGAGTGCTTTGACCGCACGCACACAGCCGACGGGATTTACAACTCGCTCTGTGGGCGGAATATCAATTTCAACGCCGTACAGTTTATATAAAAATTGCTTTTACGCATAACGCATTATCAAATTGCCAATACTTTTTGAGAATGTTCAAACGAGATGATGCGCAAAAAATTCCCTCGCTGTACAAGCGGTTGAAACGAAGACAGCGGGAACATAAATCCACCTTTTGGCTGTACTTTATCCTGCGCCTCTTGGTAGCGGTATTGGCAATTATTGCCCTGTTTTTGGGCGATTTTCCCACTCTTACCTTTTGCGTGGTCAGCCTGCTCCTCTTTTTACTGCCCTTCGCCGTGGAGGAGTTTTTTCAAATTGAACTGCCCGCAACGCTGGAAATTATCATTCTGCTGTTCATTTTTTGCTCGCAGGTTTTAGGGGAAGCGGCGTCCTTTTACGTCAACGTACCACTTTGGGACAGCATTTTACACACCGTCAACGGCTTTTTATGCGCCGCCATCGGCTTTTCGCTCATTGATATTTTAAATAAAAAGAAGAAGAAAATCACCCTCTCTCCCCTCTTTTTAACCGTGCTTGCCTTTTGTTTTTCCATGACCGTAGGCGTGCTTTGGGAATTTTTTGAGTTTTTTATGGATAAGGTAATGCATACCGATATGCAGAAGGATTTTCTGCTCTCCACCCTGCGCACGGTATTTCTCGACGAAAGCCGTTCCAACGTCGTTATTACCGTTAAAAACATAGCCAAAACCGTGCTGTACGGCGAAAACGGCGAGGTGCTTGCCGTCATTGAGGGCGGATTTTTAGACGTGGGCGTCATTGATACCATGAAGGATTTGCTCTTGAATTTTGTGGGCGCAATCGTCTTTTGTATCATTGGATACTGTTACGTTTTAAACAAGGGCGATGGGAAATTTGCCCGTCAGTTTATCCCCACCGTCAACCGTGAAAACACCAAAAAAAATAAGTCCGACCCATAAAAGTCGGACTTTTTTGCTTATTTTTCGTACCCGTTGGGGTTTTTGCTCTGCCAATTCCACTGCGAAGCGCACATCTCCTCGATGCCGAATTTCGCCTCCCATTTGAGCTCGGCTTTTGCCTTTTCGGGCGAGGCGTAGCAGGCGGCGATGTCTCCGCTGCGACGGGGCGCGATGCGATAGGGCAAGGTCTTGCCGCAGGCCTTTTCAAAGGCGTGAATCATATCCAAAACGCTGTAACCCTTACCCGTGCCGAGGTTATAGGTGTACACGCCGTTGGCTTGAATTTGCTCGATGGCTTGAATGTGTCCGATGGCGAGGTCGACGACGTGAATATAGTCGCGCACCCCCGTGCCGTCGGGCGTGGGATAGTCGTTGCCGAATACGCTGATTTGCTGCAGCTTTCCGCTGGCGACCTGCGCAACGTAGGGCATCAAGTTGTTGGGAATACCGTTGGGGTCCTCGCCTATCATGCCGCTTTCATGCGCGCCGACGGGGTTGAAATAGCGCAAGAGTACGATTTTCCACTCCTTATCCGCCTTGTAGATATCCCGAAAAATATCCTCTTGCATGAGCTTGGTGGCGCCGTAGGGATTGGTTGTACTCAAACGGCAATTTTCGTCGATGGGCAGGCGTTCGGGGTCGCCGTAAACGGTTGCAGACGAGCTGAATACGATGCTCTTGACGTTGTGCGCGGTCATAACCTCCAACAGCGTGAGCGTGCCGCCAATGTTGTTCTGATAGTATAAAAGCGGTTTTTGACAGCTCTCGCCCACTGCCTTTAAGCCGGCGAAGTGAATGACGTTGGAAATTTCGTTCTCCGAAAAGATTTTTTCCAATGCCGCCTTATCGCAAATATCCGCCTGATAAAACTGAACGGTTTTACCCGTGATTTTTTCCACACGGCGCAAGCTCTCCGCCGAGGAATTGCAGAGATTATCCACGACGATGACCTTATAATTTCTGTTTAACAGCTCCACCACGGTATGACTGCCGATAAAGCCGGCGCCGCCCGTGACCAAAATACTCTTTTGCATAGCAGTATCTCCTTTTCTTATGCGTACAGTATACTCTTTTTCTCCCTTTTTGTCAAGGGGATTTTTTGCCTTTGCTCCGGACGGCTACGCCCGCCGCCCGACGCTGCTCAGGAAAAAAACTCCTCTCTGTCCAGGCAGCGGCGCAGCTTTTCAATGGCGCGCTTTTCGATGCGGGAGATGTACGAACGGGAAATTTGCAGCATCTTTGCTACCTCACGCTGGGGCAGAGGTACGCCGCCCTTTAAGCCGTAGCGCAGGGATACGATGGTATATTCCCTGTCGGTCAAATGCTTTTTCAACAGACGAATGAATTTTTCCTGCACCAGACTTCGGTCAACCTTATCGAACACGCAGTCCTCTTTTTCAAAGAGTAAATCCATTAAGGTCAGCTCGTTCCCCTCCTTATCCATGCCCACGGGATCGGAGAGGGAGAGTGTGTTTTTGTGCTTTTTATTGGCACGGATGAGCATGAGAATTTCATTCTCGATGCAACGGGCGGTGTAGCTGGCAAGAGCGGTACCATGCCCGAGTTCATAGGTATTTATCGCCTTGATAAGTCCGATGGAACCGACCGAGATTAAATCGTCCGTTTCGGCGGCGCCGGCGTACTTTTTGACGATGTGCGCCACCAAGCGCATGTTGTGCCGAACCAAGATATCCTTGGCCTGCTTGTTGCCCGCTTTGGCAAGCTTTAAGTAGCGTTCCTCATCCTCTTTAGACAGCGGCTTTGGAAAGGAGTTCTTGCCCATGACCGCACCCGTAAAAAACACCAATTTGGAAAACAACGCATATAAGAAATCGAAAATCATACCCCTATCACCTCACAGTTTTATAAGGTATGAAAAAGACGGTTTGTACTATTACCAAAATAGAAAAATTGAGGAAATTTCCTTTTTTTGATAAAAAAGTATATATTTTTTTTAAAGAGTGTGCTATAATAGAGAGGATTCAAGACGGTTATACGGTCGCGGGGCGCTATATGCGTCATGAGGAAAGTCCGAGCATCGCAGGGCAGGACGCCTGCTAACGGCAGGTGAAGGCGACTTTAAGGAAAGTGCAACAGAAATAAACCGCCGCAATTTTTTGCGGTAAGGATGGAAAGGCGAGGTAAGAGCTCACCGTCGGAATGGTAACATTCCGAGCCATGTAAACCCCGTCCGATGCAAGATTGGGATATCTTCACGTAGGGTTGCCCGCCCGAGGGTATCCGTGAATATCGCTTGAGCCCGTCGGCGACGGCGGGTCTAGATAGATGACCGTACACGACAGAACTCGGCTTACAGACCGTCTTGAATTATTTTGATATAAACCGACGAAGGGTTTTTCGCCGTTTATAAATATAAAAAAGGTACATAAGTGAACGTATGGAAAGCATGCAACAAAAGACAACCGAACGGGAAAAATTAGGCAGCCGTTTGGGCTTTATTTTACTGAGCGCCGGCTGCGCCATTGGCGTTGGAAACGTGTGGAAATTCCCCTGGATGGTAGGACAGCACGGCGGGGGGCTATTCGTTTTAATCTATCTCTTTTTCCTTTTGAGTATGGGCATACCCATCATGACCATGGAATTTTCTTTGGGTAGAGCCAGCCAAAAAAGCCCCGTCAAGCTCTATCAGGCCTTGGCGCCCAAGGGCAGCCATTGGCACATTCACGGAATCTTAGCATACCTCGGCAATATCATATTGATGATGTTCTACACCACGGTTACCGGTTGGATGCTTATTTATTTTATGAAAAGTCTTATAGGCGACTTTGTGGGAGTGGAAAATGCCGTAAGCGGCAACGCCACTACGGCGATTCCGGAAATGTTCGGTCAAATGCTCGCCGATCCTTGGATACAGCTCATTGCCATGGGAATCGTTGTGGCAGTCGCTTGCATTGTATGCAGCTTGGGTGTAAAAAAGAGCTTGGAAAAGGTTACTAAATTTATGATGGTTGCCCTGCTCGTGATTATGGTGGGCATCGCCATCTACGGATTTACCTTACCGGGCGCAGGCGCAGGCTTGAAATTTTACCTCATACCCGACTTTGAGGTTATGGCACAGCAGAACATCACCTTATTCGATATCATTGTGGGTGCAATGAGTCAAGCGTTTTTCACGCTCAGCTTGGGCATTGGCAGTATGGCGATTTTCGGAAGCTACATTGATAAGGAGCGCTCGCTCTTCGGTGAAGCTATCAACGTTGCGCTGTTGGATACCTTCGTGGCGATTGTTGCGGGCTTGATTATTTTCCCCGCTTGCTTTACTTATAATAACGGTCAGGTCGATGCCGGACCGGCACTCATCTTCCAGACCATACCCAGCATCTTCAACGCCATGGGTATTGTAGGACAAATTTTGGGCAGCTTTTTCTTCCTATTCCTGCTCTTTGCCGCACTCTCCACAGTATTTGCCGTCTTTGAAAATATCATTGCCTGCACCCAGGAGTTAATCGGCGGAAACAGAAAATTGATATGCGTCCTCTGCGGCGTAGGACTCTTTATCCTCTCCATTCCCTGCATTTTGGGCTATAACGTATGGTCGGGCTTCGCCCCCTTCGGCGAGGGTACGGCGGTGCTGGATTTAGAGGACTTCATCGTATCCACCTTGCTGTTGCCCATCGGCTCGTTGGTATTTACGCTGTTCTGCGTGTTGAAATGCGGTTGGGGCTACGACAATTTCGTAAAAGAAGCAAACACCGGCAAAGGCATAAAAATCCAGTCTTGGATGAAAGTGTATATCAAGTATATTTTGCCCGTACTCCTCACCGTCTTTGTGGGTATCAGTATCGTAACCTTCTTTTTATAATGTAATATAGGAAAAAAACGGACAGATGCGTTTATACGCATCTGTCCGTTTTTGCATTAAAATAATCTCATCCATTTCTTCTACTAATGCATTATTTTTATATTTATCCATAATATTTCTCCTTAATTTTTAAATCCTGAAAACGGCGTTGACAGTTTTATTTCACCTTTTGGTAATACGCCCTTCGAGTGTTTACTACCTCCACCAAAAAAAAAGACGCCCCTCTGGGACAATAAATCGTAGTCGGAGTCTGCCACGCAAGGTGGCAGAGTGTCCTCGCTCGCATACTCTCGCGGTTTTTGTTCCTCTTTACTCTTTCTCGCTCGTCGCGCGAACAGGCGGGAACACGCCCTTCGAGTGTTTACTACCTCCACCAACGAAAAAAGACGCCTAAAAGGCGTCCTTTTTTTTGGTGGAGGTAGTCGGAGTCGAACCGGCGACCTTTTGAATGCCATTCAAACGCTCTACCAAATGAGCTATACCCCCAAAATACGGTAACGGAAAATTTATTACCGTATTATTATATCTTTATTTTTTTTGTTTGTCAAGCGTGATTTACGTCTTTTTTACAATTCGCAGATCAAGTTAAAAGAATTCTTGGTAGTCGCTTGCCTTTTCCAAGGTTACCTTGCCCAGTCTGCCCTTTCTGAAATCGTCTATTACGGCTTTTTGCCCGCGCTCGTAGTCGTATTCTCCGCCACGCATTAAAAAGCCCATTCTTTGGCAGGCCCCCTCCAAAAGCTCCAAAGGCGTGCCCATTTCGGTTAAATGATAGCGCTCTTTCAAGTGCTCGGGATAGAGCTGCGCCAACTCCTCCAAAAGCGCAAGACAGATGTCGTCCATGTGTAAAATATCGTCGTTGATGCTGCCGATATACGCCAGATGCTTGGCTAAATTTTGGTCGTCAAACGAGGGGGGCATGGTGCCGGGGGTGTCCAATAAATCGAAATCCGAGCAACGAATCCAGCGCACGTCACGGGTGACGCCCGCTTTGTCCCCCGTTTTGGCGCGCTTTTCACCGCTGAGCAGATTAATGAGCGTGCTTTTGCCGGTATTAGGGATACCGATGACCATAAAACGGAAGGTTTTATGAATTCCCTTTGCCTCGGCGCGTTCACGCTTTGCCTTGGTAATTCCCTGCATTTTGGCGACGAGCGCACGCTTGGAGCTGCCGTTGACGGCGTTGCACTTTAAGCAAAAATGCCCCTTTTTTTCAATCATGCGTACGAAATTATCCGCTTCGCCGTCTGCCAAGTCGCCCTTATTTAGGACGAATAAAATGGGTTTGGCGCCGAAAATTTTTAATAAGTTATGATTGACCGTTGCCGCCGGCGCACGAGCGTCCAAGACGCAGACGATGCCGTCGCACAAGTCCTTTTTTTCCTGCATTTCCCGCATGGCCTTGGTCATGTGCCCCGGGAACCATTGAATTCTATCCATATTTACTCCTCTTTTCCCTCGCTTTTTATGCCCAATAAATCGGGGCGCTTTGCCTTGGTTACGGCAAGAGCTTGTTCACGCCGCCATGCGTCGATACGGGCATGGTTGCCACTTCGAAGCACTTCGGGCACGCTCAATCCGCGATATTCCATAGGACGGGTATATTGGGGATATTCCAGAAGATTGTCCGAAAAGCTTTCGTCTACCAGGGAAGACGTATTGATAACGCCGTCGACGTAGCGAGCGACGCAATCGACCACGACCATAGCGGGTAGCTCCCCGCCCGTAAGCACGTAGTCGCCGATGGAAATTTCCTCGTCGATAAACAAGTCGAGCGCACGTTGGTCCACGCCCTCGTAGTGACCGCAGAGTAAAATGACGTGGTCGTAGTCCAAAAGGCGAAAAACTTCCTGCTGACAGAAGGTTTTGCCCTTGGGCGACATATAAATTCTGCGGGCGGTATGCGCAGGGTCGAGCGCCTCGATGCACGAGCCGATGGGCTGTGCCATCATGACCATGCCCGCGCCGCCGCCGAAGGGATAGTCGTCACACTTTAAGTGCTTATCCTCGGTGTAGTCGCGCAAGTTGACCACGTTGATTTGCAATTTATTCTGTTTTTGCGCCCTGCCCAAAATGCTCTCCTGCAAGGGGGTGAACATCTCGGGAAAGAGTGTAATAATATCTATTTTCATGCCATTCAGTTTACTTTATTGTTCAAGTTGTAATCAATGCGCGCACGGTATGCCGCGCGGCATGCGATGGTTATATCTTTTACAGTACGGCGACCTGCATAAACCGCTCTTCATCGACGGTAATGGTTTTATTCTGCACGTCGACCTGTACGACCAAATCCTTGACCGTGGGGAATAAAATTTCCTTATCGCCCTGTTTGACGGTATAGACGTCGGTGGCGGCGGGAACGATTTTGACGAGCTCGCCCAGCGTTTTTCCCGTATTGGTTACCACTTGACAGCCCAAGAGGTCGACGATATAATACGTGCCCTCGTCGAGCGCGGGCGCATCCGTACGGTCGGCAAGGACTTCTTTGCCGCGCAAGAGCTCGGCAGCGTTTCTGTCGGCAATGCCGTAAAGCCCCAAATACACCGCCTCGCCGTCCGAGCGGAAGGACATAATTTTGCGTGCCTCGCCGTCGATAAATACCCTACCGAATTTTTTAACGTCCTCGGGAGAATCGGTGAAATATTTAACCTTTACCTCGCCTCGAATGCCCTGCGGTTTTAAAATTGTGCCGATAATCAGTTTTTCCTGCATAGATATAGCACCTTTTGGATTGATTTTCTTTATTATACCATATTCAATCTAAAAATACAATTATTTTTTTAAAGATAAAAGCCCAACTTTATCAAGACCAAACACTTGCTTTTTGTGGTGGAATATATTACAATATCAACGAAAAATAAATCTCTTGAAAGGACATCTTGCAAATTATGAGAAAAACAAAAATTATATGCACCGTCGGCCCTGCCTGCGAAGACGAAGAAACCTTAACAAAGCTCTGTTTGGCAGGTATGAACGTTGCCCGCTTGAACTTCTCTCATGGGGACCATGCCCAGCATTTAGACAAAATTAATACCATTAAACGGGTGCGGGAAAAATTGAATTTACCCATCGCCATTATGCTGGACACCAAGGGACCCGAATATAGAATACAGACCTTTCAAAACGGCTCGATTACCCTAAAAGAGGGGGATACGTTTACCTTTACCACCGAGGACGTGGAAGGAGACCAAACCAAAGTTTCGGTGAGCTATAAGGGCTTGATGCAGGATTTACGCGTGGGTGATACCGTGCTTTTGAACAACGGCTTGATTCGCTTTACCGTAAATGAATTGACCGACACCGAGGCGATATGTAAAGTAGAGACGGGCGGCGTGCTCTCCAACCGAAAGAGTATGAGCTTTCCCAATAAAGTATTGCGCCAAAAGTTTTTGAGCGAGCAGGATAAGGAAGACATCCGCTTTGGCATCGAAAACGACGTGGATTTTATTGCCTGTTCGTTCGTTTCATCCAAGCAGGATTTATTGGACGTACACGAATATTTAAAGAGCCTGGGCAGCGACGGAACCGAGCTGATTGCCAAGATAGAAAACCGCGCCGGCGTGGAGAACATCGAAGAAATTTGCACGCAGTGCAGCGGTATTATGGTTGCCCGTGGCGATTTGGGTGTGGAAATACCCTTTGAAGAGGTGCCCGGCGTTCAGAAAAAGCTCATTGAAACGTGCAGAATGCTCGGCAAGAGGGTAATTACCGCTACGGAAATGCTGGAAACCATGATGTATAATTCCCGCCCCACCAGAGCGGAAATTTCCGACGTGGCAAACGCCGTGTTCGACGGCTCGTCCGCTATCACGCTCTCGGGTGAAACGGCGGCGGGAAAATACCCCGAATTGACCGTAAAAACCATGGCGAAAATTGCCGAACAGGCGGAGAGCGACATCAATTACGTCAAGCGCTTTATCACCAATGAGTTTAAGATTAAAAACGAGGTGGACGCACTTTCACACGCTACCTGCGCCATGGCTATCAATTTGCACGCAAAGGCCATTGTTACCTGTACCCATTCAGGCGTCACCGCGCGCATGGTATCACGCTTCCGCTGCCCCATCGACATCGTCGGTTTTACCACCAATGAAAAAACCTGGAGAAAATTAGCGCTTTCGTGGGGGGTTATTCCCGTCATGACCGAGGAATTTTCTTCCACGGACGTACTCTTTTACGAGGCAAAGCGCACGGCAAAGGAAGTGTTGAAGTTGAAAAAGAAGGACTTTTTGGTTATTACGGGGGGTATTGCCGGTGGCAGCGAAGGCTCCACCGACTTAATCAAGGTAGAAAAGATTTAATGAAAAAAGCAAGTGGGCACGCCCGAATATAACGATAAAAAGAACCGACTTTTGCATCTCGCGAAAGTCGGTTCTTTAATTTTAATTTCGCTTAGTTTTCGTCTGCATCGGTATCGACGGTGTTGCCGCCCTTTTCCTCGATTTCAATGACGTACTTCTTGCTGTTTTTGGGCGTAGCCGCGCGAACGAGCGTGCGAAGCGCTTTGGCAATTTTGCCCTGTTTGCCGATGACCTTGCCCATATCGGATGCTGCCAAAATAACCCTGACGACGATGGAATTTTCCTTCTCTTCGGTGATAATTTCAACCTCGTCCTTGTTCTCGGCGAACTGGTCAACGACGTATTGAATGAGCTCCTGCATTATTACAGCCTCCCTTGCGGATAAAAATTACTCTTTATCGTTCTTCTTGCCCTTGGTCTTGGAAGGGCTGAGCTTGGTGGGCTTTTCTACAACGCCTGCTTTAACGAGCAAGTTTTTAACCGTGTCGGTGGGTTGAACGCCCTTGGAGAGCCAATCCTTTGCCTTATCTGCATCAAAGCTGATGAATACGGGGTTTGCGGTGGGGTGGTAGTTACCAACGCATTCGATATATTCACCTGTTGCTGCCTTTCTGCTGTCTACTACGACTACACGATATTGGGGATTCTTCTTGTCGCCCATTCTCATCAGTCTCATCTTTACTGCCATAATTTGTTTACCTCCAAATATATTATAATTTTTTATTTTGTATCTGTTTTATCTGCCGTTTTGCTTAAAAAGGCATTTTGAACTTGCCCTTGCCGTTCTTCATGTGTTTCATGAGCAGTTTGGCTTGGTCGAACTGACGGAGCAGTTGATTGATTTCCTGTATCTGCGTGCCGCTGCCCTGCGCAATTCTGCGCTTTCTCGACGAGTTGATGATGGACGGATTTTCACGCTCCGCCACGGTCATGGACAGAATAATCGCGCGGGTGCGCTCTATCTTCTTTTCGTCGATGTCCTCTTCGCGCACCTTCAGCTTGGCGCCGGGAAGCATACCCATGAGCGCGCTGACGCCGCCCATCTTCTTCATCATTTCAAACTGTTCGAGATAGTCCGAAAGCGTGAAGGTGTTTTCGCGCATTTTCTTCTCCTTTTTCTTGGCGTCTGCCTCGGTGATGGCTTGCTGCGCCTTTTCAATGAGCGAAAGCACGTCACCCATGCCCAAGATTCTCGATGCCATTCTATCGGGATAGAAGGGCTCTAAATCGGTGAGCTTTTCGCCCACGCCGATGAATTTGATGGGCTTGCCCGTTACCGCCTTGATGGAAAGACAGGCACCGCCACGGGTGTCGCCGTCCAATTTGGTTAAGATGACGCCGGTTACTTCCAGACGTTCGTTGAAGGTCTTGGCGACGTTGACCGCTTCCTGACCGGTCATGGCGTCTACCACGAGTAAGGTTTCGCTTACCTCGACGTTCTTTTTGATGTTTTCCAGCTCCTGCATGAGCGTTTCGTCAATTTGCAGACGGCCTGCGGTGTCCAGCACCACGGTGTCGTAGCCCATACGCTTGGCGTGTTCGATTGCCTCTTTCGCCGTTTTAACGGGGCTTTGGGTGCCTCTTTCAAAGACTTCCGTGCCTGCCTGACCGCCCACCACTTGCAACTGATGGATTGCCGCCGGGCGGTAAATATCGCCCGCCACCAAGAGGGGTTTTTTGCCCTGTTTTTTGAGCTGCACGGCAAGCTTTCCGCAAAGCGTGGTTTTACCCGCGCCCTGTAAACCGCACATTAAAATGACCGTGGGGGGCTTGGGCGAAACTTCCAGCTTGGCGTTTGCCGAGCCCATGAGGGCAATAAGCTCTTCATTGACGATTTTTATAACCTGCTGCGAAGGGTTTAAGGACTGTAAAATTTCCTGACCCAACGCCTTTTCGGATACCTTTGCGATAAAGTCCTTGGCGACCTTGATGTTGACGTCTGCTTCCAACAGCGCAATGCGCACTTCACGCATGGCCGTTTTAATTTCCAGCTCGGTCAACTTGCCACGCTTGGTCAGTTTTGAAAATATATGATTTAATCTCTCTGCGAGTGAACCGAATAAAGCCATTAAACTCCCCTATTCTTCTATTTTGATAATTTCCTCTGTATCGCTACCCGTTATGGCTTGCAATACGCGTAGCTCTTCCGACCATTCGGGATGTTTTTTTAACTGTTCTTCCGCCCAACGGTTGACCTTGGTCATGTATGCGGAGTAATCCAGACAGACCTCGTCCAAGGCTTGGGTAAACTTTAACTTTTCTTCCAACCCTTCCAGCTGCTTTTTGCATTTTTTTAAACAGTCGGAAACGCTTTGGCGGGATACCCCTTTTTGCTCGGCAATTTCACCCAACGATAAGTCGTAATTAAAATAAAGATTGGTAATTTCTCTTTGATTGTCCGTCAGAATACCGTTGTATAAGTCCCAAAGACGAAGAAAGGCGATATCCTTTTCTTCCATGGGGTGGGCTTTAACGTTGCCCTTGATGATACCGCTGTGCATATACTTTTCCCCTTTGTCGCAATATACTATACAACAAAAAAGCAAGCCTGTCAAGCATTTTTACTTGACAGGCGATATTTTTTTATTTTTCACCGATATAAGTGAATCTCGGCTGCAGTTTTCCCTCATGCAAGACCTCTTCATTCCACATATACGCAGGGCGCACCCACACCCCGCCCTCGCCGTACAGCGCACGGTATACGACCATCTCTTCGGTGGTTTCCGAATGCTTGGCAAGGCAGAGAACCTGGTATTCGTTGCCTTTAAAATGGCGGTAGCGACCTGTTTTTATGCTATTCATTTTTCTCATCTCCCGATTTATCATGATACCGTCATTATAACATAAGCCTCTACGCTTGTAAAGCCCCTTTTATGAAAAAAACGCCTGCGAGATGCAAGCGTTTTTGATTCTTAAAATTGGATTATGCGGATGGATTGCGTTTTTTCTTGTCGTAGACGATATAAATGATACCGCCGAGGACGAACAGGCCTGCCGCAACGTCGATGAGAATGATGGCAATTTGCCACCAAGCCAAGCCGTATTTGACGATGGAGCCGGGTGCTACGCCCTGCATTCTGTTGGAATTAACGACCGTATAACACATATCTTTATACGCCTGACGGATTGCCTGACGGGTGGTAGCGTTGGACGTATCGGCATAATTGGGCTTATTGTTGGACCAGGTCAACTGTAAATTGGTGCCCGCACGAATGCCCTGGTCACTGTCCATATAGTCGTATAAGTTAAAATCCGAAAGCACCAGACCTCTAAAGCCCCATTCGTCACGCAAAACCTCTTTCATGAGCGCCACGCTGCCGCCCGCCCAAGTACCGCCGACGCGGTTGAACGCAGACATAATTGCCGTGCATGCGGGCATGGTACGGGTGGAAATGGTACCTTCCGTATCCGAGATATACTTCATTTGGGTGGTGGCGTTTTCAATGACGTATTGGAATGGCTTTAAATAAATTTCACGAATGGTCTGTTCATCTGCCCAGGTGCAGAGGTTGGTGGTACGCATAACCTCGCTGTCGTTGAGGGCGTAATGCTTCAAATAGGCGTAACACCCCTTGTCAGCCGCACCCTCTACCACTGCGCAGGCGATTTTACCGCTCATGACGGGGTCTTCGGAATAGTATTCGAAGTTTCTGCCCGCAAACGGACTTCTGTGAATGTTCATTGCAGGGCCGTACCAGCCGTTGGTGTCGTTTTCTTTGACAAGCGCCTCTTCGCCGATGGCTTTGCCCATTTCATAGGCTAAATCTTTATTGAACGTAGAGGCAATGATGACCTCCGAACAGTACGCGCAGCAGCCCGTAGAGCCCCACAGCGAGGAGAAGCCCTGGGGCCCGTCCAAGTCCTCGGTGGCGGGCTTGCCGAGCGATTCGACTGCGCCGGTGTTATACGCAGCGTTGATGAGCACGGCGTTGGCGTTGGTATAGTCGCTTTCCGTGAGCTGGTCGAGAAAATCGTTCCAAAGTCTGTCGTTATAGCTCAGCCCTCGCAGGTTGGACAAAACGATGCCGTTTTGCGCGCCAACCTTGGGCATGGTGGCGTTCTCTTGCAATAATTGCTTGGAAGCGTCGAAGGGCTTTAAGAATTCGGCAACCGTCTTGGTCACTTCTTTGCCGTTCTCGGTGTAGGTGAGCGAGATATTCTTGGCCTTTTGATCGGCCTCGGTGGGCGCGGTGGGATAGGTGCCGGCAAAATCCGAACGCTTCATCAAGGTGGCATAACCGCTGGTCTTGGTGTCCTTGAACATCGCCGAAACGTCGTTGAAGCGGTTGCGCGCCGCCTGCTTTTCAAGGAGCATATCCCCGTCCTCTACGGTTTGGTTTTCCGTAAACAAGAGGTCGGCCGTATAGTTGACGGTATGCGTTTTATCCTCGCCTACGCTGACCTCGTGGGAGTTTTCACGCAGCGTGAAGGTATATTCGCCCTTTTCAAAGACGTAACCGCCGCCCTGTACCTTTACGCCCTTGTAATCGTAGGACGCCATATCCTTTTTGGATACGGTGAGCGTGAGGGTATCCGTTTCGTTGGGCTGCAAGAGCTTGGTCTTGGCAAAATCGCCCAAGACGACGGCGGATTTTTCAATGCCGCCCTCGGTGTAGGGTGCAGAGTAATAGAGCTGTACTACTTCCTTACCTGCGACGTTGCCCGTATTTTTAACGGTAACCGTGGCGGTAACCGAATCGGCGTTGTCCGTCCACGTGGCAGTCTTTTCAAAGGTGGTGTAGCTTAAACCGTAACCGAAGGGGTATACCACGGCTTGGTCGTAATTGATAAATCCCTCTTGCGCCGCCGTTTCATAGTAGCGGTAGCCGATATAAATGCCTTCCTCGTACTGCGTGGTGTAGGCTTGGGCAAGGTTTGCGTTGCCGTTTGACACGTCGCCTGCACCGATATCGGTATACTGCACGGCTTCACCCGAATTGAGGAAGGTAGGGGCTGCCGTAAAGTCGGCGGGGTAGATGTCCACGGTGCGCCCCGAGGGGTTGACCTTTCCGGCTAAAATATCGCCGAGAGAATTGAAGCCCGTGGAACCGGGGCCGCCCACCCAAACGACGGCGTCCACGCCGTTGTCATTTTCCAGCTCTCCAAGCTCCATGGCGTTGGAGGAGTTGATGACTACCACGGTCTTGGCGTAGTTTGCCTTACAGAAAGCCAGCCAATTTTTTTCGTACTGCGAAAGCTCCAGTTGGTGCTGACCGTCCCAATAGGTGTCGTATTCCGCCTTACCCGTACCGCTTGCCACCGCTTGGGCAAACGTGGTGCTTTGAGCGGCGTCACGCTTTAAGTTGTTGGACAAATCCCAGCCCTCGCCGCCGGCGCGGGCGATGACGTAGACGGCTACGTTGCCCGAAGTAACGGTGAAGGGCTTTTGCGCGCCCGTGGTGTCGGTATACGCTACCTCGCCAATGAGCCACTGCGAGCCGTTATAGTCGTCCATTTTGATGGAACAACGGGTATAATTGCCCTTTTGCGCATTGAAATAGTCGTACGAAGCGTCGTCCATGGTGAAGCCTGCCTGACGGATGCCGCTGTACGGGGAAGCCGCCTTGCTGGCATCGACGTTACCCGAGCCCGAACCGCCGTACAACGGCTCGGCGGCGCCTCTGCCGATTAAGCTGACGGTGGTGGAAGATGCGTTGAGCGGCAAGGCGTTGTTTCTGTTTTTCAAGAGAACAAAGCCCTCGTCGCAGAGTTTTTTGGTGACCGCTTCGCCGTTTGCCACGGCGGCGGCTTTATCGTTGGCATACGACGGGGAATAATAATCGGTATCCCAGTTTTCACTGCCCTCTATCGTGACGATGGAGGGCTTGCCCTTGCCGAGATAGGTATTTGCCATGGTTTTCAACAGCGTGCCTGCCACGGACAGAGCAATTGCCAATACCGCCGCAATCGACATTAAGACGATTAAAAGGGTATAGGACTTCTTTTTTGCTTGTGCCATAATTTTAAAATCCTCCCGAATTTGATATACCTTATTCTTTTCCTTTTGGCAAAAATTTATTCGCCGTAAGACAAGAAAAGCAAAATAAAAAATCCCCTTTACCGCGGAACAAAACCGCTTGCAAAAGGGATTGATTTTCAGACATGGTGGTAGGGAATAAGGATTTTTGTATGTTACAAAATGGCTTCCACGAATTCCTCGGAATTAAACAGCGCGATATCCTCCATTTTTTCGCCCGTACCGACAAAGATGACGGGGATATGCAAGTCGCCGCAAAGAGAAATGACGAAACCGCCCTTTGCCGTGCCGTCCAATTTGGTGAGTACGATGCCGTCCAAATCCACTGCGCCGTCAAACGCGCGGGCTTGGGATACGGCGTTCTGACCGGTGGTAGCGTCCAATACCAAAAATTTATAGAAGGACGCTTCGGGGTATTCCCGCTCGACCACCCGATTCATCTTTTTGAGCTCGTTCATCAGGTTGTCCTTGACGTGCAATCTTCCCGCTGTGTCGATGATGACCACGTCGGTCTTTTTTGCCTTTGCCGAGGACACCGCGTCGTAAACGACTGCGGAAGGGTCACTCCCCTCCTCGTGCTTGACGATGCGCACCTTGGCTCTGTCTGCCCAGACGGAGAGCTGGTCGCTTGCCGCTGCGCGGAAGGTATCGGCTGCGGCGACGGTAACGCTCTTTTTCTTTGCCGTGAAATAGTGCGCCAGCTTGCCGATGGTGGTGGTTTTACCCACGCCGTTGACCCCAACGAGCATGATGACGCAGGGATAATTGATTTCGGGCATGGGCGCTTCGTCCAGGATATCCTGCATGATGTCCTTTAAAAGGTCGGTAACGAAATCGCCGTCCTTGATTCTGCCGTCGATGGCTTCAGCTTTTACCTGTTCGACGACTTCCTCCGCCATGGTGACGGACACGTCGGCGCCGATTAAAATTTCCTCCAGCTCGTCGTAAAACTCATCGCCCAATTTATTTTTGGAAAAGAGCATACGGAGCTTGGTGGCTACGTTGTCTTTGGTCTTTTTTAACGCTGCAAATAATTTACCGAATAATCCCACGGTAGACTCCTTATTTCATAGATTGATTGCAATTTGTTATTGAATAGTATCCCCACCCAAGCGAGATTCAACCTCGGAGAGCTTGACGGATACGATTTTGGATACGCCCTTCTCTTCCATGGTAACGCCAAAGAGCGAGTCGGCTTGGTTCATGGTGGGCTTTCTGTGCGTGATGACGATGAACTGCGTTTCCTTGGAGAACTTTTTGAGGTAACGTGCAAAGCGGTCTACGTTGGCTTCGTCGAGCGCCGCCTCGATTTCGTCCAGAATACAGAAGGGCATGGGGTTGCTCTTTAAGATTGCAAACAGAATGGCAATGGCCGTTAACGCCTGTTCGCCGCCCGAGAGCAGGGAGATTTTAGTGAGCTTTTTACCCGGAGGGCAGGCGTTGATTTCTACGCCGGCGTCGAGCGGGTCTTCACAGTTGGTATAGTCGAGCTGTAACTCCGCCTTACCGCCGCCAAAGAGCTCTTTAAAGATATACATAAAGTTTTCGTTGATGGTGTTGAAGCCCTCGTCAAAGCGTTCACGCATATTGGTTTTGATTTCGTTGAGCATCTCGGTGGCGTCGAGAATGGCTTTTTCCACGTCGTCACGCTGTACGACCATCTCGTCGTAATAGGTTTTGAGCTGCTCATAGTCCTCCAATGCGTTGGCGTTGATAGGCCCGAGCGAGGTGATTTTGCGCTTTAAATTGGAAATTTCGTTGGCGGATACGGTGATGTCGTAGCTTTCGTCCTTGAAGGGCAGACAGTCCTCGTAGGTCATGTCGTACGCCTCGACGATGCGCTGGCGCAGGTTTTCGAGGTTGGTTTCGATTCTGCCCACCTCGACCTCGCATTTGCCACGGCGAGCGGTGGATACGTTGATTTTTTCCTGCAGGGAATTTTGTTCCTCGTCCAATTGACTCTGACGGGCGTTGATTTTTTGCTTTTCCACACCCGTAGCCTCGATGGCTTGGCGAAGCGAGGCAACGATTTCCTGCTCCTCTTTGGTGAGCGCCTGCCGTTCGGCTTCACGCTCCCAGTGCACAATTTCCTTTTCAAATTCCACGCAGTCTCGCTGGAGAGCCTGGATGTTGGCGGTTAAATCGGCTTTTTCGCCTTGCAGACGGGCAGCCGTTTGCTTTTCGCTTTCAATGGCGCCGTCGATGGACACCTTCTCCACCTGCAGAGCGGTATACTGCTCGTTGAAGGTGTGGCGCTCGGCTTTGAGCGCATCGCTCGCCTTGCGTTTTTTATCCCGTTCCTCGTTCGCCTCGCTGCGGATTTTGGCGAGTACTTTTTCGCTCTCGGACGAGGCCTGCGCTTCGCTGGTGAGCGAATTTTCCTTTTGCTTTAACTGAGTGAGCACGCCGTGGTAGAGAGTGATATTACCTTCCACTTCGCCGAGGAGCTGCTGTAAGGACGCCTCCTGTTGCTTGACGGTGGCGAGCTCGGTGGCGGCGTTTTGGAACTGTAAGCGCAATTCCTCCAACTTCTTCTCTGCCTGGGTGCGCTCGGTTGCCGTCTGCTGCAAGGCGGTTTGCAGGCGGGAGAGCTCCTTTTTCTTGGACTCTATTTCCTCCTCGCACTGCTTGATCATACGCTCGTTTTGCAGCAAGTTGCCGGCGTCCTTCTTTCTCGAACCGCCCGTCATGGCGCCGCTGGTGGCGATGATATCCCCTTCCAAGGTGACGATTTTAAAGGCATGGTTGTACTTTTTGGCGATTTTAACGGCGTTGTCGTTGTTGTCGCAGACCAGCGTGTTGCCCAAGAGATTTTTAATGACGGGGGCAAAGTATTGGTCGTATTTTACGATTTGGTCGGCAAGCCCGAGAGCGCCTACCTCACCGAGCGCGCGCTCAATGTCACGCGAGTTGTATTTGGGGCGCATGGATTCGACGGGTAAGAAGGTTACCACGCCGATATTGTTGCGCTTTAAAAACGCGATTAAATCCCGCGCGTGCTCGCTGGATGCGGTGACGATGTTTTGCATTGCCCCGCCGAACAGCGTTTCAATGGCGAGCTCGTATTTGCTTTCGCACGAAACGATATCGGCAATCATGCCGCGGATGCGTTTGTTGACTTCGGGGTTGCTCTTTGCCGCATACAACAGACGGCGAACGGAATCTTTATACCCCTCGAAACGGTTTTTTAAACCGACGTATAAATCCAGAGAGTTGTGAACGCTCTCGATTTTTGCGTTGCAGGCGTAAATATCGCTGTTGATTTTATCGTACTGCTCTCTTGCGTTTTGAATGACGGCGTTCTGCGCGGAAATAACCGAATCGGCAGAGGAAACCAGGGCCGAAATTTTATTCAGCTTTTCGGCGCAGAGCGAAAGCTCGGCCTTCAAGCCCTCTTTGCGCTTTTGCTCCTTATCAATCGCCTCGTATACCTCTTGCATACGCTCGGCAACGGCGTCCTTACGGGCGGTTAAGCTGCCCATGTTTTCTTTGAGCTGCGAGAGATTTTCAAAGGAAGAGAGCTCGCGCACTCTGTCCTGCATGAAGTCCTGCTCAAACACAGCGATTTGCTTATCCAATTCGCTGATTTTTGCAAAGAGCGTTTGGCTTTGTGCCTGTACGGCTTGAAGTCGTGCTTGCTTTTTCAGCAATTCGTTTGTCGCATTCAACGAGGGCATGGTCTATCTCTTCCATGCGCTTCTCGCAAGCGAGGACGTCCTGTTTAGCTCCTTCCAATTTGTCCTTAAAGGCGTTGGCTTTTTCCTGATAGAGCTTGGCGTTACCGCTCTTTTCGGTGTTGCCGACGGTGTATTGCAAGAGCTGGTTGTTCAAGTTGAATAACCGCACGTCGGCTTCGTCCAACTGCGAACGGCTTTGCTCCTTTTGGGATAGAATATTGAAAATTTCGGCGTTTAAACGGTTGATTTCATCGTTCAAACGGTCCATTTCACGGGTATATTTACTTTTTTCGGTTTCGGCGTTTTCACGGCGGAATATGTAGGCGTTGACTTCGTGGTATTTCAGTTCTCCCGCGAACTCGTTGTATTTTTGCGCCGTTTCGGCTTGACGGGCGAGGGGCGTAAGCTGGCGCTCGGCTTCCGCCATACGCTGCTTGTACACGCTGAGGTTGTCCTCGGATGCGGCGAGCTTGCGTTCGACCTCCTGCTTGCGCTGTTTTTGAATCATGATGCCCGTGGCTTCTTCAAAGATGGCGCGTCTGTCCTCGGGCTTGGAGTTCATAATTTGCGCCACCTTGCCCTGACCGATGATGGAATAGCCCTCTTTGCCGATACCCACGCCGTGCAATAGGGCGGTGATGTCCTTCAAACGGCAATTCTGGCGGTTTAAGAGGTATTCACTCTCGCCGCTTCTGTACAGACGTCTGGTCATCGCCACTTCGCCGTAATCAATGTCAAAGAGCTTGGACGAATTGTCGAAGGTGAGCGTTACCTCGCAAAAGGAGAGCGAACGACGCTTTTGCGTGCCGTTGAAGATGACGTCCTGCATGTGTGAACCGCGCAGGGTCTTAGCCGACTGTTCGCCCAGAACCCAACGCACGGCGTCGGCAACGTTGGACTTGCCGCAACCGTTGGGACCGACGATACAGGTTACGCCCTCCTGGAAGGGAACTGTGGTTTTATCGGCAAACGATTTAAAGCCGACAAGCTGCATTTCTTTTAAATTCACTCTGTTTTACCCTGCCTTATGCTTTCAAGTAATTTTTTTGCCGCCGCCTGCTCGGCTGCGGTTTTGCTGTTGCCCGTACCCGTCGCCCGGTGCGATTGCGTTTTCACCGACACCAAAAACGTGGGGCTATGGTCGGGACCGGACTTTTGGATTAATTGGTAAACGGCTCTGGGCTGCCCCTTGCCCTGTAAGTATTCCTGCAAAACGCCCTTAAAGTTTTTCTCTTTCGCGAGCTTTGCTTTGAATAATTTTTCCGAACGCACCTTGACGAGCTTTTCAACGATGAACTTTTTCGCCGCGCGCAAGCCGCCGTCCAAAAAAATGCCGGCGATGATGGCTTCGAACAGGCTGGCAACCGGTTTTTTCCCTAAATTCTGCTGCTTGCCCGAGTAGCGTATATACCGCTTTAAGCCCATCTCCTCGACAACCGACCAAAGCACCTCGTTGGATACGAACGCCTTGCGCAGCTCGGTCATGTCCCCCTCGTCGCCCTTCAATCGGCGGTATAAAATATCCGAAACGACGAACTGCATGACCGAATCGCCCAAAAATTCCAACCGCTCGTTATTGACGCGGGAGGCAGAGGCGAGCGTGAAGCATTGCTCCAATAATTTTTTATCCTTGAAGGAATAGCCGAGAATGCTTTCAACGGCATGAAGTTGTTCGGGGGAAAAGGTCAAATCAGTGCTCATTTTCCGCCCTGCAAGCCGCCTCAACCGCCTGTAAATCGACAGTGGAAAGCATGTCCTCAATGGTCTTGACGAGATTGTTTTCGTGCGCATCCGCCGCCTTTAATATCGAGGCGCAGATGGTCTTCGCCTTGGACGAGCCGTGCGATTTTACGACGATTTTTTTGAGTCCTAAAAATACAGAGCCGCCGTATTTATGGTAGTCGAGCATGGATTTCAACTCGTCGATAACGCCCTTGGCGCAGAGCGCGCCGAGCATGGAGAAGATGTTTTTATACGCCGCCTTTTTCAGGACGTCCGCCACGGTTTTGCCGCAGCCCTCGATGGCTTTGAGCCCAACGTTACCCGAGAATCCGTCGGACACGATGACGTCAAAGTCGCTGTACATAATTTCTCTGCCCTCAACGTTGCCGCCAAAGTTGATGCAGTCCATTTTGGAGAGCAGCTTGTACGCCGCTTGGTGCACTTCGTCGCCTTTGTGCTCCTCGGCACCGTTGTTCAGTAAGCCCACCTTGGGGTTTTCAATGCCGAACGCCGCCTTGGCGTACGCCGAAGCCATGATGGCAAAGTGCGCAAAGTTCATGGGCTTACACTCCAAGTTCGCGCCGCAGTCGCAAAGGAGCGTTTGCGTGCCTCTGACGTTGGGGAGCGCCGGACAGAGCGCCGGACGGGAAATGCCCTTGATTCTGCCGACCATGAAGATGCCGCCCGCCAAGGTAGCGCCCGTGGAGCCTGCGGTGATGAGAGCGCCGACTTCGGGGTCCTTTTTCAAGCGGTCGAACGCAACAACCAGGGAGCTGTCCGTCTTTGTGCGGATGGCTTTGGTGGGTACGTCGTTATTGTCGATGACGTCCGTGCAGTGCATGATTTCAATGCGCGTAGCGTCGTATTTGTATTTGGCGAGCTCCGCATTGATTTTTTGCTCGTCGCCCGTTAAAATCAGGGAGAATTTATCGCTCTTTTCCAGCGACTGTACGGCACCTTTTACGATTTCCTCGGGGGCGTTGTCGCCGCCCATGGCGTCGATGATAATTTTCAGCATGCTTCTTTCCTCACTTTTGATGGTTTTAAAAAATATTATATTTTTTTAATTATACCATCTTTGGAAAAAAATTTCAATTGTTTTGCGTAACTTTCCCCGACGAATTGCCCTTTTCTATGGGATTTTGCTCTTGCGAAGATTGTTGGTTTTGCCCGAAAAACGGATTTTCTTCCACCGCGGGCTTTTTTTGCTCGATGCCCTGCACGAAGGCATAGGTATCCCGACGGATGCGCACGCTCTTTATGCGCTTGCCGTGGCGGTAGCAGGTCAGATAGCTTTCGCTCTTCAAGCCGTTTTTGCCCGAGCGCAAAATACGGTCCTCTTCGCCCTCTATAATCTGCGGCGGCGGAGGCGGAAGGGTGAGCAGGCAAATGCTTTCGGTTTCAAAGGTATAGCCGTAATTTTTTCCGTATATCTCCGCGGTAACGCTGTTCTTATTTGCACGCATATACAGCATTACGGGGGTGGGATAGGGATTGACAAAGCGCAAATCGCTATACGAGGAAACCATGGCGTCGAGCGAGGGCGAAACGTAGCCCACCTGCAAGGAGTGTGCGTGCGATTCCACCATACCCATGCCTGCAAGCAAGGCGGCATTGAAGAGGGTGGTGCTTACCTGACACACCCCGCCGCCCGTACCCGGGACGAACTGCCCCTCCAGGATAACGTTGGCATCCAAAAAGCCGCGCTCCTTGCTTCTTGCGCCCACCCGTAGGTTGAAGGAAAACTCCTGCCCGCCCTCTATTTTGCAGCCGTTTATCTTCTGACACGCCAAGCGAATGTTGTGACTGCGGGGCAGATTTTCTCCGTCAAAATAAGTGGTAAAACGGCTCAATAAAAGCTCTTCTTTTTGCCGTGCCGCAGAGAGATCGGGGCAAGGGATTATATTTTGACCTTTCGCAAAAGCCGGCAAAGGCGCTTGCGCTTTGGCATTTATCGGGCACAGAGGAAAAATACACCACGCCAAAAACAAAAAAACGCCCGAGAATACCCCAAGCGTCTTTATTTTTTTTGTGTGTGTTTGCGTTGTTTTTTGCATCTGTTACCTTACGATTTTTTGCGTTATTTTCGGACGTGGGGGGCTTGTAAAAAGCCTTCGCTCGGCTCAAAGTACGGCTTTCCGATTTCACGGGAGGTGTTTTTAGCGTGAAAATCGCTGCCGCCCGAAATGAAAAGCTTGAGCTTGTGCGCCAAATCTGAAAAATACTCCGTTTGTTCCGCAGTATGCGTGGAATAGACGCATTCTATACCGTCTACGCCCTGCTCTTGGAGTGAATATATCAGTTTTTCCCGCTCGGCAAAGGGCAGAGATATGCGCCCGGGATGCGCGATGCACGCAATGCCGCCGAGAGAATGAATGATATCAATCGCTTGCTGCGGAGTTGGACGGAACAAGAAGGAATAGGTGGGTGAATGGGGCAGAAAACAGGCTTGAAACGCCTTTTGAACCGAGGAGAAGTGCCCTTCCTCTACGAGCGCACGCACGACGTGCATGGTGTGCACGGGAATATCCTTTACCTTTAACTGACGGTAAACCGACTCCTTAGACAGAGAGATATTTTTATAAAAGCGCAGCTTTTGCAATACGTCGTCCAGCCGTTTGTCTGCGGCGAGAACGCGCTCGGCGTGATAGGCCTTGCAAAGGGGCGAGGCGGCATCGTAGCCGTAGCCCGTGATATGCACCTTGGTTTTGCCCTGATAGGCGGAAATTTCCACGCCCGTGAGATAGGAGATACCCATGCCCGTAAACGCCTTGCGTTTTTCACCGTCGCCTATGAACGAGTCGTGGTCGGTAACCGAGATGAGCTGAATGCCCTTTTGCTTGGCGAATAGCGCCAATTCTTCGAGGGAATGAGCGCCGTCCGAATAAACGGAATGTACGTGTAAATCGGCCCTCACGACAGAATTTTCCCCTCGGAAATTTTTATTTTGTTGCAGTCCTTGCCGTACAGCACACGCTCGGCGTGCGTGCAGGTGATGAGCGTCTGAATTCCGTCCAGCTTGGAAACCAATTTTTTGCGGCGGGGCAGGTCGAGCTCGCTCATGACGTCGTCCAGAATGAGCACGGGGTATTCCCCTGCCTGTTCCTTGAAAATTTCCAGCTCTGCGAGCTTTAACGAGAGCGCCGCCGTGCGGGCCTGTCCCTGCGAGGCGTAGCCCTTGGCTTCGCGTTCGTCAATGAAAATTTTTAAATCGTCCCGATGGGGACCTACGGTGGTGAATCCAAGGCGCAAATCCTTTTCGTACGAGGAGCGCATTTCCCGTTGTAATTTCTCGGCAAGCTCCCCCTCGTCACCTTGATACGTCCTATCCATGCCCAAGGTTAAGCGCTCTTTGCCGTCGGTGAGATAGGCGTGCGCGGCGCTCGCCAGCGGCGTTAAACGGGCGACGTATTCGGCGCGTTTTTGGGCGATACGTGCGGCGTACAGACAGAGCTGTTCGTCCCAGACGGGCAGAGTTTCCAAGACCAAGGATACGTCCTTGTTCTTCAACAGAGCGTTGCGCTGTTCTAAAATTTTATTGTAGCGCAAGAGCGCGGTATAATAGCCCTTGGAGAGCTGGGAGATGGAGAGGTTTAAAAAACGGCGGCGTTCGTCCGGTCCGTCCTGAATGAGGCGCAGCTCTCCGGGGGAGAAGAAAATGCTGTTGACGTTGCCCAAGAGCTCGGCGTTTTTGCTGATTTTATTGCCGTTGATGCGAATTTCACGGGAATTTTCAAAAATTTCCGCCTCGATGAATACGTCGCCGTAGCGGTTGGCGCAGAGGGCGGAGATACGGGCGGAGTCGGCACCCGCATAGATGAGCTGTCTGTCGTGCTTAATGCGCAGAGAAGAGCCCGTGCAAAGATAAAAGACCGCCTCGGCGCAGTTGGTTTTACCCTGTGCGTTTTTACCGAAGAGGACGTTTAAGCCTGAGGAAAAGGTAAACTCCTCCGACTGATAATTTCTGAAATTTTGTAAAGTTAATTTTTTTATTTGCATATTCTTAAAAATTAGCGCAAAAACACTTTCTTTTCGAGCGATTTTGTATTATAATTATAACAAACTTTACTTAAAAACGCAAAACTTTTGAGAGGCAAAAATGACCGAAAAGACTCAAATCGATTTTTTATGGAAAAAAATAAGCGAAAAGGCGCAAAAACTCATTCCGCAAATGACCTATTCCGCGTACGTGGAGCCCATCGTTCCCGTGGACATCGTCAGCCGTAAAATCGTTTTAAGAACGGTCTCCGAAATGGGGGCGGATATTCTCATGAAGAAATACGCCGACCAGCTAAAAGAAGCGGTGGTACAATCGGGCGCAGGTCTGAACGGGTTTATGTTCGTGGTTGAAGGCAGCGAGGTGTATACCTTAGAAGCGGCACAAGCCGAGGACGACCATTTTGAGCCCTTGCCCATCGACAAGCGCTTTACCTTCGATTCCTTCGTGCCCGGCCCCTCGAATAAGTTTGTGTTTGCGGCGGCAAAGGCCGTGGCGGAGAACCCCGGCGTTGCCTTTAACCCCCTATTCATTTACGGCAGCACGGGCTTGGGTAAGACGCACTTAATGCACGCCATCGCCAATGAAATCCGGGAGAAAAAGCCCTCGCTTAAAGTATTGTACACTACCTGCGAAAAATTCCTCAACGAAGTTATCGACAACATGGTAACCAAAAACGGCGGACGGGATAAGGACGCGCTCTTCCGCGCGCATTACCGCAACGCCGACGTTCTGTTGGTAGACGATATTCAGTTCATCTCCAAAAAAATTGCCGTGCAGGAGGCATTTTTCCATACCTTTAACGAGTTGTTTGCGCAGAATAAGCAAATTATCATCTCTTCCGACCGTTCCCCTAAGGAAATTGCAGCCTTGGAAGACAGACTGCGCACTCGCTTTGAGGGCGGCTTGACGGCGGACATTCAACCGCCCGATTTGGAAACAAAAATTGCCATTTTAAAGCGCAAGGCGCTGGAAAAGAAATGCGTACTGCCCGAGGAAGTTCTGGAATTTTTGGCCAAGGATTCGGGTACGGACGTGAGAACGCTCGAAGGCAGACTGACCAAGCTGCTGTTCGCCAGCAAGCTGCACGAGGAGCCCATTTCCTTAAAGCTTGCAAGATTGGCGTTGAACGAATCGGTGCCCGAGGAGAGCGAAACCGTAACCCCCGAAGCCATTATCAAGAGCGTTTGCTCGTATTACAAGGTAACCAAAACCGAGCTTTTGGGCAAGCACAAAAAACAGGAAGTGGTACGGGCAAGACAGATTTGCGCTTACCTGATGTGCGAAATGCTTTCGCTGCCCTTGGTAAACGTGGGCAAGCTGCTCTCAAGAGACCACGCCACGATCATTCATTCGAGAAATAAGATTGGCGAATATATCAAGGTAAACGACCGCATCGCCAAGGACGTGGACGATATTAAAAACATCGTATTAAAACAATAAAAAAATTTTTTAGGGGGCGCAAAACGCCCCTTTTCAGTAGAAATATATGGAAAACATCGTAAAACAAACTTTTACAATCGGAAATTACGAAGCCGTGGTGGTTGGCGCCGGTCATGCGGGCTGTGAGGCGGCGCTTGCGCTTGCCCGAACGGGCGTTAAGACCGCCCTATTGACCTTGAACCTCGACGCCATCGCCTTCATGCCCTGCAACCCTTCCATCGGCGGTACGGCAAAGGGGCATTTGGTGCGGGAAATCGACGCGCTCGGCGGAGAAATGGGCCTGAATGCCGATAAAACCGCTCTGCAGCTACGAATGCTCAACGTGGGCAAGGGCGCGGCGGTACAGTCGCTGCGCGCGCAGTCGGATAAGAACGCCTATCACACCGAAATGAAGCGCACATTGGAGAAAACCGAAAATTTGCGCATCTTACAGGGCGAGGTCGCCGATATCCTGACCGAAAACGGCGAAGTTACGGGCATGGTTACCGCCTTTGGCGGAGTTATTCACTGTAAAAAAATCATTCTCTGTACGGGCACGTATTTAAACTCCGAAACCATTACGGGGGATTTTATCCAACAGACCGGGCCCAACGGCTTTCAACGGGCAACCTACCTCACCGACTGTCTGGCGCGGCTGGGGTATAAGGTTACCCGATTTAAGACGGGTACGCCCGCAAGATTGGACGGCAAGAGCGTGCATTTTGAAAAATGCGACGTGCAGGAGGGCGACACCGACATCTACCCCTTCTCTTTTATGACCGAGCGCCTGCCCGAAAACAGAGCGGTCTGTCACCTGACGTACACAAATGAAGGCACCCATGCCTTGATTTTAGACAGTTTAGACCGCTCCCCCCTATACAACGGCACCATTAATTCCACCGGTCCGAGATACTGCCCGTCCATCGAAACCAAGGTAGTACGTTTTCGGGATAAGGAGCGCCACCAGCTGTTTTTAGAGCCCGAGGGCGCAGACACCTCGGAGGTGTACGTGCAGGGGCTCTCCACCTCTATGCCGCACGACGTGCAGGAGAAAATGTACCGCTCGGTGGTGGGCTTGGAGGAATGCGAGTTTACCCGTTACGCCTACGCCATTGAGTACGACTGCATTGACACCTTGGACGTGCTGCCCACCTTGGAGTTTAAAAAGGTAAAGGGACTGTATACCGCCGGACAAATCAACGGCACGAGCGGATATGAGGAAGCGGCGGCGCAGGGCTTAGTGGCAGGCTTGAACGCATCGCTCGCCTTGCGGGGCAAAAAGCCGCTGGTATTGCGCCGAGACGAGGCGTATATCGGCGTACTCATCGACGATTTGGTGACCAAGGGCACCAACGAGCCCTACCGCATGATGACGTCCCGTGCCGAGCACCGCATCTTTTTACGGCAGGATAACGCCGATTTTCGCTTGACCGAAAAGGGTTATGAGTGCGGCTTGGTGAGTGAGGATCGCTACCAAAAATTTTTAAAGCGCAAGGCGCAGTACGAGGAAATTTTACAGCGGTTAAACGAGAGAATTTCCCCCAAGGACGCCGACGACTTTGTGGAAAAATACGGCTATGGAAAGCTGACGACGGGCATCTCCTACGCGGACATGCTACGGCGCAATATCCCGCTGCGTGACGTGCGGGCGGAGTATGGGATTTTACAGAACTACCCTGCGGATATCTTACAGTCGGCAGAGGTTGCCGTGCGCTACGAAGGGTATTTAAAGCAGGGCTTGGAGCAGATTGAACGGGCAAAGAAATTAGAGGATAAGCTGTTGCCCGAGGATATCTGTTACCTCTCCATCGAGGGCTTACGCTTGGAAGCACGGGAAAAATTAGAGCAAATTCGCCCGTTGAACCTCGGTCAAGCCGGCAGAATTTCGGGCGTCAGCCCGGCGGATATTTCGGTGCTCATGGTCTACCTCGCTATGAGGAAATAATGCCAACCCAACTCAATATATAAAATTTAAAAAGGCATTCGCTTGATGAAATGCACTCAAAATTCCCCACGGAAGTGAAAGAATAAAAGGGTGTGTTTCAAAAAAGAATGCCCTTTTTCTTTTCAGACAAAAAAATATGAGAAAGGACAAAACACGACGGCGTTTTTAAACGCATTTAAGGTATAGTACGCCTTGGAGGTGAACGTATGAATACGTTTCAGAAATTGAAACTTAAAGAAAACGACGTGATGCTGTACGGAGGACTGTTGTGCGCAATGCTGCTGCTCACGTTCGTGGGAGGGCAGGGCGAGCCGTATGCCTTGCCACTGTTTTACGCCATGCTGACCAACGGGCTGAGCCTGCCCGTTGGTTGTTTGTTTTTTCTGTTTGCGGGCGGGGTTACATTTTCGTTGGAGAAAATTATCGTGTATGCCTGCCAGACGCTGTTTTTGTTTTCGGCATTCTTTATCTTTCGACGGCTGGGGGGAAAGAATAATTACGTATACGCCCTGTTCCTGTTGATGAGTTTGGCTTTTTTTGTATTTTTATTCCCCTTGAATACATATCCGATTTTAGGTAGCTTGCCCCCACTTTGGCAAAAATGCCTTGTGGGAATGGGAATATTTTTGCTGGGGCTGTTTTTTCAGTCGGCAATCAGAATTCTTTTGTTTAAGTTCAACCGATGTCGCTTGAGTCGGGAGGAGCTGTTACATATTGCCATTCTCCTGTGCACAATCGGCATAGGGCTGTATAATTACGGCGGAGCGCTCGTCTATTTTTCACTTGCTTTGTTTGCGATATTATTATTTTTGGGCGTGGCGAAAAGCACGGGCGCATTGGTGTTCGCCGTTTTATGCGCCCTACCGCCCGCGCTGGTGCAGATGGATATAACGGTATTGGCGATATATGCGTTATACGCGGGCATGGGTCTATTCTTTTTGCCGTTCGGGCGCATTGCAAGCGTGTTGAGTGTGTTTGGGGTTTACGCCGTCGAACAGCTTTTAAACGGCATATATACCGCCGACGTAACGGAGATTTTATTGCGAATACTTGCCTGTTTGATGCCGTGCGTGGCGTTTTTATTGCTCCCCTCTGCAACCTTAAAACGCCTGGAACGGCGGTTGGTGTTTTACAAGGACAATCAGTTGAGCCGTGTGGCAATCAACCGCAACCGCTCGGCGGTGGGAGAGAGGCTATTTGCGCTTTCGGGGGTATTTCGGCAGATAGAGAATACCTTTTCAATGCTGACCGAGGCGCACAACGGTGGAGATGCGGGCGCAAAGGAGCATATCCGGGAACAGATAAAAAAACGGCTGTGCGCCGCCTGTCCGCAAGCGGAGAAGTGCAGAGCAGTGGGCGTGGACGTAGCCATGGAAAAGCTGATAGACGTAGGATGCGCCAAGGGAAAGGTCAATTTAATAGATTTACCCACGCTATTGAGCAGCCATTGCGTGAATGCGGGCGGGGTATTATTTTGCTTGAATCAGCAGCTTGCAGAGTACAGAAAGTATATGTTAGAGGCGGAGAATGCGCAGTCTGGCAGGCGGTTGATGGCGTCGCAGGCGCAGGGAATCAGCGAGCTGTTAAAAAATATCGCCTTGGAGCAGAGCCAAGCCTTGAACGTGTATGACGAGAAGGAAAAACAGCTGTCTGCCGCGCTTGCAAAGCGGGGCGTGGTGTGTTCGGAAATTTTAATCTACGGCGAGGAAGAAAACATTGCCGTCAACCTCACGGTGTTTGGCAAGTGCGAAAACGCAAAAATCGTAAAGGCGGCAAGCGAGGTGCTGGGCATGCCTCTATTGACAGGGGAAAAGCTGGTGCTTTCGAGCGATAAATTTTGTTATACCTTACGGAAAAAACCCAACTTTGACGCTGCGTTTGGCGTGGCGAGCATGAAAAAATACGGCGAAAGCGAGAGCGGGGATACCCATTCGGTCATTCGTATTGACGAAAAGCATTTTTTATGCGCACTCTCCGACGGCATGGGCAGCGGACAGAACGCCAGACGCATTTCCGAGAGCGCACTCTCCCTTTTGGAAAGCTTTTACCGTGCGGGCATGCCCGGGAGCATCGTGCTTTCTACGGTCAACAAGCTGTTGACGTTCAACCGTGAGGAGAGCTTTGCCTGCATCGACCTTGCGGCGGTGGATTTGGACAGCGGACGGGCGGACGTGGTGAAAATAGGCTCCCCCTTAGGCTTTATCTTCTCCGAGGGCGCCATTCGGGTGTTGGAGGGCGAGGGCTTGCCCATGGGCATGTTAGAGGATTTGCGCCCCACTACGCTCTCCGTACAGCTGCAAGAGAACGACATCCTGGTATTCCTTTCGGACGGCGTGACCGACGCGTTCGGCTCATCCTCGGATTTGTTCGATTATTTGAAGACGCTCAATCCACTCAATCCGCAGGCGCTTGCCGACGACATCGTCAAGACGGCGGTGCGACGGACAGGCGGCAGAGCCAAGGACGACATGACTGCCTTAGCCGTGAGAATATTCCAAGCGGCGTAAGAAAAACGGAGGCTTTTTAAAAAGTCTCCGTTTTTCTTGTTTTTCTATAATTAAATAATATCGATTTGGCAGGCTCGCATGGCGTTTAACGCCGTTTCATGGCTGGCTTGGGTTACCCCTGCGCAAGCCTCGGCTTTGATTAAAACACGCGTTTCGGGGGCGTACGCCTTGATCAACAGGGCGTTGGAAATGACGCAAATATCCGTGCAGACGCCGATGAGCTCCACCTCTTGATAGTCGCCCTTTTGAACGTAGTCGGCAAGCGCAGTGGAGCCGAATACGGGCTTATCAAAAACTTTAGCGCCGTCAATATATAAATCTTCCACGATTTCCCAACCGAACGTGCCCTCAATGCAATGCTCCACGGGCAGACGGCTACCCTCTTGCGTTGAGAGGTAGTCTTGGGCATGGGTATCACGGGTATAGGCAATTTCCCAATTTTCCTCAAGGCGTTTGGCGATTTCCCGACGCACGAACGGAAGCACGGCAATTGCCTGCTGAGAGCCCAAAGCGCCGGTTATAAAATCGTTTTGCATATCCACGACGACGAGTAATTTTTTCACTTGTTATCTCCGTAGGTTTCTTCGTAGAGGTCGATACACTTGCGAATGATTTTTACCGCCTCTTCACGGTGGCAAATCTGGTCTACCGTCGTATCCTTATGCTCCAAATTTTTATATACCTTGAAGAAGTGCATCATTTCCTCGAAGATATGCTTGGGCAACTGCCAGATATCCTGATAACAGTTATACGTAGGGTCTTGGAAGGGAATGGCGATAATCTTTTCGTCTAAGCTGCCGCTGTCTATCATCTTAATGACCCCGATGGGATAACAGCGCACCAAGGTCATGGGATAAATGGATGCGTTGCCTAGCACCAATACGTCCAACGGGTCTCCGTCGTCTGCCAAGGTGCGGGGTAAAAATCCGTAGTTCGCAGGGTAGACCGTGGAAGTGTAGAGAATTCTATCCAAGCGGAGCATACCCGTTTCCTTATCCAATTCGTATTTCTCTTTGCTGCCACGGGGAATTTCAATGAGCGCTTCAAAATCCTCTTCGGTAATTCTCGATTTATCAATGTCATGCCAAATATTCATACATTGCGCCTCCTATGGTTTCATTGTAGCACAAAAAAAGCAAACTTGCAAGGGGTAAATAAAAATTTATAATTTTTTTTCTTTTTTGCGAAGATATACTTTGACAATTTTGATTTTTTATGCTATAGTAATATAGCTTTTGAATGAAAGCAAACAGGAGCCGTTGCAGAAGTACCCAAGAGACTCAAGGGGCTCCCCTGCTAAGGGAGTAGTACTGTTACAGGTAGCGCGAGTTCGAATCTCGCCTTCTGCGCCAAAAAAACAACCAAGAATTTTTTCTTGGTTGTTTTTTTGTTGTAGTCGAGTCACTCGAAATCGGGCCCTGCGCGCCGCATAGCGGTTTTTGGCGAACGCCAAAGCCTCGAATCTCGCCTTCTGGTTGTTTTTTGTTTATGGATCATTCGTTTGAATTTATAAATTACCAAACGGGCGGCATTGAAAAAATACCGCCCGTTTATTTCATTATATTTCGTAAATTTATGAAT
>JAFVZP010000039.1 GCA_017508105.1 Clostridia bacterium
CGCTGCCGTAGAACGCCATGGTCTGTTTAGCGCCCTGTCCGCCTAAAATTCCGCCCGTAGAAGGGGTGTATTCGGCTACCATTTTCAAACTGACCGAGCCCGCCAAGGAAGAATTGATGGCAGTGGTTAGAGCGGAATTTTCGCTCCATTCCACGTTCACGTTTAAGTATTGCGCCACAAACTCGGCATAAGTGCCCGAAAACTCCCCTCGCTCGACAAGCTGGGTGTAGGTAGAAAATAAATCGAAATCTCTGCCGTCCAAGCCGTCCTTACTCTTATCGAAACAGCCGCCGAAGCAAAACAGCGCCGCTAAGATAAGGATGAAAACGGCCAGCAAGGTACAGATTTTTTTTGCTCTTTTCATGTTTTTACCTCTAAAAAATATTAATTGATTATGCCCTGTTTTTGCCGAAAATTATACCCTTTCGGCTCATTGATAGAACGCCTTAAAGGCGAGGTAGGTGTGATATAAATCGCCCTTGGAGATGAGCTCGTAAGGCGCGTGCATGGAGATAACGGGGGTACCCACGTCCAAGGTGTCGATATTTTTGGACGCAATGTATTTTGCCACCGTACCGCCGCCGCCGAGGTCGACCTTGCCCAGCTCGCTCACCTGCCAGACGACGCCTGCACCGTCTAAAATATTTGTGATTTTCGCCACGAACTCGCCCGAGGCGTCGGACGCGCCGCTCTTACCTCTGGCGCCCGTAAACTTCATGAGCGCAACGCCCGCCGAGCATTGGGCGGCGTTGTTCTTTTCAAAGGCGTCGGCAAACGTGGGATCGTACGCCGAGGTAACGTCCGCCGAAAGACAGGCGGAGCTTGCCCGTACCGCGCGGATGTTTTTACCCAAGGCGAGGCAAATTTCCTCTAAAATGTCGCAAAAGAGCATACTCTGCATGCCCGTTACGCCCTCGCTGCCGATTTCTTCCTTGTCGGCAAGCACGGTGAGCGTGGTGTGGGTGTTTGCACTCTCCAGCTGTGCCATGAGCGCAGGGAACGCGCACACCTTGTCGTCGTGCCCGTAGGCGGCAATATACGCCCCGTCAAAGCCCACGTCCTTGGCCTTGTAAGCCGGTACGGCGGTAAGCTCGGCGCTTAAAAAGTCGCGCTCGGTCATGCCGTATTTTTGGTTCAACAGGCGCAAAACGCCCTCTTTCACGCTATCTCTCGCCTTGTCGTTTTCCCCGTTGGTTGCGGGCATGCCACCCACCCAAAGGTTGAGCTCCTCACCCTCGATGCCGACGGCAAGCTTTTTCTCGTTCTGCTTTTGGGAGAGATGGGGCAACAGGTCGGAGATGTAGAATACGGGGTCGGCTTCCTCTTCGCCCACGCAAATTTCTTTGAGGGTGCCGTCCGCAAGCGTTACCACCCCGTGCAGCGCCAGGGGCACCGCCGTCCACTGATATTTTTTAATTCCGCCGTAATAGTGCGTTTTGAAAAACGCCGTTTGGGCCTTTTCATAGAGCGGCGCCTGCTTCAAGTCGATGCGGGGAGAATCGACGTGCGCCGCCAGAATGCGGATGCCGCAGCGTTCTATATCCTCTTTGCCCAACTGAAAGAGGTATAAGCTCTTGCCGCGGTTGTTGTAATAGCGTTTGTCGCCCACGGTTAATTTATCGCCGAAACGGAAGGGCTTATAGCCTGCACGCTCGGCAAGAGCGATGGAGAGCTTGACGCAATCGCGCTCGGTTTTGGAATAGTTTAAAAAGTTTTTATACTTTTCTCCAAAGGCATGGATGCGCTTTAACTGCGCTTCGTCCGCCAGGGAAAAGACGTTTTGTTTTTTATAGTGGAGATTTTGCATATGAGTGTCCTCCGTATTTTTTCTGGCATTATTATAACACCTTTATCGGCGTTTGGCAATACTTTGTATCATTATTGTATACCGCCAAGCCTGAAAACTTGTGGATATTTTTGAAAAAGCCGCAAAAAGAAAAAGCGCATAAAACTTGCTTGCTTTCTTATGTCGGCTCTGTTATAATGGGTGGTATGTTGAAAAAATTGTTCGCAGATTGGAACAAACTGGAAATTTTCCTCTTGATTTTTGGCGTTACCGCCGTCATCGTCGCATTCTTTTTGGGCGAGGAACGCGATCTTCTCTCCCTTTTCACGTCCTGCTTCGGCGTGGTGGGCGTGCTGTTCGTCGCCAAGGGGCTGATTGCGGGGCAGTGGCTGTGCGCGGTGTTCGTATCGCTGTACGCCTGGCTGTCCTTCCGCTCGCAGTATTACGGGGAGCTTATTTTAGTGCTGTGCTTTACCCTGCCCTCCAACGTGGCGGCGATTGTTACCTGGCTCAAACACCCCTCCAAGGACGCCAGAAAAGTAGAGGTAAACACCATCTCCAAGGCAGAATGGGCGTGGCTGGCCCTCGCCGTGGTCGTATGCACGGTGGGTGCGTATTTTTTATTGAAGGCGCTCAATACCGCCGAGGTGGTGGTTTCGACTATCTCCTTTATCACGAGTATTTTTGCCGCATACCTACTCATACGCCGAAGTGAATATTACGCCGTGTTTTATATTTTGAACGATATTATTTTAATTGTGCTTTGGTCGTTGGCGCTATTCAAGGGCGCGGGGGTATTGCCGAGCATTATCAGCTACTGCGCTTTTTTATGCAACGATTTGTACGGATTTTTCGACTGGCGCAAACGCAGCAGACAACAAAGACAAAAGGCTTACGGGCAACCGTAAGCCTTTTTGCTTGTGAAAGTAATTTGCTATTTTTCAATAATATTTTGAATTTTATTTTTTAATTTTAGATAATCTTTATAGAATATTTTAAATTGAATTTTTTCGCCAGTATTTAATTTAAAAGTAATTAAACCAGCTGCTTGTTCCTTATAAATAAATGCTATAGGTAGTGCATACCATTTACATACATAATATTCACAAGAGCTTATTTGATTGATTGAATACTTATGATTAAGAAATTCAAATTCATCGTTGTATAAGATAAATTCTTTTGTACTTCTTTTATTTACTAAAACACAAATAATTATC
>JAFVZP010000040.1 GCA_017508105.1 Clostridia bacterium
TCAACACCCAATCAAACGTCCAGTTCGGCGAGGGCGGCGCGGGCACGTTTTCGGACGGAAAGCTGAACACGCAGACCAACAGCCTTGAAAACGCCGAGGTGTTGCGCCTTTTCGTAGCATTCGGCGCGCCACAGGAGATTGCATACCTCAACAAGCCGCATATCGGCAGCGACAATCTCAAAAAAGTAATTCAGAATATGCGCCGGCACATCCTCGCCCAAGGCGGGAAAATTGCCTTTCACACGGCGTTAATCGACGTAAACAAAACCCCCGACGGCAAGCTGAACGCGCACCTCTCCACGGGCGAAAAAATAGAGGCGGACGATATCGTTCTCGCCGTCGGTCACAGTGCAAGGGATACCTTCTCAATGCTCGAAAGCAAGGGGGTATGCCTGCAACAAAAGGAATTTTCGGTGGGGGTACGCATCGAGCATTTGCAGAGCAAAATCTCCTTTTCGCAGTACGGCTCGGCGTATACCAAGCTTCCGCCTGCCGACTATAAATTGGTGTCGCACGTCAAAGACAGGGCGGCGTTTACCTTCTGCATGTGCCCAGGTGGGTACGTCATGCCGGCAACCAGCGAGGAATACGGGGTGGTCACCAACGGCATGAGCAATTATTTGCGCAACGAAATGAACGCAAACGCCGCGCTCATCGTGCAGATAAAAAAAGAGGACTTTGCAAGCGACGCGCCCTTGGCGGGCATTGCCTTTCAGCGTAAATTGGAGCAGGCGGCCTACCGTTTGGGCGGCGGCGATTATCGTGCGCCCGTGCAACGGGTGGAGGATTTTTTAAAAAACCGTCCCTCTCACGGCGCGGGCGAGGTGTTGCCCTCGTACGCACGCGGCGTAAAGTATACCAATTTAAACGGACTGTTTTCCTTGGACGTTGCGCAAACGCTTGCCTCGTCCATTTCGGACATGGGTAGCCGCTTAAAGGGCTTTGACCATGCCGACGCGCTTTTGACGGGCGTGGAATCGAGAACTAGCTCGCCCGTGCGTATTTTGCGAGGCGAGCAGGGTGAAAGTGTTACCCTACCCAACGTATACCCCTGCGGTGAGGGTGCGGGGTATGCCGGCGGCATCACCAGCGCGGCGGCAGACGGCTTGCGCACGGCAACCAAAATCGCCCGTAAATACGGCGCAAACGTATAAATTGCGCAAAAAATTGCTGAAAAGCGCTTGAATTTTTTACAAAAACAGACAAAAAATAAAAAACTTGTAAAAAGGGATTGAAATTTTCTAAAATATATTGTATAATAGATAAGATTTTTATCAAAATTTCTTTTCTAATCAAGGAGAGTTTATGAACTATTTTGAACTTGCGGCGTTTATCTTGTATTTTATCGCCGTGCTCGGTATCGGCGTTTTCTTCTTTTTAAAGAGTAAAAACGAAAGCGAAAAGGATTACTTCTTGGGCGGTAAGAGTATGAACGGCTGGGTATCCGCACTCAGCGCCGGCGCTTCGGATATGAGCGCGTGGTGTTTGATGGGCTTGCCCGGCGCTATCTATGCCGCAGGTGTAGGACAGATCTGGATTTCCGTCGGCTTGATTGCGGGCACCATCCTCGCTTGGGTATTCATTGCACCCCGTCTTCGCGTCTACGCCACACATGCAGACGACTCCATCACCATTCCTCAGTTTTTAACCAACCGTTTCCGCACCAAAAACGTCATTTTGCGCATCATCTGCGCTGTGGTATTCGTGGTTGCTTATTGCGTATATATGGCTTCGTCGATTTCGGCTTGCGGCACCATTTTCAACACCTTGTCGGGCGGCCTCGTTGATAAGACGGTCGGTATGATTATCGCCACGGCGATTATCCTTGTGTATACCACGCTCGGCGGCTTCCGCGCCGTTTGCTGGACGGACTTTTTACAGGGCATGCTCATGCTCGGCGCATTACTTATTTTGCCTCTCATCGCCGTTGCTTTCGTCGGCACGGGCAATCTCCCCGAAAGCTTCGTTGCCTGGGGTGAAGCTGCAAACAGTGAAAATTATTGGAATCTTCTCTCGTCCGGCGCGTTCGATTGGGAGAGCATTGCAAACATCTTAACCGGTCTTGCCTGGGGCTTGGGCTATGCAGGTATGCCGCATATCCTCGTCAGATACATGGCAATCAAGGACAAGAAGGAGATGAAAAAATCCCAAATCGTCGGTTCCATCTGGACGTTCATCATCCTGATTATGGCATCCGTTCTCGGCTTGGTTGCGCACGAATACCTTGGCGGTGCGGTAGCCGATACCAAGGACCTCGTGTTCGTTGAAGTCGTTCGCGGCATCTTCTCCTTCGGTGCGCTCGCGTTCATCGGCGGTATCTTAATTTCCGCCATCGTCGCAGCGTCCATGAGTACCGCAGACTCGCAGCTGCTCGCCGCATCCTCGGCGTTTGCTTCCGACCTTTACAAGGCGCAAATCCGTAAAGACGCCAGCGATCAGGAAATGGTCTGGGTCAGCCGCATCGTGGTTGTCGTTATTTCCATCGTCGCCTTCTTCATCGCACTTTCGGGCGGCTCCATCATGTCCCTCGTATCCGCCGCATGGTCCATCTTCGGCGCAGCGTTCGGCCCCGCCATCATTCTTTCGCTCTATTGGAAGCGCTTTAACTATAAGGGCTGTGCCGCAGGCATCGTTGCGGGCTTTGCCGTTTCCGTGCTCTGGATGGTACTCTTTAACTTTGAATATTACGGCTTCACCAGCGTAATCTTCAACACCGGTCTCTATGAAATTCTGCCCGGCTTTATCGTTTCGCTTGCAGCGGCTATCGGCGTATCCCTTGCCACCGGCGAGCCCGACCAAGCCGTGGTTGAGCTCTTTGAAAAGGCCATCGCCGATGAGGATTTAAAGTAATCAGTAAAATTGTTATCAATTAAAAAAAATCGGAGAAGCGCGCTTCTCCGATTTTTTAGTGTCTTTTCAGGCATGGGTCAGTCCAAAATAAAGTCTACCGCCACGCTTGCGGTCATGTGCTTATGCATAAACACCTTGACCACGTCGCAGTGATAGGGGTCGCTCTGGTAGGCGTCCAACGCCGCTCTATCTTCCAACAATACGCTCAGATAAACGTCGTAGGAGCGCGCCGAACGCAATACGTCCAAGCCCACTTCCAAGCCCTTGAGCATGGGCACCTTGCCCTGCATACTCTTTAAAACTTCCACCGCCTCTTTGGCGCTTTGCTCGCCGTCCATTTTAAAGCAAACAACGTGTTTCAACATAATTTTCTTCTCCTTGCTCGGTTTTTTCTATATTATATCAGCATTTTTTATATTTTGCAAATCAAACGGTTTATAAATTTTACAATAAATATTGACGGAGCGCAGAGAATATGATACAATGAATAAAGTATTAATAAAATACGGAGGTCATTGATATGCAGGCAAAGCGTTTTATCGTATTTATTTGCAATATCCTTATCACCATTGCTTGCGCGCTTTCCATCGGTGCTTATTTCGTTTTACCCCTTTGGAAGGTCGAGCTCACCTACAACGTCAACGCGCAAATGCTCCAGGAGTTAGTCGGCGCAGAAAGCGACGAAGAAATGGATTTTGAGGAAATTCTTGGCGAAGAAGGTGTAACCCTCTCCCTCGGCTTTGAAATTCAAACCAAGGACGTGCTCTCCTTGCTCAATTCCGACCCGACCGTTGCCGTTTCCAATCTTATCGATGGTACGGTGGATAAGATTGTCGAGCAGCTTTCAGGCACGCTCAACGAAATTGCGCAAGGCGTTGTATCCCAAGTGTCTAAGGAAATGGTCAAGCAATCGGTCAAGCAGTCGGTCGCCGATATATTTGCCGATAGCGGCAACCAAAAATCCGACCAAGAGCTGCAAGCCATTTTAAACGAGGTCGGTTTTTCTGACGAGTACATAGAAAACAAAACAGACGAGCTGTTGGATTCCATGTATGCCGACGGGGCAACGGTTGGCTCGGTTGCCGATAAGGTAACCGAGATCGTAGAGGACGTATACCAAAAGCTCGACAATTCCGACTATGCGGAATTTGATGGCGCTGCGCTCTCGCCCGAGGATAAGGAACAGCTCAACGAGGATATACAAGAAGTGCTTGCCTCAATTTTATGCGCCGACGAGGACGGCAATATCAATATGGACGATATGACCGCTCAGTTGCTCTTAGAGCTTTTGAACAGCCAAAACACGGCGGCTGTAGATCAAGCGAGCGAAATGCGCGTCGGCTACGCCCAAAGAGTGCAATCTGCCTATGCGGCAGAACCCCAAGAGGACGCCAACGAACAGTTGAAGCAGCAGGTTCGTGATGCCATTAAGCAGCAAATTCCCGAAGATGCCGCACAGGGTATTGCACAGGGCATGAAATACGTTTCCTACGCGCTTTTATTTACCTTCTTCACTTGGGCGTATTTAGTTATCAAAATTGTCTTTAAGTTCTTCTCCAAGGACAATTCCATCAAGGTGAAGCTGCCCATTCTCTTGGGCTGGCTGCCCTTCTTGGTGCTTCAGGGCATTCCCACGCTCGTCATGTGGCTCTTTAAATCGTCGCCCGCATTCCTCACCGACGTGCTCGGTGCGGAAACGGTTGCGCAAATCACCGCCGCGTTAAACCCTCTGTCCGTCACCTTCTCTTCGGCGGCAGTGGTATCCTTTGCGGCGGCGGCAGCGCTCGCGGTATTCGTACTCTTCTTCTACGGTGGCATGCGTAAGAGCTTGAAGCGCACAATCCGTGAAGAACGGTAATCCTTCCTTGTCAACAAAAAAATCCCTTTCAGCCGAAAGGGATTTTTTATTTATCGTTGTATTCAATTATTTCAAAAGGGCAAGGCGCTCTTCAATAGAGGCAATGCCGTTTTGCGCCATTTGCTTGGAGCTGCCGCCCACGCTGTTTCTCTCGTCGGCGGAATGGGGGGCTTTTACAATGCGCAAAATATCCTCGTCAAACAACTCGTGCATGTCTTTGTATACGGTCATGGGTACCTTGTCCAACGTGGTTTGGTTGTCCAGGCAGTAGCGCACCAATTTACCCGTAACCCCGTGCGCCGTGCGGAAAGGCAAGCCCTTTTTCGCCAGATAATCGGCAACGTCGGTGGCACAGGTGAAGTCCTCTTCGGCGGCAACCGCCATGCGTTCGGTGTTTAAGGTAATGGCGCTGAGCATATTGGCGTAAATAGTCAGGCAGTCCAAAACGGTTTTTTCGGCATCGAACACGCCTTCCTTGTCTTCCTGCAAATCCTTGTTATACGCCAGGGGTATGCCCTTGATTACGGTTAAAATACCCATCAAATGTCCGTACACTCTGCCCGTTTTGCCGCGCACCAATTCGGAAATGTCGGGGTTTTTCTTCTGCGGCATAATGGACGAGCCGGTGGAGTAGGCATCGGGCATTTCCCAGAAGCCGAACTCGGTGGCGGTGTATAAAATGGTATCCTCGCAAAGACGGGAGAGGTGGGTGGAAATCATGCTCAAATCAAAGAGGTATTCCGCCACGAAATCTCTGTCCGAAACGGCGTCGAGCGAGTTTTGCGAAATGCGCGAAAAGCCCAGCTTTTCACGCGTAATTTCACGGTTGATGGGGTAGCTCGTTCCCGCCAACGCGCCGCTGCCGAGCGGCATCACCGAGGTGCGCTTTTTGCAGTCGGAAAGCCGTTCCAAATCTCGCAAAAACATCTCGCTGTAAGCGTTGAAGAACTGTCCGCCGTTGATGGGCTGCGCCTTTCTCAGATGCGTATACCCGGGCATGATATAGTCCACGGCGTCCTTGCTCTTTTGCAAAAGCACTTCAATCATCCGCACGAGGGCGGCTTTGACCCGTTCAATGGAGTCCATGATATACAGTCTGAAATCGGTGGCTACCTGGTCGTTTCTCGAGCGCGCGGTGTGCAGTTTCTTGCCCGTATCCCCAATGCGCTTAACCAGATTGCTCTCCACGAAGGAGTGAATGTCCTCATACCCCTCTACGGCGAGCGTGCCGTTTTCAATATCGTTTAACACCGAGCGCAAGCCCTCCTGAATGAGGTTGCTCTCTTCCTTGGTAATGATGCCGCACTCGCCCAGCATAAAGGCGTGCGCCAAAGAGCCTTGAATGTCCTGCTTATACAGTTTTTTATCGAACGATAGGCATTCGTTAAAGGCGTCGGCGTCCTGCGCCGTGCCCTGTGCAAATCTACCTTCCCATAATTTCATAAACATATCTCCGTAAATTCTTGACTTATTTGTCCCATTCGGGTAAAATATATATGGATATTTTACTATTTTTTTTAATATTTATCAAGTTATTTGAGGATTCTTTTTTGATTATTTTGGGAATTGACCCCGGAATTGCCACAATGGGCTACGGCGTCGTGGAAAAACTGCAAAACGGCAACACGGTTGCGCTCGATTACGGCGTGGTCGTAACGCCCAAGGACGAAAGCCTGCCCGTCCGTCTTGCCATGCTGGAAGAGGGACTGAGCCGTATTTTGAATAAATATTCCCCGCAGGAAGTGGCGGTGGAAGAGCTGTTCTTTACCAAAAATATCACCACGGGCATCGCCGTGGCGCAAGCGAGAGGGGTAATCCTGCTCACCTGCACCAAGCAATGCGGCAGGCTGTTTGAATATACCCCCATGCAGATAAAACAGGCGTTGACCGGCTACGGCAGGGCGGATAAACAGCAGATGCAGCACGTCGTTGCGTCCATTCTGCGCCTGAAAAACCTGCCAAAGCCCGACGATGCGGCAGACGCCTTGGCTGTGGCGCTCTGTCATGCGCATACGGCGCGCTTTGGCGGTATGTTCGCTGTGGAAAATATGACCAGAAGAAAGGGAAAGAATACGGCGGCGGCAATCTCGTCGTTCAATAAGGAGAATTTATGATAGCCTATTTGCGTGGCAACGTGCTTGCCGTTACAACCGAAAGCGTCATCATTGAAAACAACGGCGTCGGCTACGAGGTCTTTTGCTCGGGTGCGGCGTTTTCCGCCGTGCAAAACACCCGTCGGGAGGTTGAGCTCTATACCTATTTACAGGTCAAGGAGGACGGCTTCACGCTCTACGGTTTTGTTTCCCTCTCGGAAAAACAGGTGTTTTTAGACCTCATTTCGGTATCGGGCGTGGGCCCTAAGCTCGCCATCGGCATTTTGAACGGCATGACGGCGGACGAGGTAGCCTCCTGCATCGCCACCGCCGACGTAAAACGGCTCAGTCGGGTCAAGGGCTTGGGTAAAAAAACGGCGGAAAAAATCGTTCTCGAGCTGCACGGCAAGGTGTCGGCGGAAGAACTGCTTTCTGCCGACGGACAAAATACAACCAAAGCGGTAAAGAGCGCACCCATGTCCAAGACGGACGAGGAAGCCGTTGCAGCGCTTTTAGGTCTGGGCTTTACCCGTAACGAGTGCCTGACGGCGGTTAAAAAGGCCCGTGAAGCAGGCGCTGAAAGCGTAGAGGACGTCATTCGTTTGGCGCTCAGCGGTATGTAACGCAAAAAATGCGGAGAAGATAAAGGTATGTTTGACGATTACGAAAACGAATACGAAAGCGATTACGAATATGACGACGGCCGTTTGGTGCAAAGCACCAAGGGATTAGAGGATATGGAAGAAAACGTCCTGCGCCCCAAGGTCATGGCAGATTACGTCGGTCAGCAAAAGGTCAAGGACAATTTGAGCGTATACATCGCCGCCGCCAAGGGTCGGGGCGAGGCGCTCGACCACATTCTGCTGTACGGCCCCCCGGGGCTGGGCAAAACCACGCTGGCGCACATCATCGCAAGTGAAATGGGCACGCAAATTAAAATTACCAGCGGTCCCGCCATCGAGCGCAGCGGCGATTTAGCCGCCATTTTAACCAACCTCGGCGAGGGCGACGTGCTGTTCATCGACGAAATTCATCGCCTCAACCGTTCGGTGGAAGAAATTTTATACTCCGCCATGGAGGACTATGCGCTCGACATCATCGTGGGCAAGGGACCCTCGGCGCGCAACATCCGCTTTGCGCTCAAAAAATTCACCCTTATCGGCGCCACCACCAAGGCGGGCAATCTCTCCTCGCCACTGCGGGACAGATTTGGCATTTTAGCCCGTTTGGATATGTATACAAGCGAGGAATTGGGTAAAATCGTCACCCGTTCCGCCCGTGCGCTGGGCATTGAAATTCAGCCCAAGGCGGCAATGGAAATTGCCGGCCGCAGCCGCGGTACTCCCCGTATCGCCAACCGTCTTTTAAAGCGCGTGCGTGATTTTTCCGCCGTACAGGGCAACCGTGAGGTTACGCTCAACGACGCGCGCTACGCCCTGCAGCAGCTGGATATCGACGAGCTGGGGCTGGACGGCACGGACAGAACGCTCTTGACGGCAATGGCACAAAAATTCAACGGCGGTCCCGTGGGTCTGGATACCCTGGCGGCGACCATCAACGAGGACACCAACACCATCGAGGACGTCTACGAGCCCTATCTTTTACAGCTGGGTTTTATCGCCCGCACCCCCCGAGGCAGAACGCTGTTGAAGGGCGGTTACGCACATTTGGGCATACCCATGTCTGAAAAAACCGTCAAAAACATGTCCATTTTCGACGATTGGAAGGAATAACGGCAACGCACCGACACAAACGCTATGGAAAATAAAGTACAGTATAAAAAGAGCGATTTTTATTACGATTTGCCTGAAAGCCAAATCGCCCAAACGCCTGCCGAGCCGAGAGATTCGTCCAGGCTCTTGGTGTACGATAGAAAAAATAAGCAAATCGAGCATAAAATCTTTACGGATATCATCGATTATCTGCGCGAGGGCGATTTACTCGTGGTCAATAAAACGCGGGTACTGCCCGCCCGTATGTACGCCCAAACCGCCCACGGCGGCGCGGTGGAGGTGTTGCTGTTAAAGCGGTACGACATTCATACCTGGGAAGTGTTGATGAAGCCGGGCAAAAAGGGCAAAATCGGCGCAAAGTTCACCGTTAACGAGGCTCTCTCCTTTACGGTCAAGGATATCACCGACAGCGGCGAACGCATCATCGAGTTTTCCTACGAGGGTGTGTTTGAGGAAATTCTGCAAAAGGTGGGTACCATGCCCTTGCCGCCCTATATTAAAGAGAAGCTTGAAAACCAACAGCGCTACAACACCGTCTATTCCAAAACCGACGGCTCTGCCGCCGCACCCACGGCGGGGCTGCACTTCACGCAAGCGCTGCTCGAACGCATCAAAGCCAAGGGCGTGCAGATTGCCGAGGTGCTGTTGCACGTGGGATTGGGCACCTTCCGTCCCGTCAAGGAAGAAATTATCACCGAGCATAAAATGCACTCGGAATACTATGAAATTTCCCAAGAAGCCGCCGCGCTCATCAATAGCGCAAAGAGCGAGGGCAGACGGGTAATCGCCGTGGGCACCACCTCGGTGCGCACGCTTGAAACGGTGGCGGACGGTGCGGGCATGGTGCGCCCGTGCAGCGGAAATACGCAAATTTTCCTATACCCGCCCTATCAAATGAAGTGTGTGGACGCGCTCATCACCAATTTTCACCTGCCCGAAAGCACGCTGATTATGCTGGTTGCTTGCCTGACGGGCAGAGAGGAAATTTTAAACGTGTACCAAACGGCGGTAAAAGAGAATTACCGTTTCTTCTCCTTTGGCGACGCAACGCTGATTGTATAAATAAGCGTGTTATTAACCGTGCATACGGACAATCAATTTTTTTGAAAGCAAAATATTCAGGAAAACAATGAAAGCTATAAAAAAACTGTTCACAATTTTATTGTCGTTTTGCCTGCTGTTTGTCTTCACCGCCTGTCATTTCGGCGGCAACAGCTCGTCCTCGGGGGGGCAAACGCCCCCGGATGCGAGTCCACAAATTTTTTGGCACGAGGGCGACAGGGCAGAGAATGAAAAATTCACTGCGTTCACCGCACGGGTTTTCCGTGAAGCCTATCAAAACGATATGCTCTCTCTGCACCGTGTGGTAAAGGATTTGGATCAGTACGGCATCACCCGTCCCGCCATGGATTTATTCGCCACATCCTCGCTCAATTTTGAGCAAACGCTCGAGGAACTGAGTGAGATGAACTATAATTTACTCTCCCGGGAAAATCAGCTCACCTACCGCATCATGCACGAGGACTTAAACGACGCCCTAAACGACGATACGCCCAACCTAATGTCCTATTTCGACTATTCCTCGGGCATACAGACCAATCTCATTACCCTTGCCACCGAGTACGAATTTTTCGTTCGGCAGGATATAGAGGATTACCTGGATATGATTGAGCAAATGCCCGCGTATTTCGAATATCTCTACGAGTGGGAAGAGGTGCGTGTGGCGGACGGCTACGGCATGTCTGATGCGCTTTTAGTGGAAGTACAGGGACAGTTTGCCCAGGTATACGGCGAGGGCGAGGACAGCTGTTTTATCACCTCGTTCAATGAAAAAATAGACGCATTCGAGGGCTTAACCGCCACCGAACGGGCAGAATATAAGGCGCAAAATCGAAATCTGGTATTGAACGGACTCTTTCCCGCCTACGAGCAAACCGAGCAAAAGCTCTCCGCATTCGAGGGCAGAGGCAATCAAAACGGCGCGCTCTGTTCGTACGAGGGCGGAGAAGAATATTACGAAACGCTCTTCAAGGCCCAAACGAGCTGCGGCGCTCCAATTGACGAGATGTATGTCCAATTACAGTCTTTCATCTCTGCACACGTATTTGTTCTTTCGCTCCTGGCGCAGTTCAACCCCAACGAATATCAGGCTTGGTTGCAGGGCGAGGCGCAACCCATGACCGACGTTACGCAGATTTTAGACCAGTTCTCCACCCGCCTCACCGAGCAGTTCCCTGCCATTGAAAATACCACGTATACCGTCAAATATCTCTCCGAATCCATCGCCAACACCATGCCCAGCGTATTGGCCTATTACAAGGTGCCGCCCATCGACAACTACACCGAGGGCGCCATCACCGTCAACGGTTTTTCCACGGACGAAAAAAATTTAATGAACACGCTTGCGCACGAGGGCTATCCGGGGCATCTGTATCAAAACGTATACTTCCTGTCCAACAATCCTGACCCCGTCCGGCAATTATTCTCCTTCTTGGGTTATACCGAGGGTTGGGCGGTGTACGCCAGTAACTGTGCTGAAACCATGTACGAATATCCCAAATACGACGTTGCTTTCACCCAGCTCAACCAATCCAACACGTCCTTTTCCTATGCGTTGTACGCCATGGCAGACATCGCCGTGCATTATTACGGCATGGATGCGGAGGATTTAATGACCTTTTCACCCTATTGGGCGCCCGATCTGGAAATGGCAACGGCGGTGTACGAGTCGGTCTTGAAGATGCCGGGGGTATACCTCTCCTACGGCGTGGGAAATATGCTCATGGACACCCTGCGTGCGTATGCGTACGGCAGAGAGGGCGACAATTTCGACCCCGTCGATTTTCACCGCTTCGTCCTGGACATGGGGCCTTGCAGTTTTGATTTATTGCAAGAATGGTTAGAGGAATATTACGATATAAAACTCAACGAAAATTCTTCCCAAGGGAGTTGAAATTCTGTATGAATAACCAATTTTTTTCCTTTGAACTTATAAAAACCGACCCCGATACGGGCGCCAGAGCGGGCGTGCTGCACACGCCGCACGGCGATATTGAAACGCCCGTTTATATGCCCGTCGGCACGCAGGCAACCGTCAAGGGCATGCTGCCCAGAGATTTACACGAGGTCGGCTCGCAAATCATTCTGTCCAACACCTATCATCTGTATATGCGCCCCGGTGACGAGCTCATCAAAGCGGCGGGCGGGCTGCATAAATTTATGAATTGGAACAAGCCCATTTTAACGGACAGCGGCGGCTTTCAGGTGTTCTCGCTTGCCGATTTGAACAAAATCACCGACGACGGCGTGTGGTTTTCCTCAAACGTCGACGGCTCCAAGCATTTCTTCACGCCCGAAAAAGCCATGCAGGTAGAGGAAAATCTGGGCGCGGATATCATCATGGCATTCGACCAATGCAGCGAATACGGCTACACGCACGAGCAGGCAAAGCTTGCCATGGAACGCACTTCCCGTTGGCTGGAGCGATGCGCCGCATACCACACCGACCCCAAGCAGGCGCTGTTTCCCATCGTACAGGGCAATATGTACGAGGATTTACGGGCAGAAAGCTTAGCTCGCTGTATCCCGTACGCCAAGCACGGCATCGCCATCGGCGGACTGTCGGTGGGGGAACCCAAGGACGTTATGTATTCGCTTTTAGACTTTTTACAGTCCAAGCTGCCCACGGATATTCCCCGTTACCTCATGGGCGTGGGCTCGCCCGATTGCCTGATAGAGGGCACCATGCGCGGGATCGACATGTTCGACTGCGTGCTGGCAACCCGCATTGCGCGCAACGGCACGGCAATGACTTCCAAGGGCAAAGTGGTGGTGAGAAACGGCAGATATAAGGCGGATTTTACCCCCTTGGACGAGGAGTGCGACTGCTATTGCTGTCGGCATTACACCAAGGCATACCTGCGCCATCTGGTCAATACGGGGGAAATGCTCTCGGGCATGCTCCTAAGCATTCACAACATTACCTTCCTGCATAAATTGATGAAGGGAATGCGCGGCGCCATTTTGGGCGGCTACGTGCGGGAGTTTGCCAAGGAGTTTTACCGTAAATATAACGGCAGCACACAGTAATTTTTAGTGTAAAAGGTAAAAATTGACAAATTGCGCCAAAGAATTACTTGCCAAAGGCGGGTAAAAGGGATATTATTATAGATGTAAAATATAAAAAATAAATTTGGAGTAAAAAAATATGCAATTTCTTTTCAGTATTCTCAGCGGCGGCGCCCCCGAAGGTGGCGATTTTACGAGCTATATCTTAATCGGCGTATTGCTCGTGGGCTTCGTTGTCATGATGATTTTTTCCAGCCGCAGCAACAAAAAAAAGCAAGAGGAACAGCAAGCCATTATGAACGCCGTTCGCCCGGGCAATAAGGTAAAGACCATCGGCGGCGTATGCGGCATCGTGGTGGAGGTCAACGAAGAGGAAAACACCTTCGTTTTGGAAACGGGCAACGAATTGAACGGCAAATCCTACATCAAGTTTGATAAGCAAGCCATTTACCAAACGGACGCCAAGGCAGAAGTGAAGACCGAAGCCAAGGCAGAAAAGCCCGAAACGGCGGATAGCGCGCAAAACAGCCAAGAAAAATCCGAGCAATAGGCAAAAAACAGAATAATAAAAATTCCCTCCGCATAGGATAGTAAAAAATCCACAGCGGAGGTATTTTTTTATCATGGATTTCAATAACGGGGCGATCGGCGTTGTTTTGGAGCTTGTAAAATCCATCGTCATTGCCGTATTTTTCTGTCTGGCGGCGGTATTGGTGTTTGCCTTCGTCATCAGTCTGGCGTCGTTGCCTTCCACCGTCATCACACCCGTCAATCAGGTCATCAAAGCGGCGGCAATCCTGTTGGGCTGTATCGTGGGGCTGGGGGACAGCCGAGGGTTGATAAAAGGCGCGGTTGTCGGACTTTTTTCGGTCTTTTTCAGCTTTTTACTCTTTTCTTTTATCGGCGGAGCGCTGCAATTCACACCCACGTTTGCCTTGGAACTGCTCTTTGGTGCGATTGCGGGGGGCATTTCGGGCGTCGTAGCGGTCAATCTGCATAAATAAGTGTTTATAAATAAAGCAGGAATTTACAAAAAACACTTGCAATTTTTTTAAGCGTGTTATATAATAGATTTATTAATTTATAAATTCAGGAGAAATCTATCATGATTAAAACCGTTGCAAAACCCGTTGAAAGAAAAGTAACCGCTTGCGGCGAATGCAGAAGCACCTGCCAATCGGCTTGCAAAACCAGCTGTACCGTAGGCAATCAGTCCTGCGAACGCATCACCAGAGAACAGAACGTAGAAAAAATCGAAAAGTAATTTTTTTCCGTTCGCTTCGTTTATTCGGAGTGCAATCTACATAACAGTCCTTCAGGGAGTGGCGCTTTCGCTACTCCTTGATTTGGCGTTTATCCTTTTGCGCCCGATATACTTTCATCATTCATTCCAGCTATGATTCACGTTTTCACATATCAAGACAAAAATTATATTTTTGATACGGGTTCTTCCGCTCTGCACGAATGCGACCCCGCCACGGCGGCGTACTTAAAGAGTCTGTCCGATAAAGAGGTGGACGTTACCCATATCACCGACGCGCAGATGAAAGAAATTCTGTCCGACGTACAAGCGCTCAAGGACCAAGGGCTTTTATACGGCGAAGAAACCAAGGCCCGTCCGGTCAAGAGTAACGAGGTCAAGGCGCTCTGTCTGCACGTCTGTCACGACTGTAACTTCCGTTGCCGTTATTGCTTTGCCGACGAGGGCGCATACCACTCCGTGCGGGAGAGTATGTCCTTGGAAACGGCAAAAAAAGCCATTGATTTTCTGCTCGAAAACAGCGGAAAGAGAAAGGTTCTGGAGGTCGACTTTTTCGGCGGCGAGCCCCTGATGAATTTTGAGGTCGTCAAACAGACGGTGGCGTACGCCAGAGCCCGTGGCGCCGAGTGCGGCAAGAAGTTTTTATTCACCACCACGACCAACGGCTTGCTTTTAACCGACGAGGTTATTGAATTTTTCAACGCCGAGATGGAGAACGTCGTTCTCTCCTTAGACGGCAGAAAAGAGGTGCACGACGCCGTTCGTAAAAGCACCAACGGCAAGGGTACGTTCGACGCCGTTCTGCCCAAAATTCAAAAGTTCATCTCTCTGCGGGGGGATAAGAGCTATTACGTTCGCGGTACGTTCACGGCCAAAAATCTCGATTTTTCCAAGGACGTGCTATTCATTGCCGATCAGGGCATGGACAGCATTTCCATGGAGCCCGTCGTCACCGAATTAGAGGATTTACAGCTCAAAGAGGAGCACCTGCCGCAACTCAACGCAGAGTATGAAAAGCTTTGCGACGAGTATTTAAAGCGTTACGCCGAGGGAAAGGGCTTCAATTTCTTCCATTTCAATATCGATTTGGAGGGCGGCCCCTGTCTTTCCAAGCGGGTGAGCGCCTGCGGCGCGGGCAACGAATATTTCTCGGTTACCCCCAACGGCGACATCTATCCCTGTCATCAGTTTGCAGGGGATAAAAATTTTAAAATGGGCAGCGTGTATACGAGCATCGAACGGCAGGATATTCGGGAAAAATTCAAAAATTCCTGTCTGTTCACCCGTGAAAAGTGCAACGACTGCTTTGCGAAATTCATCTGTTCGGGCGGCTGCAGCGCCAACAACTATCATTTCAACGGGGATATAGAAAAGCCCTACGAAATGACCTGTGAAATGATGAAAAAGCGTATCGAATGCGCCATGCACGCCTTGGCGGTCAAAAAAACCCTTCAAAAATAATTATTGAACAACTTTTTTCTCAAACGCTTTATGCATCTTTTTGAAAGCAAACGGATTTTTTTGTAAAAGATAGGCAAAAAAATTTCAATTCCAATTCATTTCGACTTGACGAAATGCGTTGGATTATATATAATGATTAAGTGTATAAAATCGCATAATCGGCTTTTATCATATTTTTTAAAATCAGGAGGCAATCATGAGCAAGACTAAATCGGTGATAATGACAACATTGCTCACCGTCGTAATCGTTGTGTTAAGCTTAATGTGCGTTGTACCCGAATTTACCATTCCCTTCCGTGTGAACGGACTTTGGACAAAGTACAACTCCGTTGTAAGCGTTATCAATTACGGTTCTGACCTGGGCGGCGGCTATTCGGCTGTTTACTATCCGGAGGGCATCGTTTCCGCACAGGATTACAACACGCAGGCGAAATATTATGAAACCAACGCCATCGACGAACTGAAAGCAGCGGGCGCTACCGGTGACACGGTGCAAGCGTTGAAGGCAACCTACACCGCCGGCTCTTCCAGAGACGCCGACACGGCGCTTAAAAATTACGAGGACTACGTCGGCAAGTACGTTGCGTATACCACCGCAAACTTTGGCGAGGACGTAATCAAGGGCGTAACCGACGCAGCTATTTATCTTGAAAAGAATGAAGTTTGCTTTGCAGAGGACGACGCATTCGTTTTAAACGAGGAGTTCGTTGAAGAATTCGGCAAAGCCGTACAAATTATGGCAAAGCGTTTTGATAAAAAGAACTTCTCTTTCCTGCAGGTTTCCAAAAAGGACGACTTTACCGTTCAGGTAAAAGTTCCCTATACGGCAACCGACGTGGACACGCTGTTCGAGCAGATGGGCTATACCGGCAACATCAGCTTGCGTGCGAGCGCTGACGTCTCCAACACGCCTTGGTGGGGTGGTATCGGCAACGAAGATATTACCAAATACGTTAAAAACGTAGCTTCCAGCACCACTCTCGGCGCCGGCGTCGTGCAAGTAGATTTTACCAAGCTCGGCAGAGAGGATTTCTACAACATCACCAATACGATGAAGGACAATGAAACCGACCCTAAAGTTTACTTCTACGTCGGTGAAAACGAAGTCATCGCTCTGGACCTCAGCACGCAAAAGGAAGGCTTTGACGGAGATACCGTCTACATCCCCGTCAGCGAAACTCTCACGGTAGACGGTGCGGAAAACCTGACCATCGTCATGGATTCCTGTATCGAACAGGGCGCAATCGACCTGAAGTTCACCGTCAGCCAAACCGTCGACTACACGGTAGGCTCGGGCGCAGGCGCTATGATGGCAATCTACATCATCTTTGCACTCCTTGTTTTGGGCTCCATTGCATTCTTCATCGTGCGCTATAAGGGCTTGGGCTTGGCACACGCTTACGCGTTGCTGTCCTTCCTCATCTGCATGATTATGTTCGTAGCGTTCTTGCCCGGCATGCTTCTCAATGCAAGCAGCGTATTCGCCGTTGCAATCACTGCAATTTTGCTCTCGCTTGTCAACGCATATATCTTTGAAAATATCCGCAAGGGATTCAACACGGGTAAAACCCTTACGTCGGCAATCAAAGCGGGCTACAAGAGTTCCTTGGCTCCCGTATTGGATACGCATATCCTGCTCTTTGCTATCGCTTTCGTGCTCTACTTCATCAGCATCGGCGAAATGGCAGTGTTCTCCTTCGTATTCCTCTTGGGTGCTTTGACCAGCGGTATTGCCACCTTGCTCTTGACCCGTTACTATGCGTACATCACCAGAGGCTTGGTGGTTCGCAGTCAACAACCTAATTTCTACGGCTTTAAAAGGGAGGTAAGCGACGATGACCAAGACTAATTCCTTTAAAATCACAGATAAAGTTCTCATCTGGTTGGCTATTCCCGTTGTTTTATTGATCGCAGGTTTGATTTTATTCTTCGTTCTGGGCTTTAATCCCGACGCTTCCATTGCAGACAGCAAATCGCTCGTCATCACGCACGATGCGTTCGTCAACTCCGAAGAGGGCATGCAAGACGACTTGCACGAGCTCTGCGCACAGGAAATCAAGGATGCAAAACTTTCCTTCATCGACTATGCCGTATCGCAAAACGAAATGGGCGGCAAAATCGAATATACCTTTGCTCCTGAAACCGAAAACGCAACCTTGATTGCTTTGGGCGACGATATTATATCCGCTCTCGGCGAAAATAACACCTTGAAGTTCGGCATTTACAGCCGTACCGTAAGCACCAACGTAGTAAACTATGCTTACGATTACATTTGGCGTGCGGCAATCTCCGTCGGTGTGGCTTTGGTTATTGCATTCGTCTACATCGCCGTGCGTTACCGTTTCTCCATGGGCTTGGCAGCATTGATTTGCGGCATTGCCGATTTGGCTGTTATGTTGTCGCTTACTTGCATTTTGCGCATTCCCGTTACCACCGCCTTGGCAACGGCGGCAGTCTTTGCAGTTTTGTATTCCGTCTTGGTTTCCACCGTATCTTTCAATAGAATGAGAAACCTCTTCAAGACCGAAGAATACCAAGCCATGCCCGTAACCGAAGCTATGGAACAGGCAGCTTCGCAAACCTATAAGCGCATCGCACTGTTGGGTATCTGTGCCGTAGTATTCTTTGTTCTCTTGGCAATTTTTGGCGGCGCAGCCGTTCGTGCGTTTGCTCTGCCCGTTATCCTGGGCGTTTTGGCAAGCACCTTCTCGGGCGTATGCCTCGCTCCTTCCTTGGTCACCGTATTCAAGGTACAGGGTGAAAACATGAAGGCAGCCGGCGAAGAAAAAGTACGCCTTGCCAACAAGCAAGCCGAAGAAGAACGCGCAAAGAAGAGAAGCGCAAAAAAAGACTAACCTTCTGTTTACAAAAAAGGCGGTAGAGTACAATACCGCCTTTTCGTTTTCAATAAAATAAACCGTATTCAAACAAAACCGAAAAAAATATCGAGTATATGAAAAAACTAACCTGCGAGTATCAATTTAACGCCGAACAACTGCAAAACGTTCGTCGCTTGGCCAAGGAGCTCTCCTTAACGGAAACCGTGGTCAAGCTTTTGTGCGCCCGTGGCGTGGATACTCCGGAAAAAATTAAAAAATTCCTTACACCTTCTCAGAAAAACTTCCTTTCTCCCTACTGTATGCAGGGCATGCGGGAAGCCGTGGCGCTCTTACAGCAAGCCAAAGCCGAGGGGTGGAACGTCGCCGTATTCGGCGATTACGATGCCGACGGCATTTGCGCCAGCTCGGTTATGTACTATGCGCTTCAGGCCTTTGGCATTCAACCCGCCGTGTACGTTCCCGAACGCAGCGAGGGCTACGGTCTGAGCGTGGGCGCTATCGATAAAATTTTCGACGAATGTCTGCCCGATTTATTCATCACCGTCGACTGCGGTATTTCCAACTATAAAGAAGTAGAATACATCAAAGAACAGGGCGCGTACGTTATCGTTACCGACCACCACGAGCTGCCCGAAATCCTGCCCGACTGCATCTGCATCAACCCCAAGTTTTCGGACGAATACCCTTACGACAACCTCTGCGGCGCAGGTGTGGCGTTTAAGCTCGCCTGTGCGCTCATCGGCGAATCGGCTTACGAGCTGTTAGACTTCGTTGCCCTCGCCACCGTGGCGGACAGCGTTCCGCTCTTGGGTGAAAACCGTGACATCGTGCACGAGGGCTTACGGCGTATCTCTCAAAATCCCCGTCAGGCGTTCTCGGTTCTGCTTGGTAAGCAGGGCGAAGAGGTAACGGCGCAAACGCTTGCGTTCGTGCTTGCACCCCGCATCAACGCCGCCGGAAGAATGGGGGATGCGGCAAGCGCGCTCAAGTTATTTTTGAGCAGTTCCCCGCAGGAAATATACCAGCTCGCCGTCAAATTAAACGAATACAACCTCGAACGGCAAAAGTGTTGCGATAAACTGTATGAAAGCGCCAAGGCAAAAATCCGTCAAAAGGGCGCTTACGGCAACGTCATCATGCTCTCGGACGAGCATTGGAGCTCGGGCTTCGTGGGCATCGTTGCGGCGCGCATCGCCGAGGAATATTCCCGTCCCACCCTGCTCTTCGTCAAGCACGGCGATATGCTCAAGGGCAGCGCCCGCAGTATTGAAAGCGTCAATATCTTTGAAGCGCTCAAACATTGCAGCGACTGCATCGACGAGTTCGGCGGACACGCACAAGCCGCCGGTATCAACGTCAGCGAACAGAATTTTTCGCTCTTGGAACAAAAATTGGACGAGTACATCGGCTCGCACTACACGGCAGAGGACTTCATTCCCAAGCTCTACGTCAGCGAGCATATCCAGGATGCTTTTTCCCTGCAGCTGGCGCACGAGCTGAACGCCTTGGAGCCGTACGGTGTGGGGCATAAAAAACCTCTGTTTTACCTCACGGCGCGTTCGCTTTCCGCCCGTCCCGTCAAGCATAAATCTCCCCATCTGCTCATTAAAACCGACCATATCGACCTCATGTACTTCAACGGTGCCAAGCACACCAAGCTCATCGAGAGCGACGTGCAAAAGCAGTTGGTATTCGAGTGTAACTGTTCTATTTTCCGTGGCAGAGAATCGGTCAAGGGCTTCGTCAAGGACATTTTATACGACGGCAACAGCAGTGAAATTCCCTTCTGGCGCTTTTCCGCCGGCTTAAACCGCCTGCGCAAAGAAAGCGCCTTCGATCCTGCCTGCGTGCAGTATTTACCGCAGACGGATATAGAAAATTTAATTATGCAAAAGCGCGCGCAAAGCGCCTACGGCTTGTGCATGGTAGCCTCGGATTTTCAAACCCTGCGCTCCTACGGCTGTTTAAAGGACATGCCGCCCGACCTCGTCAATCTCTCCGCGCGCAACGTGGCAAACACACTCATCGTATCGCCCGATGCGCAAATTGACTTGTCCGATTACCGCGAAATCGTCTTTTTGGACCGGCCTTCGGACTTCAACCTGACGGGCTTGGAGGGCAAGCGCTGTTACGCCAATGCCGATATCTTCGGATTCAAGCAGATTTTAAACGTAAATACCACCCGTGAGGGGCTGTTGCAGATATTTGCCGCCGTGCGCGCACAGGCAGGCGAATTGCAGGGCGCAAGCGTCGAAGAAACGGCTATTCTCGGGCATGGGTTGGGCTTTTCCGTCGAAGAGTGTATGTTTGCCTTGGCGGTTTTTGAAGAGCTCGGCTTAATCGACTATGAAAACGAGCGCCTCATCGTCTACCGTGGCGTGCGGGCGGATTTAAACGATTCCCCGCTGTATAGAAGGGTAGTCGAACTGCAAAGAAGCGTTTTGGCATAAAAATATATAAATACGCGATTATAAGAATATACAAAGAACAAAAGATATACAAGGAGGAGCAGGGCATGGCTGCGCTTTTGCAAAAATTCCAAGAAAATTACTCTACGGAGCACTATGAATTATTACAAAAAGCCTACGCCTTCGCCGCGCAGGCGCACGAAGGGCAAAAACGCGCCTCGGGCGAGCCGTATTTCATTCATCCCTGCGCCGTTGCTGAAATTTTAGTCGATTTGGGGCTGGATGCCGCGACCATTGCGGCGGCGCTCATGCACGACGTCATCGAGGATACGCCCGTTACCATGGAGCAGCTCAAAAAGGAGTTCGGCGAAGAGGTTTCCACCCTCGTCGGCGGGGTTACCAAGCTGGATAAAATTGTGTTCAAATCGCACGAGGAAGAGGCTGCGGAAAATTTCTGTAAAATTTTCTTCGCCATGGCAAAGGACATTCGCGTCATCATCATCAAGCTCGCCGACAGGCTGCACAATATGCGTTCCTTGAACTTTTTAAGTCAGGAACGCCAGCACCGCATGGCACGGGAAACGCTCGACGTATTCTGTCCGATTGCGGGGCGGTTGGGTATCAGTCAAATCAACTGTGAGTTAGAGGACTTGTCCTTAAAATATCTCGACCCTGCCGCATACGAATATTTAATCGAAAACATCAACGAGCAACGCACCGAGCGCGACGAATTTGTGGCGTTCGTCGTACAGGAGCTCAAAAATCTCTTAAAAGAGAGCAATATTCAAGGCGAAATTTCGGGCAGACCCAAGCACTTCTATTCCATCTATAAAAAGATGAAGAATAAGAACAAAAAGCTCGACGAGATTTACGACTTAACGGCGGTGCGCGTCATCGTCAGCAATATCACCGAGTGCTATGAGATTTTGGGTAAAATCCATGAAAAATGGAAGCCCATTCCGGGCAGAATTAAGGACTACATCGCCACGCCCAAGCCCAATATGTACCAATCCCTGCACACCACGGTCGTCACCAACTTCGGCCAGCCCTTTGAAATTCAAATCCGCACGGTGGAAATGCACCAAACGGCGGAATACGGCATTGCGGCGCATTGGAAGTATAAGCTTGGCGGCAACGAGGGCGGCATTCAAAAGAACCAGAGTGTCACCTGGATTTGGGAAGCAATCAACTGGCAGGGCGGCGTTAAGGACTCCAAGGAGTTCATGGACGCACTCAAAACCGAGCTGTATTCCTCCGAGCTTCTGGTCTTCACACCCAAGGGCAAGGTCATCTCCCTGCCCCTCGGCGCAACCCCCGTCGACTTTGCCTACGCCATTCACTCCGAGGTAGGCAACAAATGTACGGGCGCCAAGGTCAACGGCAAAATCGTCCCCCTCGACAGACCGCTCGGCACGGGCGACGTCGTCGAAATCATCACCTCTCCCGGCGGCAAAGGCCCCTCGTGGGATTGGCTGAAATTCATCAAATCCTCCTCGGCAAAGGCAAAAATCCGCCAATATTTCAAGCACGCCATGAAGGAAGAAAACCTCTCCCGCGGCAAGGAAAAATTGGAAGAGGAAGCCTCTCGCAGAGGGTATAAGCTTTCGGAAATCCTCACGGATGCCGCCTTTGACCTGCTTTCGGACAGATTTTCCTTCGATTCCAAGGAAGAAATGTACGCCTCCGTCGGCTACGGTGCCGTCGGCGTCAATCAGGTGCTGTTCCGTCTGATAGACTTCTATAATAAAGCCGTACCCAAGTCCGTCACGCCCGTTGCGGGTCCCAACAAACAGCACACGGGCGGCGTGTCCATCAAGGGCATGAGCGGGCTGTTAATCCGCCTCGCCGGCTGCTGTTCGCCCATTCCGGGCGATGAAATCGTCGGCTTCGTTTCGCGTGGCAGGGGTGTGGTCGTGCACCGCTCCTCGTGCCCCAACGTACGCAACGTTGAGCCCGAACGCTTACAGCCTGCCGAGTGGTTAAACTCCACCTACGGCATCAAATATAACGTACACATCGGCGTGCGCGCCGCCGACCAAGGGGTTATTCTCTCGGCGGTGTCCGCGGTTGCTTCCGATATGCATCTGTCCATCAATTCGGTCAACGGCAGAATGGATAAAAACGGCGCTGCGGTCGTGGAAGTGGGTATCTCGTTCACCAAAAAAGAGGACGTGGATTTACTCATCAAAAAGATTAAGAGCGATGCACGCATCTTTGACGTCTACCGTATGACGGGCGTTTGACGGCATAAAAGTAAAAATAGAGGAAGGGTTATGTTTAAAATTTATACGGTCTTACCCGTGGGCTTTACGTCCAACAGCTATTTGCTCACTGCCGACAATCAAACCGCCGTGGCAATCGACCCTTCGGGCGCACACGTGCTGCACTTTGCAAAAGAGCATAATTTAAAAATCACCGCCGTGCTGTTAACCCACGCGCATTTCGACCACGTCGGCGCCTGCGAGGCGCTCCGCAGCGAGGGCGTTCCCGTCTATTGCGCCCAAGCCGAGCGCTGGGCGTTGGAAACGGATATGCAGACGTATAGCAATTACGGCCTACCCATGCCCAAGATAACCGCGGAATGCGTGTTAAAGGACGGCGACGAGCTCTCGCTTGCGGGTATCAAAATAAAAGTCATTGCCACACCAGGGCACAGCGCAGGCAGCGTTACCTATCTCGTGGAAAATTCTTTATTCGTGGGCGATACGCTGTTTGAAGGCAGCGTGGGCAGAACGGATTTACCCACGGGCGATTGGAACGAGCTGCAAAAGAGCGTTAAGAAATTATACGCCCTTGCGGGCGATTATACGGTATATTGCGGTCACGGCGATTCAACCACGTTGGATAAAGAGAGAAAATACAACCCGTACGTTCGTGCATAACGGACGAAAATAAGGATAAGGTACGGTATGCTGACAACCAATTACGCCTTTTTAGAAAATGAACTCATGGACGTCGTGCGCCTCTTTCGGGGATATTCTTCCCCCGTGGCGCACACGCTTTTTTATAGCCAAAGCACCTATAAAAACCTCTTTGAACTCGAGGGCGAAAGCTATACTTTCGAGGATACCATGCCCACAAACAACGACATTGAGCGAAAGCGTTACGCCAAGCGCTTCGCAAAATTGGGGCTGTATAAAATACTGAGTAAAAAATACAACCTATCCCTGCCTTGGGGTGCGCTTACGGGCATTCGTCCCACCAAGCTCGCCTACACCGAGCTTGCCTCGGGCAGAGATTATCTTCCGTTATTGCAAGAGATGGGCGTATCCCAAAGCAATATCCGCCTCGTGCAGGACATTCTGCGCGCGCAAGAGGGCATTTACGAGCGCAAGGACGGAAATTGCGACCTGTTTATTTCCCTGCCCTTCTGCCCGTCCAAGTGCGTCTACTGCTCGTTTATCACGGCAGACATTCGGTATACCCGCAAATATTTGGACGAGTATATGGACAAACTGCTCTACGAATTAGAGGCGGGCAAGGACCTCATCGGCAATCTTCGCAGCGTGTATATCGGCGGCGGCACGCCCTTGGTCCTGGAGGAAGAATACCTCGAACGGCTCCTGCAAAAGGTCGCGCCCCTGCGCACAAACGGCTGTGAATACACCGTCGAGGCGGGCCGTCCCGACGTGTTTACCGAGGGCAAGTTACGCCTTTTAAAGGACTACGGCGTGACGAGAATTTGCGTCAATCCCCAGAGCCTCAACGACGCTACGTTGGAGCGTATCGGCAGAAAACACACGGCAAAAGACATATACCATGCCTACGAATTGGCTAAAAAATACGACTTCGACGTGAATATGGATTTCATCGCCGGCCTGACGGGGGAGAGCTATGAGGAGTTCGTACATTCCCTGCAACAGGCCATTGCCTTACAGCCCGAAAATCTCACCGTCCATTCGCTGTCCTTAAAATCGGGCGCAAGGCTCAAAGAGGAGTGCGACTATCTCGCCGGCGGGGAAAGCGCGCGTATGATTGAAACGTCGAGAGAGCTGTTGAGCCAAGCCGATTATCAGCCGTACTATATGTACCGTCAAAAGTACCAAATCGGCAATCAGGAGAACACGGGCTGGACCAAAAAGGGCAAGGCGTGCGTGTATAATATCGACATTATGGAAGAAATTGCCGACAACCTGGCAGTGGGTGCCAACGCCGTGTCCAAAAGGGTATACACGGGCGAAAACCGCATTGAACGCTACGGCGCGCCCAAGGATTTTCAAACTTATTTCAATAAAATTGACGAGGTTATTGAAAAAAAGCGTGCGTTGTTTGCGAAAATTAAGTAAAAAACAAGAAATTTTAGGTTAAAAATATAAAAACCGCTTGCAAAACGTTTTACATTCCATTCAGAATATGGTATGATAATTCGGTAGCTTATACGACGCAGTTACGAATCTCGACGGACTGCCTGGTTTAAGCCGAAATAAATTCCATAAGGAGGATAAACGTAATATGGAAAAGTCTGAAATCATTGCAAAATATGCAACCCACGAAGGTGACACCGGTTCGCCCGAAGTACAAATCGCTTTGTTGACCTACAGAATCAACCATCTCAACGAGCATTTGAAGGAGCATAAGCAGGACAATCACAGCCGTCGCGGCCTTTTGAAAATGGTCGGTAAGCGCCGTGGTCTTTTGGATTATCTCAAGAGCATGGATATCGAAAGATACAGAGCGATCGTTGCGGCATTGGGCTTGAGAAAGTAAGAATAAAAAGAGGGCGGCTACCGAATTTTTTTTCGGTTGCACGCTCTTTTTTACTTTTTATTTGCGCATACTATCAAGCAAACGGGCAAAAATATACATCATGCCCAAAAACAAATTGTATTTTTAAACGGACATCCGTTATAAAAATAAATCTCCAATCAATCAGGTGATTGTGCGGAAAAAGAACAAAACAAGAAAAGGAGTATAGAAGTAAAAATGGCATCTTTGAGTAATTACAGAGAATTCAGAACGGACTATGCCGGCAGAGAACTGATTGTAGAAACCGGCAAATACATGGAACAGGCAAACGGCGCCTGTGTGGTACGCTGCGGCGATACCGTGGTCAGCGTCAGCGTTTGTATGTCGCCTACGGCGAGAGAGGGTATGGATTTCTTCCCCCTGTCCGTCGACTATGAAGAAAAAATGTTCTCCGTGGGTAAAATTCCCGGCGGATTTAAAAAGCGTGAGGGCAGAGCTGCCGACAAGGCAATCTTAACCGCACGTCTGTTGGACAGACCCATTCGTCCCTTGTTCCCCAAGGGCATCTATAACGACGTCGTAGTGGTAGCTACCGCTCTCTCCGTCGACCCCGACATCGCACCCGAGCCCATCGCCATGATCGGTTCGTCCGTAGCGCTCTCCATCTCGGATATCCCCTGGGCAGGCCCCACGGGCAGCGTACAGGTCGGCCTCATCGACGGTCAGTACGTCATCAACCCCGACGAAGCCGGCAGAGAAAAGAGCCGTATTCATTTGAGCCTTGCAGGCACCAAGGACGCGCTCTTGATGATTGAAGCGGGCGCAAACGAAGTTACCAATCAAGAAATGGTCGGCGCAATCATGTTCGGTCATGAAGAAATCAAGAAGGTCTGCGCCTTCATCGAAGGCATTGCCGCCGAAGTGGGCAAGCCCAAGAAGGAAATGGAATTCTACCATGCCCCCGAAGAAATCGATACCGCCGTCAGAGCGTATATTTCCGAAAAGCTCGATTGGGCAATCTCCACCTTTGACAGACAGGAACGTCAGGCAAGAGAAGCGCAGGTAGAAGAGCAAACGTTGGCGCACTTTGCGGAAATTTATCCCGACAACATCAAGGACGTCAAGGATACCATCTATTACTTCACCAAGGAAAAGGTTCGTGCAAGAATTTTCGACGACGGCATTCGTCCCGACGGCAGAAAGCTGGACGAGGTTCGTCCCATCTGGTGCGAGCACGGCATTTTACCCCGCGTACACGGTTCCGCCGTATTCACCCGCGGACAAACCCAAACCATGACCACCTGTACCTTGGGCATGCTCGACGAAGCGCAGAAATTAGAGGGCTTGGATAACGAAACCTCTAAGCGCTATATGCACCACTACAACTTCCCCGGCTATTCCACGGGCGAAGCAAAACCCCTCAGAAGCCCCGGTCGCCGTGAAATCGGTCACGGTGCTTTGGCAGAGCGCGCGCTCGTTCCCGTTATTCCCTCCGAGGACGAATTCCCTTACGCAATCCGTGTCGTAAACGACATTCTCTCCTCCAACGGTTCTTCCTCCATGGCATCCGTCTGCGGCTCGACCATGGCGTTGATGGATGCAGGTGTACCCATCACGGCACCCGTTGCAGGCTGCGCTATGGGCTTGATTAAGGACCAAGAAACGGGCAAATACGTCATCATGACGGACATTCAGGGCTTGGAAGACTTCTTCGGCGATATGGACTTTAAGGTAGCAGGTACCCAAAAGGGCATCACCGCCATTCAAATGGACATTAAAATCAAGGGTATTTCCGAAGAAATTCTGCTCGACGCCATTGAAAAGGCAAACACCGCCAAGCAGTTCATCTTGGGTAAGATGCTCGAATGTATCCCCGAACCCAACAAGGAGCTCTCCTACTACGCTCCCAAGATTATCTCCTTCCACATCGATCCCGAAAAGATTGGCGACGTCGTCGGCAAGCAGGGCAAGGTTATCAATTCGATTATTGCCGAAACGGGCACCAAAATCGACATCGAAGAGGACGGCAGAGTTTGCGTTGGCGCTATCGGCGGCAACATGGAAAACCTGCAAAAGGCCAAGGACATCATTCTCTCCATCGTACACGAACCCGAGGTTGGCGATATCTTCATCGGCAGAGTTGTGAGAATTCTCTCCTCTGTGGGTGCGTTCGTAGAATTTGCTCCCAAGAAGGACGGTATGATTCACATTTCCAAGATGTCCCCCAAGAGAATCAACCAAGTAGAGGACGTGCTCCAATTGGACGATATGGTCAAGGTGGAAATCATCAAGATCGGCGAAAAGGGCATCGACTTCAAGCTGCTTGAGAAAATGAACTAATTGAATTGAAATAAAAAATGCGTCGGATATATCCGACGCATTTTTATTTGTCTGAAATTATTCTTCAATTATTCTTCTTTCTCGTTGATAGCTACCATGCCCGTATCTTCCCTTTCTTTGGGCTGTAACTGTTGCATTGCAAAAATGCACAGTCCCACGAGCGCCGCAAACATGATAAAGGCAACGAAGGGGAAATCTATCTTGCTCATGCCGGTATCGTAGAGGTATACCACGATGGCGCGCAACGAACAGTAAATGGTCGCGGCGGATAGGTAAGATTTCTTTTTGAACGCAAAGGCAAACGCCACGGCAAATACGTCCGAAAGATAGAAATATCGCTCGTGCATATGCGGCAATACGAAGGGGAGAAGCAGGGTCGCTAAATAGGCAATGAGCAATAAATTTTTATCGCTCAATTCATACTTTGCCCGATACAGCGCCGTACAGAAAACCGCGCACACGCCGATGGCGAAGAATACCAACATCTTTCCCAAGTTCTCGTTGGCGTACCAATGGGGTAAAATCTGATACAAATTGGGGGCGTGCAGCGTGATTGCGGGATACTCACCCACCTGTTTTACGTATGCGCCCAACAAGGCGTCGAACACGGGCATGCCTGCGATGATTGCGGGCAAAGCGCACAGACAGTAGACGGCAGGCAAAAAGACGAGCGAGAGGGGCTTGAGCTTTCCTTTCAACACCGCAATGACGACGAGCGGTGCATAAAAAATGGCTTGAATTTTAAAGGAAAAGGCAATTGCGTAAAACACCATGGATAAATTGCCTCTGTCCTTGATGAGGTAATAAAAGCTCATCACGCAAAAACAGGAAAAGATGGAATCGCACTGCGCCCAAACGGCACTGTTCAAAAATACGTTGGGCAAGAACAAAGTTACGGCGTACGCCAACAGCCCCGAAAGGTCGCTTTGGTTGATGCGTCTGACGATGAGCCCTACGTACACAGCCAATACCACGTCAAAGATACAGGACACCATCTTGTACGAATGCAGAGATTTCATCGGAATATACGTTAGCAGCGTGATGATGTACTTATACATCGGCGTATAATCGCCCACGGTAGAGGCAAAGCCTTTCAAACCGCCCGCCGCTTTTATTTCTTCATACCATCCCTTTAAAAAAGTATTGAAATCGCCGGAAACCTGATCGAAATTGGTGATGCGCAGCAAAATGGCAATTGCCAAAAATCCCAACGCAAACAGCAAAAGCTCGTATTTTTTATATAACTTTACGACTTTTTCACCGCCGTTATGTAACCATTGGCCGAAAGAACTCTTCATTTTTCATCCTTCTCCAAGTTATACAGCTCGCTGACGATGAAGTGCGGTCTGTTTCTGATTTCTTTATAAATTTCCGCTAAATACAGGTTCTGCAAGCCCGTATTGAGCGAAATTAAGCCCACGGCAAAGCCGATGGAAGGGAATAGCCATGCCGTCAAGCCGCCGTAATCCGTGCCCAGCGCCGCCAGTACGGTGAATACGGCAAATCCGACGAGCGATAAAAAGCACAGCGCCATGCCCAAGAATAAGGGGAAATCCAACAGCTTATTTGTGTTGGGTACAATGCCGTTTTTGGCGAGGTTTAACATTCGTTTGAGCGTATACTTTGTTTCGCCCGCCGCCCGCTCGGGTCGGTCAAATTCAATAACCGTCTGTTTAAAGCCTATCCAAGCGGTCTGCGCGCGCAGCAGACGGGTATGCTCGTTGAGCGAGAGAATAACGTCCACCGCCTTGCGGTCAAACAGCTTAAAGTCGCCGCAGTCCAAGGGCATATTCAAACCGGTCATGCCCTTCAAGGTACGGTAGTATAAAAAGGCGGTCAAGCGCTTGAACACCGTTTCGCCCGCGCGCTTTCTATGCCGCGCGTGCACGATTTCATAGCCCTCTTTCCATTTTTCAATGAGCTGCAACGTCACTTCGGGCGGGTCCTGTAAATCGGCGTCCATGGCGATAACGGCCTTGCCCGAGGCGTACTGTAAGCCGCACAAAAGCGCGCTTTGCTGACCGAAGTTTCGGCTGAAAATGACGCCCTTGATGCGGGAATCCTTTTGGCAGTACTCGTTTAAAATTTCCTGTGTTTTGTCCTGACTGCCGTCGTTGACGATGATAACTTCAAAATCCCCGTCCAAGCCTTCCCATAAGGGCATGGTACGCTCAAAAAAGAGGGGTAATGCCTCTTGCTCGTTGTAGGCGGGAACGATAAAAGAATATTTAACCATATTGCTTTTTCCTGAAAAGTAGTTTATTTTTCACTCTTTTTAAATAAAATGAGTTTTTTGGATACGAAATTGTAGATGAGCACCAAGCCGGTCATCAAAATTTTGACGATCCAGGCGTTTATGCCCCATAAGGTGTTGCCGACGTACATACCCAAGACGTGCAAGCCCAAACCGATGAGGGAGAGAAGGGCAAACACGACAAAGCCATAGGCGGTTTTGCCCTTATCCGTCTGCTCAAACACGAAGAGTACGGAAAGCGCATAGTTGACCAAAAGTCCCACGGTAAACCCGAGCGCCGTGCCTAAAATATAGACGTAGCCCGTGCCTTTGGCGGTAAAAATGGATAAAAAGTCGGTATAAAGGGCGGGCTCCAAGATATATTGTACCAACGCCATCACCAGCATATCCACCAAGGTGGCAATTCCGCCGACAATTAAAAATCTGGCAAATTCACCCAAGAAGGGGTATTTTGTAAATAAATCGGTAATAAATTTTTTCATTTGCGGTTCACTTTATAATCGGTTGCGTTAATTTAATAATCTGCTTCATCCGTCGGCTCGCTGCCGATTTCACCCTTTCTCTGCATTTTAACAAACTGTACGACGTAAGCCACCAAGAAGGCTACAAACATACAGGCAGCGGTGAGTAAAGCGACTTCCATCCATCTCAAAGCGCCCACGGTTTCGTTTTCGATGAGCGAGGAGATAATGACGTAATCGGAAATAATAGATTCGGCGTAATCCTCTGCAATGACGTTATATCTGCCCAAAATTTGGTCAATTTGCGTCGTAATTTCATCAATTCTATCCGCGATATCATCTTCAATATCGGCGGGAGCGGACGCTTGCGACTGTCCCCATTGCGCCTGCAAGGTGGTCCATTTTGCAACTTCCGGATAATTTAACGCTTGGGTTCTGAAATAGCTTACGGTGGATACGGTATTTTCTTTTTCAACGGCGTACTTAACGACGTCCGATTGCAATTCCTGGATAATGGGCTTTAAGTCGTTGAGTTCACGGTTGATGTCCTCAACACGGCTGTTGTTTTCCTTACACAGATAAGCGTAAAATTCCGAACGGTTGGGGCTGATGAGAATAGAGGTTTCGGTGATAATTACCTTTTGCGTGATGGCGGAAATTTCTTCTAAAATGGAGTCGATGGAAGAAATCAGCGTTTCGGCTTGGCGGTAATAGTTCTGTCTTCTCAAATTTTCGAGTGCGGAGTCGCCCGCAACGGTGGAATGAATGGTATACGACGCCGTTATCTTTTGGGTATACGTATCAGCGTAGTAATCCATAATCGTCTTTAAAATCTGGTAAAAATTCTCTGCCTTTAAATTAGGGATAACCGCCGAATCGAAGGAGCTTAAAGTAAAATCGTACGTTTGCTTCTTTTCGTCGTTTACAATTTCCAAATGGTCGTTAATTTCTCTGGTCAGCGTCCAAATTTGCGAATCGGTCAAATCCGAATCGGCAAAGGAATCCTTCAAAAGTTTATGAATATTCTCCTTCATGGTCGACTGAATGATGGGCACGTCGTAAGAGCTGTCGATTTTTGCAATGGTGGCGTAAAACTCGTCGTGCGTAACGAATACGGCAAGACAGCTTAAAATGCCGCCTATCAGCAAGCCGACAATGAGCGTGCAAACGACAATCGTCTTCCATCCGACCAGCAATACCTTTCCGAAATCGGCAACGGTATATTCTTTACTCTTTTGATTTTGCTCGGCCATAGAAAATACCTCCCTAGTATAAAAACATACGCTTACAGTATATCTCAAAAAACGTCTTTCGTCAAGTATTTCTGAAAAATAATCGCCAAACTCCCGTCTCTTTTGTATAAAAACGCAAAAGGCGGTAATACTTTAACCATAGCAATCCGTTCCTTTTTTACATATAATAAAAAGAGGGCGTATTGCAAAAGAAAAAAAGAGGCTTTATCGTATGAACGTAAAGAGAGGAGAGTTATATTACGCCGATTTATCCCCCGTTGTGGGTAGCGAACAGGGGGGTGTGCGTCCCGTACTCGTCGTGCAGAACGACGTGGGCAATAAATATTCCCCCACGATTATTGCGGCGGCAATTACCAGTAAGCTGAACAAGGCAAAGCTCCCCACGCACATCGAACTGCCCTCGTCCTTCGGGCTTGCCAAGGACAGCGTCATTTTATTGGAGCAAATCCGCACCATCGACAAGCGCCGTTTGAAAGAACGTATCGGCGAGCTGCCCGACGATACCATGAGTCTGGTCAACCGAGCCATTCTGATATCGCTGGGATTTATCGGCAATTCTTAACAATATTTACAAGGCAAAACCGCTTGCGTTTAAAAACGCAAGCGTTCTTTTTTTGTTGACCTCGTCGCCTTTTTGCGGTATAATAAAAGCGATCCCGTTGCATATGGAACGCTAAAATTATATTACAGGAGGACTTTTCCGTGCAATCCGTCAAAAACCAAAAGCCGTCTACCGTCGGCTACATACTCTTTGCCCTCACGTTTATCGCGTTGGGCGTATGCTTCATCGCCTTTTCGCCCCAAGCCGTGGACATCATGTGCTATTTCGTGGGCGGAGTTACCGTCCTGGCAGGCGCCGTCAACGCCGTACTCACACTCGCCAACAAGAGCCGAGGCGCAGGCTTTTTTATCAAAATTTTACTCTGCATTTTTTCCATCGCCTGCGGCGTCGCCACCATCGTCAGCAAAGAGCAAGCCTTGGAATACATAGTCTTTGCCGCAGCCTTTCTGCTGATTATCGACTCGTCCTTTAAGCTGCAAACGGTCATTCGTTGCCGTTCTTTAAAGCTCCCGCTCTGGTGGGCTATCTTTGGGTTAACCGTTGCCTGTTATATCGGTGAGGCCTTTCTAATCAAGTTCTATGCGCCCTCGTTTGTGCAGGGCATGGTGGGGCTGTTGGGCTTGGTGCTCATCCTGGACGGCGCGCTCAACGCACTCACGCCCATACTGCTCTCCGCCGTGGAGCGAGAGGCGGCAAAGGCGCGCAATCAAATTAAAATAAAAATTCAACCCGACCAACCGTCGCAAGAAAAATAAATCCAAACGGTAAAAAATAAAAAAATCATAAGTGAGGTAAAAACAGTATGATGACCAATCCCAAAATGCAAGCGTTGGGGGAAAAACGCTCCGTCATTCGTGAAATTTTTGAATACGCCAAGGTGCGCAAAGCCGAAATCGGCGAACAAAACGTCTTCGACTTTTCCATCGGCAATCCCTCGGTTCCTGCGCCCGACTGCGTGAACGAGGCAATTTGCCGTATAGTCAAAGAAACGCCCTCCGTCCTTTTGCACGGCTATACCTCTGCGCAGGGCGACGCTTCGGTGCGCAAAACCATTGCCGACTACATCAACGCTCGCTTCAATACCCGTTTGACGGGCGATAATTTATACATGACCTGCGGCGCGGCGGCTTCGTTGACCATCTCCATTCACGCCCTGGCAAACCCCGGTGAGGAGTTCATCACCTTCGCCCCTTATTTCACCGAATATAAAGTATTCGTCGAGGGCGCAGGCTGCACGCTCAACGCTCTGCCGTCCGACGAAAAGCTCCTGCCCGATTTTTCGGCGTTGGAGAAGGCAATTACCGCCAAGACGAGAGGGGTCATCATCAACTCTCCCAACAATCCTTCGGGGGTCGTATACGGCGAACAAACCATTCAAAAGCTGGTGGAAATTTTAAACCGCAAGCAAGCCGAGCTGGGTACGGACATCTATCTCATTGCCGACGAACCCTACCGTGAATTGGTATACGATTGCGAAATCAAAGTGCCCTTTGTCATGAATTATTATGCAAATTCCTTGGTCTGCTATTCCTATTCCAAGTCGCTCTCCCTTCCGGGTGAACGTATCGGCTATATCGCCGTCAATCCGGACATGGTAGGCGCAAAATCCGTCTATGCGGCAGTCTGCGGCGCAGGCAGGTCGCTCGGTTACGTGTGCGCTCCCGCGCTCTTACAGCGCGTGGTTGCCGCCTGTGTGGATAAGACCGCCGATGTCAGCGTCTACAAGCAAAACCGCGATACCTTCTATCAGGCGCTCACCGCTTACGGCTATGACGTCGTCAAGCCCGACGGCGCGTTCTATCTCTTCGTCAAAGCGTTGGAGGAGGACGCTTACGCCTTCTGCGAGCGCGCAAAAAAATACGAGCTTCTGCTCGTCCCCGGCGACGATTTCGGCACCAAGGGATACGTGCGCATCGCTTACTGCGTTGCGCCCGAAACCATCTCCCGCGCACTGCCCGCCTTTGAAAAATTGGCGAAAGAATACCAAGCAAAGGTATAATACATATGCGTTACGCTACCGTTGAGGGCTTACAAAAGCCCGTTTCCCGCATCGTATTGGGCACCTCCTCCACCCCCATGCGCCGAGGGGAGAACTGCGACCAAATTTTAGACGCTGCCTTTCAAGGCGGAATCACTACCTTCGATACCGCCCGTGGCTACGGTGAAAGCGAAAAAATCCTGGGCGATTGGCTCAACCGCCGCGGCTTGGGCAAACAGGTCGTCGTGCAAAGTAAGGGCGCCCTGCACGGACTTTTGGGCAACACGAGGGTAAAGGAAAAATGCATCCGCGCCGACTTGGAAAAATCTCTTTCGGCGCTCAATATCGACTGCATCGACAGCTATCTTTTGCACCGTGATAACCCCAAAGAGCCAGTGGGTTGGATGGTGGAGCTGCTCAACGAATTTCACGCTTTGGGCAAGGTCAATCTCTTTGGTGTGTCCAATTGGAGCCATACCCGCATTGAACAGGCAAACGAATACGCCTACGCCCACAACTTATTGCCGCTCTCTATCTCCCAGCCGCAGTTTTCCTTGGCGGAGGCAGGGCGTTGGACGTGGATAGGCTGTCTGTCCGTAACGGGCGAAAAAAACCGTGAAGCTCGGGCATGGTATGCTCAAACGCAGTTTCCACTCATGGCGTTTTCGCCCTTAGGCGGCGGGGTTTTATCGGGCAAGGTCAAGAGCTACGACCTGCCGCATACAAAAAAGCACCTCTCCCTTGCCATGCAGACGACTTTTTGCTCCAAGGACAATATAGAGCGCTTAAAGCGCTTGGAGAAAATGAGCCAAGAAACGGGGCATGCCCCCGCCGCTTTGGCATTGGCTTGGGCGTTGGCGCAGGATATGAACGTATTCGTCATTTCGGGCGCTTCCAAGCTACAAAGCCTGCAAACCACGCTGTCCGCATCGGAAATTGCGCTCACCGAGCAACAGCTCCTATACATGAACTTACAGGCGGACACCTACTGATTGCAGTGCATTTCAACAGTTCAAACCAAAGGAGATATTTTACATGAACGTCATCGTATGCTTGGACGATAACAACGGTATGACCTTCAATCACCGCCGTCAAAGTCGGGATAAAAAGCTTCTTGCCGATATTTTAACCTTACAGCCAAGCAAGCTGTATATCAACTCCTTTTCCAAAAAACTGTTTTCTGCAAGCGGATTGCCGTATACACTCTGCGAGGATATGCTCTCCGTTGCAAAAAAAGGGGAGTATTGCTTTGTGGAAAATCTTTCTCTAAAGGCGCATATTCCGTCCATTGAAAAATTAATTATATACCGTTGGAATAGAACCTATCCCTTCGATTTTGCCTTTGATATCCCCGTCCAACAAGCGGGCTTCACCCTGCGCTCGGTCTACGAATTCGAGGGCAATTCGCACGAAAAAATAACCAGAGAGGTATTTGAAAAATGAAAAAATTAAAAAACATTCTTCTTTCGCTCGTTCTCCTGTGCTGCCTTATCTTCCCCGCCTGTGATTTCGGCGGGTTCGACGGCAGCTCCTCTACGGGCAGCAATTCTTCCACGGGCAATATTACGCTTGCGGACATTCCCGAGTATACCAACCGCCCGTATGTTGAAATCAACGGCAACCAGCCTGAGTTCACGGCGGCGCAAATGACCACCGTCTCCTACGAGTTTTACAGTGAATTGGACGTCTTGGGCCGCTGCGGCTACACCATGGCTTGCGTGGGTATCGACATCATGCCCACCGAGGAGCGTGGGGAGATCGGCAGCGTCAAGCCCACCGGCTGGCAGAGCGTAAAATACGACATCGTGGACGGCAAATATCTCTACAACCGCTGTCATCTCATCGGCTTTCAGCTGACGGGCGAAAACGCCAACAGAAGAAACCTGATCACGGGCACGAGATACATGAACGTTGACGGCATGCTCCCCTTTGAGAACATGGTCGCCGACTACGTCAAGGAAACCGAAAATCACGTTTTATACCGTGTCACGCCCATTTTCATCGGCAATAATTTAGTGGCGCACGGCGTGCAGATGGAAGCGTATTCGGTCGAGGACGAGGGCGAGGAAATTTGCTTCAACGTCTACGTGTATAACGTACAACCGGGTATCGTCATCGACTACGCCACGGGCGAAAGCCAGCTTTCGGGTGAGCCGCCTACCACCGCCCCCGAGGGCAGTGACGGGAATAACGGCAGCGATGAAGGGGAGGTGCAGACCTTCGTGCTCAACACCAATACCAAGCGCTATCACAAGCCCACCTGTTCTTCTGTTTCGGATATGAACCCCGCCAATAAGGATAATTTCACGGGCACCAAAGCCGAGTTAGAGGGGCTGGGCTACGTTGCTTGCGGCAGCTGTAAGCCGTAAAAAACTGCAAAAAAAAGCCGTTTATAAAAATAAACTGAAAGATTTTCCCTATACCCATGCCCGAATATATGCACCAAAACGCATATGGGCGGATTTTTGCCCCGAATGTGCTTTAATACATATGTAAAAGAGGGCATACGAGGGCAAATTCAAAAAATTTTCAAAAGGGTATTGTGTTTTTGAAAAATATATAGTATAATACGTATAATTTAAAAATATTTTATTAGGAGTATTTTGAATATGAAAAAATTAAAGTTTTTATTGACCTCGCTCTTGATAGGCGTTTTGTTGTTTGCGCTCACCGCTTGCGGCGGAGCAGAAGGCGCGCTTTCCGGCTTTGTAGCCGCTTGCAAGAAAGGGGAGTTTGAAAAAGCAGCCACCTACGTTGTGGGCGATTTCGATTGGGAAGACACGAGAGAAGATACCGACGACAGCATCTATAAATACATCTTACAAAAGACCGTTGGCAGCTTTGAATACAAAGTAAAAGAAAGCAGCATGAATTCCGACGAAACGGCTTGCACGATAGAAATTTCTTACAGCTGTCACAGCTCCGTAACAGTTTGGACGACGTACGGTTTACAAGTCGCTCTGGGCGCAGAGCAGTCCAAGGCGACGGTAGACGAAATCCTCAAGATGGATAAGACCGAACGCGATATGACCGTGAATTTGAAAAAGAACGACGAAGGGAAGTGGCTTTTAAGCCTTGACAGCGCCGCCGCACTCATTGGGGCCATCTATGCGTAATTTTTAAAATTAACAATTAAAGCAAAAAAGCAGTCTTTGAAAGACTGCTTTTTTTATAGCTTCTCAAAGGCATACCCTGCATCTTTATAATACCGTATAATCTCTTTCAACGCCCAAACGGTGTTATTTTTGTGCGCCGAATCGTGAAAGAGCATAACGATTGTCTGTCTGTCCGCAGAGGTGCTGATTGCCGACTGCACCAATTCTTCTACCGATGCGTTTATAAGCTCTGCGTCCCGACAGCTTGCGTTCCAGTCGATATAGCTATACCCCAAGGCTTTTACGCACTCTTTCAGCTCGTCCCGTATGCAAAAGCTCCCGCCGGGGAAGCGGTATAATTGGGGTTTATACCCTAAAATCCCTTCCAACACGTCCGAGCATTTTTGAATATCCTCTTGCAGCGCCTCGGGCGAGCGGTAAATTTCGGAATAGATATGCGAATAGCTGTGAATACCGATAGAATGCCCCTCGTCTTGTATGCGCCGTATCAAATTTTTTCGCCGTTTAGCCTGTCTGCCGATGATAAAAAAGGTAGCAGGGACCCGTTCTTCCTTCAAAACGTCCAAAATAAAGGGGGTAGTGGAGTCGGAAGGTCCGTCGTCAAAGGTCAAATAAATGGTTTTTTGCGCCTGCGCCAAGGCAAAGGCGGGCTTATCCTGCGCCAGATGCCGTTGGTAAAAAAACACCATAACCGCCGAGAGAACAATACAAAAAGCCATGCGAACGAGATTCTTTTTCATGCTCGTAGTTTGTACGGTTTTTTTTGGTTTATGTAGCAAAAACCGCAAATTAAACTTTTTTATACCTGCCTGCATATACTGTAAATAGAGCTACATTTCTACCAAGGAGGAAACACAGTAAATGCAGTGGTTTTTTGCGCAAAACAGCGTATTGCAGGCGTTTTTGGCTTCGCTGTTTACATATTTTATGACGGCTTTGGGCGCAGGCCTTATTTTCTTTTCCAAACGAATCAGCGGACGATTTCTCACCGTAATGATGAGTGCGGCGGCAGGCATCATGATTGCCGCAAGCTTCTTTTCCTTATTGCTGCCCGCCATTGAATACGAGTACCCCATGCCCATATATACCGTGGTAACCGTGGGGTTTTTGCTCGGCGGAATTTTCATCGTCGGCAGCGATTTACTTTTAAATAAAGCACAAATTTTCAAGCAGGAAGGGGGGCGCAAGGGCGCGCTTTTATACGCCGCCATCACCCTGCACAACATTCCCGAGGGTATGGCGGTGGGCGTTGCGTTTGCCTCGGTGGCGGCGGGCAACAGCGTGGGAGTGGTTTCCGCCATGATGTTGGCGCTCGGCATCGGCATTCAAAACTTCCCCGAGGGCGTATGCGTGGCATATCCCTTAAAGGCGCAGGGATACAGCAATCTACAGTGCTTCCTTTTTGCGCAAGCCTCGGGCATGGTAGAGGTCTTTGCGGCGGTGTTCGGCGCTGTGGCGGTCAGCTTTTCCAACCGTTTAATGCCGTGGACGCTCTCCTTTTCGGCGGGTGCCATGATTGCAGTGGTCTGCTCGGAGCTCATTCCCGATTGCTTTGAACGGCATAAAATTACCGCATCGGCAGGGGTGATTGCAGGCTTCGCCCTCATGATGCTTTTGGATTTGGCGTTGGGATAATTGCAAAATGAGGTGGATTTCTACAGGAAAATACTGACAATCGTGTATATTTTTCCATTCGGGGCAAATACTCTTGGTATGGAAAAGCATCAAACGGAAATCAGTACAGAAACGGATACGCAGGCAAAAGGCCAAAAGATAAAGGAAATCACGCCCTCCGCCGAAAAACCCGTGGCGGTTGTCGTGGGCGCATCCTCGGGCATCGGCGCAGAGGTCGCTTCTCTCTTGATTGGCAGAGGGTATACCGTCGTCAACGTCGCAAGGGGGCTGGCTAAAAACGAACGGGTCAAGAACATCACCGCCGACGTTACGCAGGGCGAGGAGCTCGAACACGCGCTGCAAGCCGTCGGAGCGGAGTTTAAAAACGTAGCCCTTCTCGTCTATTCGGCTGGGTTCTCCATGGCTGCGCCCGTCGAGGCTGCAAAGGAGGCGGACATCCGCTATCTCTTTGAGGTCAACTATTTCGGCGCCATTCGTGCCATTCGTTGCGCGTTGCCCTACATGAAGGCAAAGGGCGGTAAAATTTTCTTAATCAGCTCGCTGGGCAGCTCCTACCCCATTCCCTTCGACAGCTTTTACTCCTCGTCCAAGGCGGCGCTCGATATGCTGGTCAAGGGCGCGAGGTGCGAGCTGAAGCGGTACAATATCACGCTCACCACCGTTCAGCCGGGCGGCACGTCCACGTCCTTTACCTTCAAGCGTAAGGTATATTCAGAGGAGGAGAACGGTGAATACGCCAAGGACGTACACAAGGCCGTGGCGGCGCTTGCCAATATGGAGCAGGGCGGCATGAACCCCCAGGAGGTAGCGCAGGGCATCGTCTTGGAGACGTTGAAAAACAGTCCCGCCATCACCTTTGTTCCCGGCGGAAAGAACAAGGCGTATCGCCTGATGCAACATTGGTTGCCCGAAAAATGGACGGAGTTTTTGAACAATAAAAAATACAATCAGTAAATTATACCGTTTAAAGGGCTTGACAACGCTTTTAAATTTTCTTATAATAAAGAAAAGGCGTTGAAAAAGACGGGGTTTTATCAAGCGTTTGTTCAAAGAGAGTGCGACCGCAGGCTGAAAGTCGCATAAGGACGGGTAAAATTCCCTTTCACTTTGGAGCTTCTTTTCTGAAAATTACAGTAGGGAAAGGCGTGTTTCTCACGTTATAGGGAATTAGAGGGGATCACGGTCAATATCGGCGGTCCTGAATACAGGTGGTACAGCGAAAAGACTTTCGCCCTGTGGGTTTTAAAGCCCGCGGGGCGTTTTTATTTTGAAAAAATAATAGGAGTATAGATAAACAATGCAATTAGACCAAGTAAAAGTGCGGGCAAGCGAGGAAATTTCCGCCGCCAAGTCCACCAAGGAGCTGTATACGGCAAAGCTCAACGTGCAGGCAATGCTCAAGGACGTCATGAGCGGCATGCGCAATTTATCCAAGGAAGAACGCCCTGCGTTCGGTAAAATCGTCAATGAATTCAAGCAAAAGCTCGAAGAAGAAATTGCCGCACGCGAAGCGGTATTGAAAGCCCAAGAGCTTGAACAAAAATACGCCAGCGAACGGGTGGACGTAACCATGCCCGGAAAGAAATACGTCGAGGGCAATCTGCACCCCATCACGTTGGTACGCAATCAACTCATCGATATCTTCGCCGGTATGGGCTTTCAGGTCTTTGAAGGCCCCGAAACCGAAACCGAATATCATAACTTCACCGCGCTCAATACCTCGCCCGACCATCCGTCGAGAGATATGCAGGACACCTTTTATCTCACCCAAGATTTAAACCTGCTCCTGCGCACGCAGACCTCGGCAGGTCAAATCCGAGTGATGAAAAATCAGCGTCCACCCATTAAAATTCTCTCGCCCGGCAGAGTGTTCCGTCCGGACGACGACGCTACCCATTCGCCCATGTTCCATCAGATGGAAGGCCTGGTCGTGGATAAGGGCATCACGCTGTGCGATTTGAAGGGTATGCTCGAAGAGTTCGCATCCAAAATGTTTACCTCCGCCACCAAGGTGCGTTTGCGCCCGTCCTACTTCCCGTTCACCGAACCTTCCGTCGAGGTCGATTTAAGCTGCTTCGTCTGCGAGGGTAAGGGCTGCCGTCTGTGCAAGGGTACGGGCTGGATTGAGGTGCTCGGCTCGGGCATGGTCAACCGCCACGTCTTGGAAAACTGCGGCGTAGACCCCGACGAGTACAGCGGCTTCGCCTTCGGTATGGGCATTGAACGTATCGCCATGCTCAAATACGGCGTCAACAACATCAAGAACTTCTACGAAAACGACGTGCGCTTTTTAAAGCAATTTAAGGACTAAGGAGGGGAGAGAAGATGAAAGTACCTTTTTCATGGTTAAAAGATTACGTAGACATTCAATGCACCGCCCAAGAGCTGCAAGATAAGCTCTTTTCCTGCGGGTTCGAGGTCGAGGAGCTCACCTACTTAGGCAAGGACGTAACGGGCGTGTACGTCGGCGAAATTACTGACATTCAAAAGCACCCCGACGCCGATAAATTGCAGGTATGTCAAATTTACTTCGGCGAACAAATCGGCACCGTGCAAATCTGTACGGCGGCAACCAACGTATTCGTGGGCGCAAAGGTGCCTGCGGCATTGAACGGCGCCACCGTCCTGCACGGCGAGGAAATTATCAAAATCAAAAACGGCAAGCTGCGCGGCGTAACCTCCAACGGCATGATGTGCTCGGGCGAGGAGCTCGGCATCAACGACGATTTCTACCCCGGCGCAGAGGTCTACGGCATCTTAATTTTAGACAAGGACACCCCCGTCGGCATCGACGTCCGTTCGGTTGTCGGCTTGGACGATTATATTTTCGACATTGCCGTAACGGCAAACCGTCCGGACTGTCAATGCGTATTGGGCATTGCAAGAGAGGTGGCGGCGGTCCTGCATCAACCGCTCAAAATGCCCGCGTTCGACTATACCATGTCCGAAGTAAACGGGCAAGAAGCGGATATGAAAGTCACCGTTTCCGCCCCCGAGCTCTGCCCTCGGTATATCGGTCATTCGGTAACCGACATTCAAATCGGCACGTCGCCTGCATGGCTGCGTCGCCGTCTGGCGCTTTCGGGCATTCGTTCGATATCCAACATCGTCGACATCACCAATTTCGTGCTCTTGGAAATGGGCCAGCCCATGCATTCCTTCGATATGGATATGCTCTCGGGCAGAGAAATCGTCGTGCGCCGCGCCAAAGCGGGCGAAAAAATTACCACGCTCGATGAAAAAGAGTTCACCTTGACGGGCGAAAACCTGGTCATCTGCGACGGAGATAAGCCCGTAGCCCTCGCCGGTATCATGGGCGGGCTCAACAGTGAAATTACCGAAAACACCAAAAAAGTATTCTTTGAAAGCGCAAAATTTGCCAGAGATAATATCCGCAAAACCTCCCGTGCGCTCGGTCAAAGCTCAGACTCTTCCGCGCGCTTTGAACGTGGTGTGGACGCCTATACCACCGAATTCGGCATGGCAAGAGCGCTGCACCTGGTGCAACAGCTGGACTGCGGCAAGGTGACGGGCGTACACCTCGATTGCAACTACGCCGATACAACGGGAAAAACCATGACGGCAAGCGTGCAAAAAATCAACGCGCTCCTGGGCATTACCGTTCCCACCGATACCATCATCGACATTTTACAGAGCTTGGAATTTGAAGTGACTTTGGACAAAGACGGCGATACCATGTCCGTAAAAGTCCCCGCATACAGAGAGGACGTGGACGGCTATCCCGACCTGGCGGAGGAGGTCATCCGTATGTACGGCTACGAGCATATCACGCCTACCTTCCTGGAAAAGGCGTCGGTTACCTCGGGTGGCCTGAACGACGAGCAAAAGCAAATGAATAAGTTCAAAAACGTTCTGCGCTTGCAGGGGTATTGCGAAGCCATGACCTATTCCTTCTATTCGCCCAAGTCGTTTGATTTATTCAATCTGCCTGCAGACGCCCCCGAACGCAACGCCGTTAAAATTTTAAACCCCCTCGGCGAGGACTTGTCCATCTTACGCACCTTCCTGGCGCCGTCCATGCTGGATAACGTCGTCAGAAATTTACGCCGCGGCAATGAAAACGGCAAGCTCTTTGAGGTTGCCAACGTATACCTGCCCGAAGCTCTGCCCTTAACCGACCTGCCCAAGGAGAAAAAGACCCTGTGCCTCGGCGCGTGGGGTGACGTGGACTTCTTCGACGTCAAAGGCGCCGTGGAGAGCATCGCCGACGCATTCTCTTTAAATCTCACCTTTGAGCGCGGACAAAAGAGCTTTTTGCACCCCGGCATCACCGCCGTTATTAAGCTCGGAACCAAGGAAGTGGGCTACATCGGTGAACTCGACCCCCGTCTGTGCCACGAGCTTGCCATCGAACGCAAGGTATATCTTGCCGAGCTCAATTACGCCGACCTCGCCCGTAAGATGGGTAGCGGTATGAAGTACGAGGGAATTCCCAAATTCCCCGCCGTCAAGCGTGACTTGGCGCTGCTCGCCGATGAAGAGGTTTCCTGCGGAGAAATCACCCAAACCATTTTGCGCGCGGTCAAAGCCGTGAAGGCGGTAGAGCTGTTTGACGTATACCGTGGCGGTCAAGTGCCTGCGGGCAAAAAGAGTATGGCGTTCTCGGTCACCTTCCAAGCCGAGCCGACGGCGGAAAAACCCCTCTCCGGCGAAGCGGTAGACGGATTTATCCGTAAAATTTTAGGCAACCTCAAACACAATTTAAACGTGGAAATGCGCGCATAACGCACCGTCAGGCTATCTATCCGCCCGGGAAAAAGTTTTTTCTTGGGCGGATTTTTTATTTTCTCACCCCTTGCAATTTCAGGAAAAGTATGCTACAATGAAAAAAATCAAAACAAAGTTTTGGAGTGAAAAATATGGCAGGCAAAAGAGCGATTAAAACCTTACAGGAAAATTTAAAACTTACCCTGCAACCGCAAAAGTTTTTATCCTATGCGGACTTCGTTTATAGAACGTCCGTCTTTTCCGCATTGAAATTGCGCAACAGCGGTAATACCGTCGTCAACGATATCACGGTCAGCGTTACGTCTGAGGAGAGCATCATTCTCCCCGGCTCGCACACTATCGAGGAAATCCCGTACAGCACCTCCGTAGAGGTGGTGTTCGACTATATCCTTTCGCCTGTATACTTCATTGAGTGTGAAGAGGTCAAAACCGTGGGCTTCAACGTCACGGTAACCAGAGAAAAGAGCGTGCTCATCAACGAACGGGTGGAGAGCACGGTTCTGCCCTTCGATTATTGGAGCGGGTTGGAGGGCAACTCAGAAAACCTTGCCTACTTCGTGCGCCCCAAGCTCGCCGATTGCGACAGGGTAATTGCCGACGCTGCCGA
>JAFVZP010000041.1 GCA_017508105.1 Clostridia bacterium
CGGCAGGTTATCAACAACGTCAAAAATACCTCTTCGCTGTATATCATGAAGACGCTGTTCACCGCCATCGTCGCCGTCATTTGTATTATCTTACAGCACGAATACCTCTTTACCACCAACAATTTGCTGTTGTTTGAGCTCATGGTTGCGGGCATACCCTCTATCATTTTGTCCTTACAGCCCAACACCGACAGGTTGCAGGGCAAGTATTTCTCCTACGTGCTATGCCATGCCATTCCGGCGGCAATGACGCTGGCATTCAGTGTTATGAGCATGTACGTTGCCTCTATGATACAACACCAGGACTTCGTACCCGAATATCAAGCCCTTGCCGTTATGGCGTTGACCTTTACGGGTGTAGCCATGCTCTATCGGCAATGCCTGCCCTTCAATCTCTTGCGCGCAATTACCTTTACCGTCAGCGCCGTAGCCTGCGTTGCCGTGTTCTGCATCCCCTATCTTGCAACCATCCTATACACCGATTGGGTGAACGTGCAGTTCTCCGCAACGGGAATATTGCTGCTGCTCTGCTTGATTCAGTTTGCCGTTCCGCTGTCAAAATGGCTGTTGGTTATGTTCACCGCCATTCAAAAGGCTTTGGATAAAAATTCGTAAACAGTATAACGGACATAAAAAAATACTCGCTTAAAAAAAGCGAGTATTTTTTGTTTAATTTGTTTTCTTACGCCATTGCAAACGCTTTACCGCGCAGGATAACGAGCACGATGTCGATAATCCACATAAAAGCAGCGCCGGGAACGATGGTTAAAACGCCGATTACCGTCCACAAAAGGCTCTTTTGTGCCAAACCGTTGATAACACGGCCAACCGACCAGAAAATATCCAATACGGGAATGCAGAGAATGAGCTTTGCAATCCAAGGTAAACCGTTCATCGCCTTAACGATATCTTTCATAAATGATTCTCCTTAAAAAATTTTTGTATTATTATCATACTTTATTTTCATAAATTTGTCAATAGTCTTTTGAAAAAAGTTTACGTTGAAATAAAAACCCTTTTTTTTAAGCAAGAGGATTGAGCTCTTTAAGAGGGATTTTCGCTCCCTTCGGGGGCATCAATCTCGTCCGTATAGGCGGTTTTTTCTTTTTTGCCCGAAAAAATCTTTTGAAACAACCGTTTGACGGGGTTTGCTTTTTTCTCGCCTGCGTCGTCTTTGACCGCTTCAAGCGCCGTTGGGATATCACCGCCCTCTTGCTGCTTATCCTTGCCCTTATCTTTGTCCTTATTGCGTTTAAAGATGGAATCTTTCACGAAAGAGAATGCAATTTTTAAAATATCACGCTTCAACATCTCGAAATCCTGCGTGATTGCCACTTGAAAACGGTTGACGCGTACGGTAATCCATACCACGCAAAGATCGAAAATGGCCTGCAAGACAAGACAGACGGGGAGCAGAATTGCCAATACGATGCTCAAAGGGGTGGGTTTTTCCACGGCGGTGAGAATGCCGATGATGGAAAGAACAGCCGAAAGCACCATGGCGTAAAACTTGGCGTTGCGGTACAGTTTTGCAATTTTTTTATCTTCTTCACTCTTGGGGGCGCCCTTTGCCTCCTTTACCGTACAGACGGCGCAAAACGCCGTATACAGTGCCGTGATACACAGGAGAAAAATGTTGAGCGCCAGAAAGCCCACGTTGGCAATGAGCGCGTAGACGAGATAGGTGAGATATACGCCGAGCGATACGAAGCGAAAGACCGTGTTAAACCGCTTGAAATCCTCGATGAGGGCGTTGAGCTCTTGCTTGGTTTGAAAAATATCAAAATCCATAGAGTATTTCCTCCTTTGTTTTATTCTTTCATCATTATACACTACTGTGAAATAATTTCAAACGGATTTTTATAAAAAATATAAAAATTATTTTTTTCCATATCCTGTAAGACAAAAAAAGATGCGGGCATGGCCGCATCTTTTTGAATTGTAAAGCGTTTTTATTTTAATCCTCGTTCTCAGGCATGGTGGCTTGGGTTTGCTCGGTATCCTCGGGCATGGTGTCATTGTCCTCTATTTCCGTTTCCTCGGGGAGCTGGACTTCGGCTGCGTCGTCCCGCTCGGTGATGGCGATGGTGGCGATTTCGCTGTCCTTGACGCGCATGATGCGGACGCCCTTGGTGTTTCTGCCGATTTTCGAGATGGTATCGGCGTGCATACGCATGATGATGCCGCCCACCGTGATGAGCATGATATCGTCCCCTTCGCTAACCAGCTTTAAGTTGACCAAGCTGCCTGTTTTTTCGTTGAAGATGCCGGCTTTGATGCCCTTGCCCGCTCTGCCTTGCAGACGGTAATCCTCTAACGAGGTGCGCTTGCCGTAGCCGAGCGAGGTGACCGTTAATATATCCTTGGTCTGGTCGACGACGAGCATATCCACTAAAATATCCTCGTCGGACAGGTTCATAGCGCGAACGCCCTGCGTATCTCTGCCCATGGAGCGAACGTCCGATTCGGAGAAACGGATACATTTGCCCTCACGGGAAGCAACGATGAGCTCGTCCTCGCCCGAGGTGCCGAGTACCGAGATGAGCGCGTCGCCTTCGAGCATTTTGATGGCAATTTTACCGTTGCGGTTGATGTGCATGAACTCCTCGATGGGAGTCTTTTTGATTAAGCCGTTTTTGGTGGCAAAGGCGATGAATTTTTCCCTGCCTTCCTGCACGGGGAGCATGCAGACGATTTTTTCGTTCTGTTCGATTTGAACGATGTTGACGAGCGCCCTGCCGCGTGCGGTTTTGTTGGCTTCGGGAATCATATAGCCCTTGATGTGGTAGACCTTGCCCCTGTCGGAGAAGAGCAGGATATGGTCGTGCGTGGAGCAGATGAACATATTTTCCACGAAGTCCTCTTCCTTGGGCTTGTGACCGGTGATACCCACGCCGCCACGGTTTTGCGCCTTGTATTCGGCGACGGGCAGGCGCTTGGCGTAACCGCTGTGCGTCATGGAGATGACCACGTCCTCTACCTCGATTAAGTCCTCGTCCTCGATGTCGCTTTCGCTGGCGGAGATTTCGGTTTTACGGGGGGAAGGATAGCGGGTTTTGATATCGGTTAAGTCGGCTTTGATGATGTTCAGAACACGGCTTTCGTTGGCTAAGATGTCCTTTAAATCGGCAATGGTGTTGCGGAGCGCTTCCAGCTCGTCGCGCAGTTTATCCACCTCCAGAGAGGTCAAGCGCTGCAAGCGCATTTCCAAAATGGCGTTTGCCTGTTTTTCGTCCAAGGCAAAGGCGGCGCAAAGACGTTGGTTGGCGTCGGCTTTGTCCGAGGATTTTTTAATGATATCCACCACCTCGTCCACGTTGGCAAGCGCCAAAACCAAGCCCGAAACGATGTGCGCGCGTTCCTCGGTTTTGTTGAGCTCAAAGCGGGTGCGGCGAGTGATGACTTCCTTTTGGTGTTCGATGTATTCGCCCATGACCTCACGCAGGTTGAGCGTGCGGGGCTCGGTGCCCTTATTGACGAGCGCCAGGAGATTGATGCCGTCGGAAATTTGCAGATTGGTGTGTTTATACAGCGAGTTTAATACGACTTGGGGGTTGGCGTCCTTCTTGATTTCGATGACGATGCGCATACCCGTTCTGTCCGATTCTTCACGGATGTCCGAGATGCCTTCCAAGCGTTTATCCTTGACCATGTCCGCAATCGTCTTGATGAGCGCCGCTTTATTGACCTGATAGGGAATTTCGGTAACGACAATTCTCGAGCACAGCGTGCTGCCCGATTTATATTCCTCAATTTCGCATTTGGAGCGGATGACGATGTTGCCCTGGCCGGTGCGGTAGGCTTTGCGGATACCGCTTCTGCCCATGATGACGCCGCCCGTAGGGAAGTCGGGCGCGGGGATATATTCCATGAGCTCCTCAACCGAGATTTCGGGGTTGTCGATCATGGCGATGGCGCCGTCGATGACCTCGGCAAGGTTGTGGGGCGGAATATTGGTTGCCATACCCACGGCGATACCGTCCGCACCGTTGACCAAGAGGTTGGGATAGCGGGCGGGCAGAACGAAGGGTTCTTCCTCCGTACCGTCGAAGTTGGGGAGAAAATCTACGGTGTCCTTATCCAAATCACGCAGCAGCTCGGACGCCAGTTTGGACAGCCTTGCTTCGGTGTAACGCATTGCAGCCGGAGAGTCGCCGTCCACGCTGCCGAAGTTACCGTGCCCGTCTACAAGGGGGAAATTGATGGAAAAGTCCTGCGCCAAACGGGTGAGTGCGTCGTATACCGAGCTGTCGCCGTGCGGGTGGTATTTACCCAAGACGTCGCCGACGATTCTGGCGCACTTGCGGTACGCCTTGTCGCTGAACAGACCCATTTCGTTCATGGAGTATAAGATACGTCTGTGTACAGGCTTCAAGCCGTCCCTTGCATCGGGAATGGCACGGGATTTATTGACCGCCATGGCGTATTCCATGAAGGATTTTTTAAGCTCGTTCTCCACCTCGATATCGAGGATGCGGGTCATAGAGAGTGTTTTTCTGAATTCCTCGGTCAATTCCTGACTGGTTTCGTTTTTAGCCATCTTACATTCCTCCGTAAGTGTCGTTTTTGTCGACCATGCCTGCGTTCTCGGTGATAAATTGCCGTCTTAACTCGGGGTGCTCGCCCATCAGAAGGGAGAACATTTTATCCGCTTCCATGGCGTCGGTCATGGATACGCGCTTCAAGGTTCTCGTCGCAGGGTTCATCGTGGTATCCCAGAGCTGTTCCTTGCTCATTTCGCCCAAGCCTTTGTAGCGTTGGAACTCTATCTGCTTGGCCTTATCCTGGTGCTCGGCGATGTATTTTTGCTGTTCTTCATCCGAATAGAGGTATACGTCCGGCTGCCCCTTCAGGCTGGCTTTGTAGAGCGGCGGTACGGCGGAATAGACGTGGCCGTGCTCGATTAACGGGCGCATATAGCGGAAGAGGAAGGTCAACAGAAGAATACGGATGTGCGCGCCGTCTACGTCGGCGTCCGTCATGGAGATGATTCTGTCGTAACGCAGCTTGCTCTCGTCAAAATCGTCCAAAATGCCGCAACCGAAGGCGGTGATCATTGCCTTGATTTCTTCGTTTTCCAGCACTCGGTTCATACGAACCTTTTCAACGTTGAGGATTTTACCTCTCAAAGGCAGAATGGCTTGGAAGCGTCTGTCTCTGCCCTGTTTTGCGGTGCCGCCTGCCGAGTCGCCCTCGACGATGTAAATTTCGCAAAGCTCGCTGCGCTTATCCGAACAGTCGGCGAGCTTACCGGGGAGCGTGGTCGTTTCCAAAACGCCCTTGCGGCGGGTGAGTTCTCTTGCGTTTCTCGCTGCGTCCCTCGCCTTTTGCGCCGTGATACAGCGCAGGACAAGTTCACGGGCGATGGAAGGGTTTTCTTCCAGGAAGGTACTCAAATGCTCGTTTGCGCAACGGGAAACGAAAGAGCGGATAGAGCTGTTGTTGAGCTTATCCTTGGTCTGCGACTCAAACTGTGCGTTGATGAGCTTGACGGATACGACGGCGGTAATGCCCTCTCTTACGTCCTCGCCGGTCAGTCTGTCGCTGTCCTTTAATACGTTGAGCTTGCGCCCGCAGTCGTTGATTACCTTGGTCAAAGCGAGCTTTAAGCCCTCGACGTGCGTACCGCCGTCGATGGTGTTGACGTTGTTGGCAAACGAATAGATGACTTCGTTATACCCTTCGTTGTATTGAATGGCGACCTCGCAGACGCTGTCGCCGTCGGTTTCTTCAAAGTATACGGGCTCGGGGAAGAGTACGTTCTTGCCCTTGTTGAGCTCCTCTGCGAGCGAGCGGATACCGCCCTCGAAGCAGAAGCTGTCAGCTTTTTCACGGTCTTTGCGCTTGTCGGTCAGAGTGATGGTCAAGCCTTTATTGAGATAGGCGAGCTCTTTAAGGCGGCTCTTCAAGGTGTCATATTTGAATTCGGTGGTCTCGAAGATGTCGGCGTCGGGCATGAAGGTAACCTTGGTACCCGTCTTGTCCGTTTGACCCACGACGGCTACGTCACGCTGTTTTACGCCACGGTTGTAGACCTGTTTATAGATTTTACCGTCCTGGTAGACCTCGGCTTCCAGCCATTCGGAGAGGGCGTTGACCGCTTTGACGCCCACGCCGTGCAGACCCGAGGATACTTTATAGCCCGAATCGCCGCCGAATTTACCGCCGGCGTTGACCTTGGTGAATACGACCTCTAAGGTAGAAATACCCTCTTTGGGGTGAATGCCCGTGGGAATGCCTCTGCCGTTGTCCGTAACCGTACAGCTGCCGTCATCGTTGACGGTGACGTCGATTTGGCTGCAATATCCTGCCAACGCCTCGTCGATGGAATTGTCCACGACCTCGTGCACGAGGTGGTGCAAGCCCTTTTCGTCCGTAGAACTGATATACATTCCGGGACGCTTACGGATATGCTCCAAGCCGTCCAAAACCTGAATTTGCTCCGCGCCGTACTGGTTTTCTACTTTTTCCGCCATTTTTCACTCCTTTATTATATATTAAAATATATAATAATATTTTGTCTGTATCCATTATAACATACTTTTTTATAAAAGTACAACTTTTTAGGCACTTTTTTTGCCGGTTTTTGGGTAAAAAGGGATATTTCAAGAAAAAAATTCAGCCTAAACGCAAAAAAAGCCCGTTTTAACGGGCTTAAAATTATTAAAAATTTATAAATCGGGATAGGAGAAGATTTCCTCTACCCGTTCTTTAATTTCTTCGGGGCTTTGACAGGCGAATAATTTTTCACGCCAAGATGCTACACCCTTCTCCCCTTTGAGATAAAACGCCACCATTTTGCGCATATACACCGTCACGAAACGCTCCTCGTATAACGCCTGCGTATCGGCGAGCTGGCGCAGGATCATATCCTTCTTATTCTCCCCTACCATGCCCGTAATCTCGCAGAAAATTTGGGGGTTATACATCGCCGCCCGCGCGACCATGACGCCGTCGGCGCCCGTATTTTTGAGCATTAATTTTGCGTCTGAACGGGAAAAAATACCGCCGTTGGCGATGACGGGAATTTGAACCGCGCGCTTGACCTTGGCGATGGCGGCGTAATCGGGTTCGCCGTTGTAAATTTTATCCTTGGTTCTGCCGTGAACGGTGACCATGTCCGCGCCCGCGCCCTCTAAGCGCTTGGCAAACTCGGCTGCGATAATTTTATCGGGCGTAAGCCCAATGCGCATTTTCACGCTGATGCGCTTACCCGAGCGCTTGCACGCCGACACGATTTTTGCCGCCAAAACGGGGTCAGAAAGCAACGCGCTCCCCTCGCCGTTGTTGTAAATCTTGGGCATGGGGCAGCCCATATTGATGTCCACGATGTCAAACGGCGCGAGATGCTCGCTCTCGCAGGCTTCCTGTAAAATGGCGGGATCGTTGCCGAAAATCTGCACGGCTTTGATTGGCTCCCCCTCGCCCGTATACAGCAATTCCTTGGTGTTTTCACTCCCGTAATGCAGTCCCTTTGCGCTGACCATCTCGCTGAACGCGAGACCTGCGCCGTAGGATAGGCAGAGCTTGCGGAAGGGATAGTTGGTATACCCTGCCAGCGGCGCTAAAAACACGTTGTTTGGGGTATGTATTCCGCCGATATTGACCGACTGTAAACGCATAAACGGCTCCTTATCCCTCTTTTTTGGCTCTTTGGTAGTATTCGTCCAATTCTTCGGCGGAAAGAGCGGTGATGTCCTTGCCGTCGGCAAGCACGAGTGCCTCGGTACGGGTGAAGCGACGGATGAATTTTTGCACACTCTCTTTGAGCGCCAATTCACAATCCACGCCCGAAAGTCTGCCGGCGTTGACCACCGAAAACAGCAGGTCCCCGAGTTCCTCTTGAACGTGCGCTTGAACCCCTTGTTCGCAGGCATGCTCCCACTCTTTTAGTTCTTCATAGATTTTTAAAGACGCCTCTTTTGCGTCCTTGAAATCAAAACCGCTCTTGCCGGCACGCTTTTGCACCTTTTGCGCGCGCATACAGGCGGGGAACGCCGAAGGCACGTCGTTGACCGCCTTGGAATAGGTATCCTGCCCCTTTTCCTTTTGCTTGTTCTTCTCCCAGACCGAGAGGGCGCTTGCCTCGTCCGTCGCTTTATCCTTGCCGAAAATGTGCGTGTGGCGGTGAATGAGCTTTTCGCACAGCTCGCTCAAGGAATCGGTGAGGTTAAAGCCGCCCCGCTCCTCCTGCATGACGGCGTGGAATACGGCTTGCAATAAGACGTCACCCGTTTCTTCACGGATTTTTTCGGGATCGCCCGAGTCGATGGCGTCGACCAGCTCGTACGCCTCTTCCACCATATTCATGCGAATGCTCTGGGGCGTCTGCACCTTGTCCCAAGGACAGCCGTCGGGTTGTCTTAGACGGATTAAAATTTGCTTTAAATCGTTGACATCAAAGCGTTTTTTCTCCAACAGCGGAATATCCTTAACCACGACGGTGGTGGAATAATCGTAGCTTTTTTGTCTGTCCAGCTCGTAGACCTTTATCTTTTTGACCTTATCGCCCGAAACCAGCAAAATTTGGCTGTCCTCGCCGATTTTATCTGCCAAGGTCAGCTTGACGTCCCCTGCCAAAAACTCGTCGTCCAAGTCGTAAATCGCCATAGGCAGGGTGAAATATTGGGTATCTGCCAGGTCGTACGCCGATACGAACGCCGCCGAAGTGCCGGACGTATGCGTAAGCTCCATGGCGTATTGCGCCTTACCCACGCCCGAGATGACGGCACAATTGCGCTTGCGCTGTAAAATGAGCTGCGCCGTTCTGTCCTCGGCTACGCTGCCGTCCACGCAATAGACGACGTTTTGCGTTTTGCCTGCGTCTACGACGGCCTTGCACATTTTTTTGTGCAGCGCCGTAAACGAACGGACACGGGCAAACTGCGTATCAAGGGTTTCGTACGCGACGTTTAACGCCTTTACACTCTCTGCCGAGCGCGTTTTATCCGTGCGTAAAATGACCCGTTCTGCGGATAGAATAGCCCTTTTTGCGCCGAGGGTTAAATGTTCCTCGACGACACCCAAACCGATGATGGTGATCATAGTAATTGCTCCTTTTTTTCAGCGTTTCGCCTTGCGGCGGTGGGTTAGATTGCTTATTAAGTTTAGCACAAACGCCAGAAAATAGCAAACGTTTGCGGCAATTGCCATGCCGTAGACCGAAATATTTTGATTGCGCACCAAAAAATAAGTGAGCGCAATTTTTACCGCTACCGCTATGCCCATATTCCTTGCCGCTACCGCCGCCCGACCCTTGCCGATTAAGCAGGCGGAGAGCGTCTGCGCGCAGGCGTGCGTGACGGCAGTAAAGGACATCAGCCGAACCAGCTTTTCCAAAATATCCAGCCGTTCCTCACTCAATTTGCGAAAGAATATTGCCCCCAGCTGCCGCGCGAAGAAAAAAAGCGCCACGGCGCAGGGAATTGCGACCAATAAGGTAACGCCCAACGCCTTGAACACCTTGCCTCTTTCACCCGATTGACCGCCGAAGCGGGGAATGACGGACACGGCAAAACCGTAACAGATTGCCACCGGTAAGCCGACCAAGGTGACTGCTCCGCCCGAATACAGACCGTAGAGCGCCACCGCCTGTTCGCTGTATGCACGCATCAAGTGCACCGAGAGTCCGCTGTCGATGAACTGGGAGAGAGGCAAAATTGCCGCCGCCACCGTGACGGGCAGCGTGCAGGAAATTATTTGTTTATAGCTCGGCGGAGAGCTGTAAAAGAGCGGTTTATTGCCGCGCGCAATGCGGTAGCGGCGGAGCATGAAGAGCACCGCCCAAGCCTCGCTGAGCGACACCGATGCCAGGACGGCGGTGACGGCGTACAGCGTGTTAAAGCGAAAAATAAAAGCCAAAACGGCGCCAAACAGCCCTTTAACCGTCTGTTCGATAAAATCGGACATTGCCGTGGGGCGCATATCGCATTTACCCTGAAAATACCCCCGAAAGACCGAAAGAACGGATACCAAAAACACCGACGGACAGAGCGCAATATAGCAAATGCGTAAATCTTCGCCCTGCAAATTACTGATGACGCCACGCAGGAGAAACATCAAAAATGTGCCTACCATGCCCAAGAGAAAGCACAATTTAAAGGCGGTATAAAATACGGCTTTCGCATCCTTTTGCTCCCGCTCTGCCTGTGCGACGATGCGGGAAATGCCCGAGGGGATTCCTGCCGAGGATACGGTGAGTAAAAGACAGTAAAAGGGATAGGCAAGCTGGTACAGCCCAACCCCCTCTGCACCCAGAAACTCGGTGAGCGGGATACGGGAGACGGCGCCCACGACCTTGGCGAGAAAACTGCCGAGCGAAATGATGACGGCGCCCTTGATAAAGCCCTGTTGACCGCTTGTCCGTTTTGTTTTCATGCTCCCCTCCCTATCGTCAACGGTTAAAAAAAGGGGGCGGTTTCGCCCCCGACGCGCTTTGCGTTATACGCTAAAAATCAATCGAACTGGTTTGCCAGCATTTCTGCCGTCAGCTGCGCCAGTTTAATGGCGGAAGTTTCGATTTTTACGCCCTCTTTGACCGAGAGCAAAACCACGGCGCCCAGACAGTCGCCGCTCGATACGATGGGAATGATGAGCTGGGCGTAATAATCCCCCTCCTCGTCCTCGGTGACGGGGAAAATTTTGCCCCCTTCGCCCTTATCCGCAAAGTAGCTGCGCCGATCCTTTAACACCTTGTCCATCTCCTTGGAGAGGTGTCTGCCGACCTCGCGCTTGCCCTCGCCCGCCGCCGAGAGAATTTCGTCCGTATCGCAGATGACGGTGAGCAGACCGCTTAAATCGTTTAAGGATTTTGCAGTGGTTTCGCTGAATTTATCGAGCGTGGCGATGGGCGAGTATTTTTTGAGCATGAGTTCGTCTCGTTCGGTGAAAATTTCCAACGGGTCGCCCTCCTTTATACGCAGGGTGCGGCGGATTTCCTTGGGGATAACCACGCGACCCAGTTCGTCTATTCTTCTTACAATTCCTGTTGCTTTCATAAAGCACCTCCGAAAAAAGTATGTGAAGGAATTTTTTAGTTTATACTTTCATTTTCGGAAATTTTTTCTAAACGCTCAAAGCACAACGGAAAAAGCGCTCCGTTCAAAGAAAACGGAGCGCTCTGTATTTTTTATATTTTATTATGCGGTTTTTTCATAGACCAAGAGGGGCTGCTCGCCCTTTTCCACGCAGGCCTTGGTGACGATGACTTCCTTCACGCCCTCTTCGGACGGAATTTTATACATGACGTCGGTCATCAGACCCTCAATAATGGTGCGCAGACCTCTTGCTCCCGTCTTCAAGCGGATTGCTGTGCCCGCAATTTCGCGAACGGCATCGGCTTCCACGGTCAGCTTTACGCCGTCCATTCCCACCAATTTCTGGTACTGCTTGATGATGGCGTTCTTGGGCTCGGTCAGAATTTTGACGAGCGCCTCCTCATCCAACGGGTTGAGGCTGACGACGATGGGGATTCTGCCGACAAATTCGGGAATTAAGCCAAACTTGGTCAAATCCTGCGGCTTTACCTCTTCCAGGAGCGAGTAGTCCACCTCTCCGGCGCCTAAGCGCAGGTTTCCGCCAAAGCCCATGGTGGTATCGTCCTTACGGGTGGATACGATTTTATCCAAGCCGACGAACGCGCCGCCGCAGATGAACAGAATGTTGGAGGTGTCGATTTTCAGACATTCCTGCTGGGGGTGCTTTCTGCCGCCCTGCGGGGGTACGGAAGCAACCGTGCTTTCAATAATTTTCAAGAGCGCCTGCTGCACACCCTCGCCCGATACGTCACGGGTGATGGATACGTTTTCGCCCTTTCTGGCAATTTTGTCGATTTCGTCGATGTAGACGATGCCGCGCTGCGCGCGCTCAATGTCGTAATCGGCGTTCTGAATGAGCTTTAAGAGGATATTTTCCACGTCCTCGCCGACGTAGCCCGCTTCGGTGAGCGTGGTAGCGTCTGCCGTGGCAAAGGGTACGTTTAAAATTTTGGCGAGCGTTCTTGCAAGCAAGGTCTTACCGCTGCCCGTAGGGCCCAACAGTAAGATGTTGCTCTTTTCAATTTCAATCTCGTCATAATCGTCTAAAACTTCGGGGAGAACGGGCATTTCGGGTTGGAGCGCAGGGTCCACGTCCTCGGTGAACGAGAGCTTTTTGCGCTTCTTTTTCTTGGGTGCAAGCAGATGATTGATGCGCTTGTAGTGATTATACACGGCAACCGAGAGCACTTTTTTGGCGTTGTCCTGCCCGACGATATATTTGTCGAGCTCGGCCTTCAGCTCCGAGGGTTTTTTCAAGAGAATGGGCGCGGGAGCATCCACACCCTTCTTCTCCTCGAGAATGTCCTTACAAATCTCCACGCACTCGTCGCAAATGGAGGTGTTGTTGGGACCGGTGATGATTTGTTTTACAAATTCCTTGCCTTTGCCGCAGAAGGAACAGTACTGTTCGTATTTATCCATAAAAATTCTCCTTTTTGAGAAAAACGTTGGGGCATGCCCGAGTTAAACGGTGTATACAAAGTTACAAAAACGGGTGGATAACCATCCGCCCGCCTTGTAAAAAATACCGTTTAACGTTTATAGTACACTCTGTCGATCAAGCCGTATTCCATGGCTTCCTGCGCGGAGAGATAATTGTCCCTGTCGGTGTCGCGCTCGATTTCCGAGATGCTTCTACCCGTGTTCTGGGACAGAATGCCGTTGAGCTTGGCTTTGATGCGCAAGATGTGCTCGGCCTGGATTTTAATATCGCTCGCCTGACCCTGCGCACCGCCCAAGGGCTGGTGAATCATAATTTCGCTGTTGGGCATGGCGTAACGCTTGCCCTTGGCGCCGCTGGATAACAGGAAGGCACCCATGGACGCAGCCAAGCCCACGCAGGTGGTGGATACGTCGCAACGGATGAAGTTCATCGTGTCGTAAATCGCCATACCTGCCGAGACCGAACCGCCCGGAGAGTTGATGTACAGCGCTATATCTTTGGTGGGGTCCTTTGCTTCGAGATAAATGAGCTGCGCCACGACGGTGTTCGCCAGGGCGTCGTTGATCTCGCCGCTTAAAAAAATGATTCTGTCCTCTAACAGACGGGAGTATAGGTCGTAGCTTCTTTCACCGCTCGACGTACGCTCCACGACGTAGGGAATCAAAACATTTTTTTCGTTCATTGATTATGCCTCCACATACATTTCGTTGTTCTTTTTGAGGAAGTCGAAGAGCTTGGTAACGACGATGTCGTTTTCAATGTAAGCCTTTTGTCTTACGTCCATATTCTTCTTGTATTCCTCGAAGTCCTTTTCCACTTCCTTTGCCTGTGCGGCAATTTTTTCGTCGATTTCGGCTTCGGTTGCGGCAAGGTTTTCAAGCTTGATAATCTTTTCGATGACGAGCTGGCTCATGACATTCTTCTTTGCCTGTTCGGCATAGGTCTGTCTGAACGCTTCCTTGGTGGTGTTGAGGTAGGAAAGATAGCCGTCCATGTTCAAGCCCTGGTACATGAGCTGATACTCGATGTTCTGCATGATGGAGTCGATTTGAGCTTCAATCATGGCTTGGGGAATTTCGGCGGTAGCCTTTTGGGAGATGGCGGCGATGATGCTGTTTTCGGTATCGTCACGGCTCTTTTTATCCGCTTGTGCCTGCAATCTCTGTCTGGTCTTTTGCTTATAAGCCTCTACGCTTTCAGCGCCTGCGGCGTCCTTGATGAACTCGTCGTCCACTTCGGGCAGCTCCTTGGTCTTAATGGCGTTGAGCTTAACGGCAAACACAGCTGCCTTGCCTTTGAGCTCTTCAGCCTGGTAGTTTTCGGGGAAGGTAACGTTGACGTCGCGTTCTTCGCCGACCTTCATGCCAACAACCTGTTCTTCAAAGCCGGGAATGAACATGCCCGAGCCCAAGGTGAGGTCGAAGTTTTCGCCCGTGCCGCCTGCGAACTTAACGCCGTCAATGCTGCCGGAGAAGTTGATGTTTGCAATGTCGCCGTTCAAGGCCGCTCTGTCGAGCACCTCTACCTGACGGGCGTTGCGTTCTTGCAATTTCTTGATTTCGGCGTCTACGTCCTCGTCGTTTACATTATATACGAACTCCTGGATTTTTATACCTTTGTACGTTTCGATTTCCACGTCGGGCTTGACGGGTACGAC
>JAFVZP010000042.1 GCA_017508105.1 Clostridia bacterium
CCAAGCGCAATCCTTCCGAAAAATATTCGTTGAGCATAGCGTGTACGGTGGAGGATTTTCCCGTGCCCCGTTCGCCGTATAACAGCATATTCGAGTAGGGTAAGCCCTGCAAAAAATGCTCTATATTGGAGGCGATTATACTTTTTTCATCCTCGTAGTCCTTCAAATCCCAAAGCCGAACAGGAGAGGGGCTTTGCACGCCGCGCAGCGCACCGTTTTCAAAGGTAAACGCTCGGTAACCGATAAAATCTCCGTAGCCGTAACGCGCGTAAAACTTTTTCAATTTTTTAACGTAGCGGATTACGTCCTTTTGCACGGTAAGGAAGGTATTGCCTACGGCAAATTCTTTGGGCGCTTGGAGCTTATTCAAGAGGGCGCACAGCGTGCATAAATCCTCGGTAAACGCGTTCTCCACAAAGGGAGAGAGCTTTTTTTTCTTTCCGCAGGCGAGCGAAAAAGCGTTTACGTCGTAAATGATTTTCTCTTCCAAATACTTAGAAAAATCGTCCTGCGCATCCAATTGATAGAGCGTTTGTAAAAAGGCGTAAAAATCTTGCTCTGCCTGCGAATCCGTCCAAACGAAAAACGCCGAGAGTAGGGGGTCTTGGTATAAATTTTGCAATACGGTGAGAGCTTGTTTCATAAAAATCCTTTATCAATAATGACTTTGAGAGTATTATATCGCCTTTTTTTTGAAAAAGCAATACAAAAACAGCAAAAAAGAATGAAATAATTTATTATTTCCTCGCATTTATCCTTGACTAAAACTTTTTCTGGGCGTATAATAATCGTTGAGATAGAAAAATCTTTGGAGGATTTATTGATTATGGCACAGAACAATTATGGCACAATGGACGCAAGAATGTTCCACGAATCCGACTGTGATATCAAATTTTTAAGCAACAAAACGGTTGGTATTATCGGCTTCGGTTCGCAAGGACACGCACACGCTCTCAACCTTCGTGACAGCGGCGTAAAGGTTCTCATCGGTTTGAACGAGGGCAACCCCACCGCTCCCATCGCAAAGGAAGCAGGCTTTGAAGTCGTAACCGTAGACAAGCTCACCAAGGCTTGCGACGTTATTATGATGCTCGCTCCCGATGAATTGCAGGCAAGCATTTACCACGAAATGATTGCTCCCAACCTCACCGACGGCAAGTACCTCGCTTTCGCACACGGTTTCAACATTCACTTCAAGCAAATCGTTCCCCCCAAGGGCGTAAACGTATTCATGATCGCTCCCAAGGGCCCCGGCCACACCGTTCGTTCGGAGTTTTTGGAAGGTCACGGCGTTCCTTGCTTGATTGCAGTATATCAGGACGCTACCGGTGACACGATGGACATCGGCTTGGCATATGCAGCAGGCGTTGGCGGCGCAAGAGCCGGCGTTTTGGAAACCACCTTTAAGTGCGAAACCGAAACCGACCTCTTTGGCGAACAGGCAGTTCTCTGCGGCGGCGTTACCGCTTTGATGAAGGCCGGCTTTGAAACCTTGGTAGAAGCAGGTTACGACCCCCGTAACGCTTACTTTGAATGTATCCACGAAATGAAGCTCATCGTAGACCTCATCTACGCAGGCGGCTTTGCTAAGATGAGATACTCCATTTCCAACACCGCTGAATACGGTGACTACGAAATCGGTAAGAGAATTATCACCGACGAAACCAAGAAGGAAATGAAGAAGGTTCTCGGCGAAATTCAGGACGGTACCTTTGCATCCAGATGGATCACCGAAAACAAGTCCGGCGGTAAGGCTCACTTCCTCGCAACCAGAGATATCGAAGCTGCTTCCTACCTCGAACAGGTTGGTAAAGAAGTTCGTGATCTCTACTCCTGGAACATGGAAGATAAGTACAGCGAAACCAAATAAGGCTTTGTATTTAACTTTATAAGACGGTTGAACCGCCGAGGCGCGCCTCGGCGGTTTTTTCACGTAAAAAAGCGAAAAAAGGGGAGAAATATATATTACATATATATCTCTTGAAAAATTTAAAAAAATTTTTGTGCAAAACTATTGAAATGACCGAAAAAAAATGTTATAATATATTGAATTATATTCAAGAGGTTTTTCAAAGAAATTATGTCCGGTAAAAATCAAAAGCAACCGTCCGAAATTACGTCCATCATCACCAAGGAAACCTTCGGCTGGACACTGGGCGCTTTTTCCGTAATGATTTTACTCATTGCCTTCACGGGCTCTTTGTTATTCGGCAGTTTAGGCACTGCCATAACGTCCTTTTTGTTCGGGTTATTCGGCTGGATGACCTATCCCGTCTTTCTTTCCCTGCTCTATCTTGCCGTAACTCTCATCGCGGGTAAAAATTTCATCCCTCAGAAATTAATGACCGTTTCGGGCTTTTGTATTCTTGCCCTGCTCGGTTTTTTAAATCACGCCGTATTGACTTTTGACTACACGCAGGAAAATTACGGCGCCTATCTTGCCGCCTGCTTTGAAGCGGGTAATCTCGGCGTATCCGGCTGTTCGCCCTTTGGAATTTTGGGCGGACTGTTGGTCTATCCTATTACGGCACTCGCATCGCACGCAGGCGCATACATTCTCTTTGCAACGGGCTTGGGCTTGAGCGGATATCTGTTCGTTAACTCCATTCTCGTCTATCGCAAGGGTGTATTGGAGCAAAGAGGACAGAAGCAGCCAATTGCTCCCGCCGCGCAGGAAAGACAGCCCATTTCCTTTGAGGAGCTGTCCAACGAGCGTATTCCTCAACCCATCGAGCCGCAAACGCAACGCCTCGGATACGGCACCCAAAAAACGCCTGTCTCTTACGGCGATGAAAACGTGTATACCCAGCCAAGCTATACGCCGTCCGCTCCGCCGATTATGCCCGTTATCGAACGGGAACGTCCCTTTGCGAACGGTCAAAACGGCAAAACCTCTACCTATCAGAACAGTAAGGATATTCTCTACGATCCGCAAATCAATCCCGCCGAATATCCCAACCGCAATTTGATATTTGACCCTTCTTCGCAGTATAACTCCCGTCCGCAGACGTCCAATACCAATGCGGTGCAGCCCAAACAGGCGCAAGAGGAATACGGCAATTCGTCCTATTCTCAACTCTATTCGGACGACATCGACGGCAGAAATCAAGCTTCCGCACCCGAGAAAAAAATCGTACAGGAAGGGGAAAATTTCTCTTCCGGCGGTTATTCTATGTATAAGCAAGAGGTGTTCAACACCTATCCTCCCGCCAATCAGGTGGCTGAGCCCGAATACCCCCGTCCGTCCTACACGGCACCTACGCCTTACCCTGCGTATGTGCCCAATCCTACGCCCAATCCTGCGGCTAATTCTACAATTAATTCTACGCCCGTCGATGATCTCGTCGCTCCCGTAGAACAACCGCCCGTACGCTTGACGGTGGCGGAGGAGCAACCGCCCGTAAGCTTGCGTGAACGCTTTAATCCTCAACCGAGGGAAGAGGTAGAGGAGCAACCCGTGGAAGAGCAAGAGGATACTTTTGAGGCTGCCTTTGAAAGTAGCTTTGATAAAGCCAACGTGTTTGACGACGATTTCGATACCGACTTCATGGAGGACGAGGAAAAAGAGGACGTACCCGATTACCGGGTGGACGAAAAGCGCAGCATCGCGCCCGAGCGCAGCAGAGAGGGCTTGTCTTCAGCTATACGTGAAACAAGAACACCGTCCGTTCAATCCACGAGAGAACCCACGAGAGGCGTAACACCGCCCGAACGGGCTAGCGCAACGGGCTTTGAACGAACTTCGTTGCCTTCCGTAACCGCATCCACGCCCGTACCGTCTGCGCCTGCGCCCGAACCTCCGAAGCCGAGAATTATCAAGGAATACGTCCGTCCCTCGTTGGATTTGTTGGACTCCTATCCCGATTCACTCTCCTTTGACCCCAACGAGGTGGAGATGAACAAGCAGGTCATCGTGGAAACGCTGGCAGGCTTTAACGTTACCGCCGAAGTGGCGCGCGTCACCCCCGGTCCGACGTTTACCAGATACGATATAACCATTCCCAGAAACGTAACCGCAAGAACCATTGCCCGTTACGCCGAGGATATTTCCATGGCGCTCCATTCGGCTGCCGCCGTCAATATCTATTCCAACTTCTCCCAGGGTACCATCGCCATCGAAGTGCCTAACCGCAAACGCGCCACGGTGGGTATGCGCGTTATGCTTCAATCCAACGAATTCGTCAATGCCAAGCAGAACTCTCTGACTTTCTGCGTGGGCAAGGACGTTGAAGGCAAAGCAGTATGTTGCAGCTTGACCAAAATGCCGCATATGCTGGTTGCGGGCGCTACCGGTTCGGGTAAGAGCGTATTTTTAAACGAGCTGATCATCTCGCTCGTTATCAAATACTCCCCCGAGGAATTGCGCCTCATTCTCATCGACCCCAAGCAAATTGAATTTGCCGTTTACGATAAATTGCCTCACCTCATGATTAACGAAATTATCACTGACGTCAATAAGGCAATCGTATCGCTCAACTGGTCCATCAATGAAATGGAGAGAAGATACACGCTCTTCAAACAGATGACGCTCTCGGGTCAGTCGGTCAGAAACTTAGAGGAATACAACGCCGCGCAAACCGAAAAAATCAATAAATTGCCCATTCTCGTCATCATCGTGGACGAGCTTGCCGATTTGATGTCCGTCGCCAAAAAGGACATTGAAGACAGAATTTCCCGTATCGCCGCCAAGGCGAGAGCGGCTGGCATTCACTTGGTGCTGGCAACCCAGCGCCCCTCGGTGGACGTTATTACGGGCGTATTGAAATCCAACCTGCCTTCCCGTTTTGCCTTCCGTGTGGCGTCCGAAGTGGACTCGCGCGTTATTTTAGACGAAACGGGCGCGGAAAACCTGCTCGGTTCGGGCGACTTGCTGTATAAAACCGGCAGTATGTTCGGCGTAGAGCGCGTACAGGGCGCATGGCTGGCGAGCTCGGAAATTCAGCGCATTTGCGATTTTATCCGCAAGAACAACGAAGCCTATTACGACGAAGCCGTATCCAACTTCATCAACAGCGGCGGCAAAACTTCTTCCGAGGGCAGCGTCGGCGGTGAAGAGGACGACGGCGAAGTGGAATCGGTATACATCGACGCGTTACGCTTTGTCGTGCAGTCGGGCAGCGCTTCCATCTCCATGATTCAGCGTAAATGCTCGGTCGGTTACAACAAAGCCGGCAAAATTATCGAGTGGATGGAGCTGAGCGGGTATATTTCTCCCTTCGACGGCGCAAAATCCCGTAAAGTGCTCATCACCGAGGACGAATTCAGAGAAAAATTCGGAGAACTGTAATGAGCCTGCGTAATAAATTATTTTCCGTCATCTCTCTCGGTTGCGATAAAAACCGTGTGGACGGTGAAAAGTTGATGGGGCTATTGGCGAAGTACGGCTGCGCCCTGACGGACGATTTGGAGCAAGCGCACGTCATCGTCGTCAATACCTGTGCCTTTTTAAACGCCGCAAGAGAGGAGTCCATCGAAACCGTCCTTGCGTGCAACGCCTACCGTGAACACTGCTTGGAAAAACTGGTAGTTACGGGCTGTCTGCCTCAAAAATTTGCAGACGAGCTGTACGGTCAGCTCACCGAAGCCGACGTATTTCTGGGCATAGACGACTACGATAAAATCTTTGAAGCCTTGGAAAAATCCTACGCAACACAAGAGGCTCAGCAGCTGAACATGGTCGGCACAGGCGAGAAAAAGTTTTTAAACGAGAGACTGCTTTCCACACCCGAGCATTACGCCTATTTAAAGATTGCCGACGGCTGCTTTAACCACTGTACCTACTGTTTAATTCCCAAAATCCGAGGCAAATACCGCTCGTATCCCATGCAAAGCTTACTTGACGAGGCAAGGGAGCTGGGCGAGCTTTCCGAGCTTATTTTGGTGGCGCAGGACGTAACCCGTTACGGCGAGGACTTGTACGGTGAAAACAGATTGGTTCAATTATTGCAAGCGTTGTCCAAGCTCGACAATATTGCGCACATTCGACTGCTGTACTGCTATCCCGAAGCCATCAGTGATAGCTTAATTGCCGAGATACGTGACAATGATAAAATTTTAAAATATTTGGATATTCCTCTGCAACACAGCGAGGACAGAGTGTTAAAGCTGATGAACCGAAAGGGGCGTCGCGCAGATTACATCGCTCTGTTTGAAAAGTTGCGTCGGGAAATTCCCGATATTTGCCTGCGCTCCACCTTTATTGCGGGATTCCCTTCCGAAACCGAGGAAGAGCATCAAAAGATGCAGGAGTTTTTAAAAGAGGTGCAATTGGATAACTGCGGCTTTTTCGCCTATTCCAAGGAGCCCGACACGCCCGCTTACCGCATGAAGGGGCATTTGCCGCAGGCGGTTAAAAACAGACGGGTAAAGGCTCTGTATAAAACGCAGGAAAAAATTTCCGCAGAGAAATTATCCGCTTGTATCGGCAGGGAGATCACCGTGGTCTGCGACGGTATCGACTATGAAATAGAATGTTTCGTTGGCAGAAGCTACAAAAACGCTCCCGATATCGACGGCAAGGTGTATTTCAATGCGCTTTGCGCCGTACAGGGCGAGGAATATACGGTAAAAATAAACAAAACGGACAGCTACGATATATACGGCTGTACAAAGGAGTACGAAGATGAAAACTAAACCCAAACAACAAAAACGACTCATTCCCGACGTAATCACACCCAATAAAATTACGGTTGCAAGAATTTGTATGATTCCCTTGATGATACTCTTCTTTTATCTTCCGTTTGAGGGTGCAAGAATTACGGCGGCTGCCATTTTTGCCCTTGCGGCGGCAACCGATTTTTTAGACGGATATATTGCGAGAAAATATAACCAGGTTTCCACGATGGGTAAGTTTTTAGACCCCATTGCCGATAAAGTATTGGTGCTTGCCGGCTTTATCCTTCTTTTAAGCAACACCGATTTTATGACCACCTACGTTTGGATGGAAGCCGTATTCGGCATCTTCGTCTGCCTGATCGTTGCCAGAGAGCTCATCGTGAGCGGTTTCCGTGAAATTGCCGCCGAAAAGAAGGTTGTGCTTGCAGCAGGCATGCTCGGCAAAATCAAAACCGTGGCGCAGGATATTGCAATATTCTTTTTACTCTTCTCCATCGACTTTTTATACTATATCAACTATACGGCGGGTACGGTATTCTTTATCATCGGCTTTGTGATCTTCTGCGTTGCGGTATTGCTCACCGTGGTTTCGGGCGTTGAATATATTGTAACCAACAAACAGGTATTGAAAAACAGCACTAAATGATGAAAAACTACTGTATCGTACTCCGCAACCGAAAGAACGGCGTTTTAACCCCCAATTTTGCCCCCGTTGTCGACGCTTTTTTATCGGGTGGATACTTTTTCGACGAAGTCGTGCTCTTGCCCTACGAGCAGGTGGGCATGATGCACGCAAAAATAACCGATTGCCTGCAAACCCCTTCTTTTGTCTGCGTGGTAGTGGATAACGTTTTGCTCAGCGGTGTCAAAAACAACCTCACGCAAACCTTTTCCGCTCTTTTTGAGCAGGATTTTGCAAGCATAGACCAAAGCTTTCTCTGTGTTCTGCCCTCGGGTATAGAGGGGAGCAAAGTCGTACAAACTCAAATCGTACCTCTTTTAAACGAGCGGCTGAACATTCGCTACGACAGAATGATTTTCCGCACGGTGGGCGCAACGGAGGAACGGGTGCAACGGGCAATCGACGCCGCATACGCCGTCAGCGGCGATGCGTTGAGCTATCATTATACCGACGACTTTGCCGACGGCAGGTTAGAGGTTTTATACAGCTCTTTGACCCCGAAAATGTTCGCCGACCAAGTCATTCGCATTATTTTAAGCGAACTGGACGAGTATATTTACGCCTTGGACGATACGCCTCTACCACAACGCATTTACGAGGCGTTAAAACTGAGAAAAGCCAAGCTTTCCGTGGCTGAATCCTTCACGGGTGGCGGTATTTGCTCCAAAATGGTGCAAATTCCGGGTGTCAGCGAGGTGTTTATCGAAGGCGTAACCGCCTATGCCAACCAAGCCAAAATGCTGCGCTTGGGGGTAAAAGAGGACACGTTAAAGCATTACGGCGCCGTATCCAAACAAACGGCGCACGAGATGGCGGAAGGGCTGTTTTCCACGGGCAACTGCAACGTATGCGTGGCAACCACGGGCATTGCGGGTCCTAAATCGGACGATACCAAAAAGCCCGTCGGGCTTTGCTATATCGCCGCGGGTATAAACGGTCAAATTTTTGTCAATGAATACGTATTTGAAGGGGATAGGGAACGCATCACCAAAACAGCTGTCAATTATGCGCTCTTTTCGCTCTTTAAATTGTTAAAAGAATAAAAAACTGTGAGGAAAATTGTATGAATCAGGAAAAATTAAAAGCGCTGGACTCGGTCTTGGCGCAAATAGAAAAACAGTACGGTAAGGGCGCCATCATGAAGCTCGGCGACAATGCCGGGAATGTCGATATCGAAGTCATTCCCACGGGCTGTTTAACGCTCGACGTTGCGCTCGGTGTGGGCGGTGTGCCCCGTGGCAGAATGGTGGAAATTTACGGTCCCGAATCGTCGGGTAAAACCACGGTGGCGTTGCACGTCGTTGCAGAGGCGCAGAAGATGGGAGGTGTTGCCGCTTTCGTGGACGCCGAACACGCCCTCGACCCCGTTTACGCTAAAAAATTGGGCGTCAATCTCGACGAATTATACGTATCTCAACCCGATTCGGGCGAACAGGCGCTCGACATCGTGGACGCGTTGGTGCGCAGCTCGGCGGTGGATATCATCGTCGTCGACTCGGTTGCCGCTCTCACCCCCAAAGCCGAAATTGAAGGGGATATGGGCGATTCTCACGTTGGCTTGCAGGCAAGACTCATGTCTCAGGCGCTTCGCAAACTGACGGCAATCGTCAACAAATCCAAAACCTGCGTCATCTTCATCAACCAGCTGCGCGAAAAGGTGGGTATTATGTTCGGCAATCCCGAAACCACTCCCGGCGGCAAGGCACTCAAGTTCTACGCATCCATTCGTATCGACGTGCGCAAGGCCGATTTATTGAAGGACAGCGACGGCGCCGTGGGCAATAAAACCAAGGCAAAAATCGTCAAAAACAAATTGGCGCCTCCCTTCAGACAGGCGGAATTCGACATTATTTACGGCGAAGGCATTTCCCAAGAGGGTTGCATTATGGATATGGGCGTTGCCTACGACGTATTGGAAAAGAGCGGCGCATGGTTCAGCTACAACGGTGAAAAGGTCGCCAACGGCAGGGATAAAATGCGCAACTACCTCAAAGACAACCCCGAGGTAATGGCAGAAATCGACCAAAAAATCCGAGCTGCCGTCAAGGAAAAGAACGAAGAAAGAGATTAATTCTCTATTTTTAACGAGTATCGCATAGGAGAACGCTATGAATTACGGATTTGTGCGCACAGCGGCGGTAACGCCCAAAATGCGTGTGGCTGACGTGGAATACAACGTCCAACAAATCATACAAAAAATAGACGAGTGCGCCGCCCGCGGCGTACAGCTCGCCGTATTTCCCGAGCTCTGCATCAGCGGCTATACCTGCGCCGACCTGTTTTTTCAGTCGACGCTCGTCAATGCTTGCCTGAACGGCTTAAAAGAGATTGCAGTCGCCACCAAAGACAGAAAAATTCTCTCGTTTATCGGATTGCCGTTAGAATATAACGGCAAATTGTACAACGTTGCGGCGGCTGTTTCGGGCGGTAAAGTATTGGCGTTTATCCCCAAACAAAATTTGCCGAATTACGGGGAGTTTAACGAAGTGCGTTATTTTGCCCGACCCACCGCCGACGGCGTCATAGAGGTCGATTTTGGCGGTCAAACGGCGCAACAGGTCTACTTTGGCAATCACGTAATCCTGCAAGCGGAAAACTTCCCCGAGTTTTCCGTCGGCTGTGAAATTTGCGAGGATATGTGGAGTCTGCATGCGCCCTCGGCGCATCTTGCGCAGGCAGGAGCGAACATCATCGTCAATCTCTCGGCTTCCGACGAGATTGTGGGTAAGAGCAACAGCCGCATTTTGCTCGTCAACGCCACGTCCAGCCGCTGTGTATGCGGTTACGTCTACGCCACCTCGGGCATCGGGGAATCGACCACCGACGCGCTCTTTTCGGGACATAACTTAATCTCCGAGCGGGGCAAGCTGTTGGCGGAAAGTCCGCTCTTTGAAGAGGAAAATCTCTTAATTTCCGAAATCGACGTACAAAAGCTTGCAAACGAACGCAAAAAAATCAATACCTTTCCGCCTGCCGACGGCAGTTTTCAAACGGTATATTTCCAAACCCAACCGTTTGCGGGCGGGTTAATCCGTCAGTTTTCTCAAACACCCTTTATTCCTGCGGATAAGGCAGAGAGAAAGGCTCGCGCGGAACTCATTATATCCATACAGGCAAACGCCTTGGCGCGACGTTTGGCGCATATCGGCTCCAAAACCGCCGTGTTGGGTATTTCAGGCGGGTTGGATTCCACGCTCGCACTCTTGGTTACCGCCCGTGCATTCGACATTTTAAAAAAAGACAGAAAGGACATCATCGCCATTACCATGCCCGGATTCGGCACGACGAACAAGACCAAGGGCAACGCCGTCAAACTCATCGAAGAAATTGGCGCAACGGTTCGGGAAATCGACGTTACCAAGAGTGTATTGCAGCACTTTGAGGACATCGGTCACGATAAAAACGTATTGGACGTAACGTACGAAAACGCCCAAGCCCGTATGCGCACGCTCATTTTAATGGACGTAGCCAACAAAGAGGGCGGTATTTTAATCGGTACGGGGGATTTAAGCGAGCTTGCGCTCGGTTGGTGCACCTATAACGGCGACCATATGAGCATGTACGCCGTCAACGCCTCGGTGCCTAAGACGCTCATCAAGCACATCGTCTTGGAGATTGCCGAAAAAGAGGGCGGAGAATTGGGCGACGTGCTTTGTTCCATCGTCAATACGGAAATCTCTCCCGAGTTGTTGCCGCCCGACGCCAAGGGTAATATTGCCCAAAAGACCGAGGATTTGGTTGGACCCTACGAATTGCACGATTTTTATTTGTATTACGCCATTCGCTGGGGCTTTTCGCCTAAAAAAGTACTCTATCTGGCACAACATGCTTTTGCGGATAAATATGACGAACAGACGCTCTTACGCTGGTTAAAAAATTTCTACGGGCGGTTTTTCACCCAACAGTTCAAGCGTTCCTGCTCGCCCGACGGGGTCAAGGTAGGTTCAGTTGGTCTTTCGCCGAGAAGCGATTGGCACATGCCCTCGGATGCGCAGGCAGCGCTTTGGCGTAAAGAATTGGAAAATTAAATAAATTCAAAAAAATCGAATTTTCTATTCGATTTTTTTTTGCCAAAAACAAACAAATTTCTTTCAGTCCATTGACAATTTATGAAATATAGTGTACAATAGAATGTGATTAATAGATAGTAATACTCTTAGTGGGATTATTTATATATTCATCAAAATTTTATAATCAGGAGGTTTGGAAATGAACAACACTCTAAACAGCCTGTTTCTTTCAATCCCCATGCCTTTGGCAATCGTACTCATCGTATTTGCGCTTGCCGTGGGTGGTGGTGTTGGTATTATCTTATATCACTTTATTTACCGTAAAAACACGGAAAAGAAAATCGGTAGCGCTGAAGAACAAGCAAAGAAAATTGTAAGCGATGCGCACATCGAAGGCAAAAGACTGAAAAAAGAAGCCATATTGGAGGCAAAGGAACAGGATTTAAGACTCAGAAAAGAATTTGAACACGAATCCAAGGAAAAGAAAGCCGAATTGCAACGGTTGGAATCCAGACTCAATCAACGCGAGGACGTTCTCGACAAAAAAGAGAATTCGCTGGATAAAAAACACGAAGCATTGGAACAGCAAAAAAATTCCTTAACGGCAAAAGAAAAGGACGTTGCCGCCCTGCAGGAAAAACTCTCTCACCAGCACGATTTGATGGTGCAGGAGCTTGAAAAGGTTGCACAGCTTACCAAGGAAGAGGCAAAAACGCTCTTAACCGAAGAAATTTTACAAGAAACCCGTGAATCGGTTGCCGTTCAGGTGAGAAATATGGAGCAGGCAGCCAAGGACGAGGCTGACTTAAACGCCAAAAACGTAATTGCGCTCGCCATTCAGCGCTGCGCAGCAGACCAAGCGTCCGAAAAGACTGTGTCCACAGTGGCTCTGTCCAGCGACGATATGAAGGCAAGAATTATCGGTAGAGAGGGCAGAAATATCCGTGCGTTGGAAAATGCAACGGGCATCGAGCTCATCATCGACGATACGCCCGAGGTGGTCATTCTCTCTGGATTTGACCCCGTCAGACGTGAGGTTGCCCGTATTGCGCTTGAACGCTTGATTTCCGACGGCAGAATTCACCCCGCCAGAATTGAAGAAACGGTGGAAAAGGTTAGAAAAGAACTCGACCAACAAGTCAAAGAAGCCGGCGAAAACGCCATGTTTGAAGTGGGTATCTTTGGTTTGCACCCCGAAATCATCAAACTCATCGGTAAGCTTAAATACAGAACGAGCTACGGACAGAATGTGTACCAGCATTCCATTGAGGTTGCGCAACTCGCAGGCTTGATGGCGCAGGAGCTGGAGTTGGACGTTAACTTTGCAAAGCGTGCGGGTTTATTGCACGACATCGGCAAGGCCGTCGACCACGAGCAGGAAGGTACGCACGTACAGTTGGGCGCAGATCTTGCGAAAAAATACAAGGAAAACCCCAACATCGTCAACGCCATTCAGGCGCACCACGGCGACGTAGAGCCCAAAACCATTGAAGCGGTGCTCATTCAAGCGGCAGACGCCATTTCTGGCGCAAGACCGGGTGCACGCCGTGAAACGGGTACGAATTATATCAAGCGCTTAGAAAAACTCGAAGCCATCGCATCCTCGTTTGCGGGCGTAGATAAGAGCTATGCAATTCAAGCCGGCAGAGAAATTCGTGTCATCGTCAAGCCCGAGCAGGTGGACGATACCAAGGCACTGTTCCTTTCCAAGGATATAGCCAAGAAAATTGAAGCCGAATTGGAATATCCCGGACAAATCAAGGTCAACGTTATCCGTGAATTCCGTAGCGTAGAATATGCAAAATAATCAAAAAAACAACAAAAAAAACCGTCGTAAAACTTTACGACGGTTTTAATTTTTTGCCTTTTTATTTGTTCATAAATAAGATGCCGAGCGTATTTTTTCCGCAGTGGCTGGAAACGGTACAGCCTGCATAGGTCTGATAAATAGTCTCAAAGCCGGCGGCTTTCACTACGTTGTAAGCGGCGTCTACCATCTCTTGAGTTGCGTGGCTGTGCGTGATAAAGCAGATTTTTTTATCCGCATTGGGGTTTTCTTCCAAAACCGTATAGCAGTAATCGGTAACGACCTTGGACATTTTTCCTCTAAATTTATGCGTAGATTTCATTTTTCCGTCTGAAACCACGATTTGCGGACGTAATTTCAATAAATTTGCCCCAAAGAACGCCAAGGAAGAGCATCTGCCGCCTTTATGCAAATAATCCAACCGTTCTATAACGAAGCTTGCCTGAACTTTATCAATTTTTTCATTGATTTTTTTGACGATTTCTTGTACGTCCGTCAAGGTATCGCACAGTTCTTTGGCGTAAATGGCCAAAAGGGCAATACCGGTAGAAAGATTTTTGGAATCGATGACATAGACGTTGTCTACTCTTTTTGCGGCATTGATTGCATTGTTACAAGCGGCGCTCATGTGCGATGAAATGCTGAAATGGATAATGGCGTCGCAATCTTTTTTTACTTCGCTGAAAAATTCATAAAAACTTTCTTCATTGATGGCGCTGGTTTTGGGTAAATTGCCCGTTTCGGTGACGTAATCAAAAATTTCAGAGGTGTCAATTTTTCCGTCTTCATAAGTATCCATACCCAAGGTAACCATAAAGGGGATGGTTGCAAAATCATATTTTTCAATCAATTCTTGGGATAAATCGCAAGCGGTGTCTAAGGTTATTTTTATTTTCATAAGTTTTTTTCTCCCATATATAGATTTTTACGGTATTATTATACCACATATTTCCATAAAAATCAAGGGGATATTTCATTAAAATTAACAAACATTTTAAAATGCTTATTTTTAATAAAATACATAGTACTATGCGTGGCATAATATAAAGAAAAAAGGGCAGATTCTTTGACATTTTTTATAAAATATGCTAAAATATTTAGCATGGAACAAAATTTAGGCAATATCATTTTAATTGGAATGCCTGCCTGCGGAAAGAGCACGGCGGGCGTTTTAGCGGCAAAGGCGTTGGGCTTTGGGTTTATCGACAGCGATTTAATCATTCAAACCAAGGAAAAGCGTCTTTTGTCCGATTTATTACAAGAGAGGGGCGAGCAGGCGTTTATTGAGATAGAAAACGCCGTTAACGCTTCGCTTTGGGCGGAGCGCTGCGTCATTTCCACGGGTGGCAGCGTGGTGTATTGCGAAGAGGCGATGGCGCATTTAAAGAGTCTCGGCAAGGTGATTTATTTAAAACTTTCTTATGGCGAAATAGAAAAACGCTTAAAAAACGTCCTCAACAACCGAGGTGTTGTCATCAAAGAAGGTCAAAATTTGCGCGCGCTGTACGACGAGCGCACTCCGCTCTATGAAAAATATGCCGATTTTACGGTTGATTGTGAAAATCACGGGGTCGAGGACACTGTTTCCGCCATCTATAACTATGCTTTAAATCAATAATTTAAACAAAACAGGAGCTTATATATATCCATGAGAGTAGCAATTTACGGCGCAGGCGCCATGGGTACGGTATTGGGCGCATACATCGCCAAAGCAGGGAAGCAGGTGGACTTAATCAACCGAAACAAGTCGCACGTTGCCGCTATGCGTGAAACGGGCGCGCAAATTATCGGTACGGTCAACTTTACCCAGAAGGTTACGGCGCTTTTACCCGAGGAAATGAACGGAAAATACGATTTAATCTTCCTCATGACCAAACAGAGCGAAAATGGGCAAATCGTCAGCTTTTTAAAGGACTTTTTGGCTGAAAACGGCGTCATTTGCACCATGCAAAATGGTCTGCCCGAAGAGGTTATTTCTCAAATTATCGGCGAGGATAACACCTACGGCTGCGCGGTGGCTTGGGGCGCTACGTTTATCGGCAATGGCAAGAGTGAATTAACCTCTCAACCCGAGGCGCTCACCTTTTCTCTCGGCGCCTACGGTAAGGCGGATGAACGCCTGCAAAAAATTCGGGAATACCTCGAATGTATGGGTAAAGTGGAGATAGAAGAAAACTTTGTGGGCGCAAGATGGTCCAAGCTCATCATCAACTCTGCGTTTTCCGGTGTTTCGACCTTCACGGGGCTTACGTTTGGCGAAATCTCCAAGCATAAGCTCGGCAAGCGCGTGGCGTTGGAAGTCATTCAAGAATGTATCCGCGTATGCAACGCCGCCAAAATTACCCCCGAAAAAATTCAAGGGCACGACATCATCCAACTGCTTGGATACCGCAATCCGTTCAAAAAGGCTCTGGCACTCTTTTTGTTGCCGATTGCCATGAAAAAGCACGCAAAATTGGTGTCGAGCATGTTGCAATCCCTGCGTCAGGGCAAGAAATGCGAAATTGACTATATCGACGGCGTCGTGTGCCGTTTTGGTCAAAAATACGCCGTTTCCACCCCCGTTTGCGACAAAATTTGCGCTTTGGTTCACGAAATTGAGGACGGAACAAGGCAAATTTCCACGGACAACCTGTCCGAATTTATCAATTTAATTTAAAATCTTTTGGAGTGATAGAAAATGAATTTAAATCAGTTAGCAGATGCGTTAATCCCCGACGAAAACGTAAAACCCTTACAATATTACGAAGAAAAATATCCCTTGCGCCCCTTGGAAAAGGGAGCACAGGTCACCCGTTTGGCTCCCAGCCCCACGGGGTTCATGCACGTTGCCATCGGATATCGGGATCTGCGGCTCTGCAGAACTCCAGGAAGGTATCAATGACAAGGCGGATGACATGGAAGCGGTCAGCCACTATTTTAGCATTGGGGAAAAGCCTTTGTACA
>JAFVZP010000005.1 GCA_017508105.1 Clostridia bacterium
AATCGGGAAAAAATGGAAATCAACAAGCAAAAAAATCGTACGGTGTATATAGTCATCAGTCAAACGGGCAGCATCGTATCCAAAATACTCAAAAAAATAACGGGCGCAAAGTACAATCACTCGTCCATTGCGTTGGACGAAGGGCTGATACCCATGTACTCCTTTGCCCGCAAGTATACCTATTCGGCATTCTGGGGCGCATTCACCAAGGAAACGCCCGACAAGGGTGCGCTCCGCCGTTTCGTCAAGGGCACGCAGGTGCAGGTCATAGCTCTTTCGGTTACCGAGGAGCAATACCAAGCCATCGGCGAGAGATTGACGCAAATGTACGAGCAACGGGATAAATATCATTATAATTATTTCGGGCTGTTCTTGGCGTATTTTCAAAAGCGCTATCACCCCAAGCACTGTTATTATTGCTCGGAGTTCGTTCGTTCGGTGCTCGAGGGGGCGCAGGTCATTCCCTACGACTACTACGGCGAGGTGGTAAAGCCCATCGATTTTTTAAACCTGCCCGATTGCAGCGTGGTGTACGAGGGCAATTTAAAAGCCTATTACGACGGGCGCATGCAAGCGGAAAATTGCCCTTCCGCCAACACATAAAGAGGCAATGGCCGCAGGTCGGCCGGGGGAAAAGTTCCAATTCGCATATTTTATCGTAAAATGAGGTCAAAAACTCTTGACGGAATTTAAAAATATAGGTAAAATAAATATTGCACTAATATTATTTTATAAAACGGAGGGTTGTAATGATACAACTTTTGAATAAGACAATCAAACGTGCGGTCTGCTTTTTGTTCGCCGCCATTATGGTGGTAAGCACCGCCTGTATGTTCGGCAGCTGCACTTCCGCAAACCCCAAAGTAACGCTGACCGTTTCTTTCAACAGCAAGACATATAAAATTGAGTATAAGCTCTACAGAAAATTCTTCCCGCAAACCGTTCAGCACTTCATCGAATTGGCTGAGTCGGGATATTACGACGGGCTCTGCTTCCACGACTATCAGGACTCCGTGGGTATGTTCACGGGCGGTTATGAATACGACGCAGCCCAAGCAGGCGACCCCGAAACCAGAGGCTTGGTAGAGCGTGAATATTTCTCCTATTTAGAGGAGCACAACGTTGAACTCACCCAAACGGTCTACAAGCCCGTTGCCGCAGGTAAGGTTCCCACCGAGGGCACCAACACCGTCGTAGGCGAGTTCAAGAGCAACCACTACGAAATCGAAAACAACGATAAGAAATACGGCTCGCTCAAGGATGGCGCTTTGGTTATGTACTACACCGATAAGTCCGAAGCCGACAGCACCCAGGTTACGGTTAAGAGAAACTCCAAAACCGCGCAGGTGGGCGACGATTGGGAAAAGGATGCAGAATGGTACAGCACCAAGGGTTACGCTAAAAACTCCGCAACCTCGCTCTTCTATATCTCTTCCGTAACCGAAAATGCGGTAAACCAAGACTACTGCGTATTCGGCGAACCCTACAATGAAGCGGCGCAGGAGAAGTATGAAGAATTGATGACCGCCATCACCAAGTACATCAAGGACGTAGAGGCAAACGGAGAAAATTCCTTCGTACAGGAAACCGAGCCCATGTTGGTGGACACCGAAGATTGGTTCTATCGCAGCTATAAGCTGGAAGCTACCTATAAGGTACCCATGGCACCCATCATTCTTACCAGCGTAAAAGTCAACAACAAATAAAACCCAACGGGCAAACGCCAAAAAGCGTTTGCCCGATTTTTTTATCCACAGCCGTTGAGGGATAGGGCGATATGCTTTTTTCTCGGCGCGGGTATTTTTTTCAATAAATTCTTAAAAAAACAATAAAAATTTTTCAAAAGGTCTTGATTTTCTCGGCGTTTTGTTTTACAATAGAATATATGAGGGCGGCATTGGCTTTTTTTGCCTTTGGCGGCACCTTTACTTTTCAATTTATAAAAAACGTGCAAACGGGAGGCGTAATGATTTACGTAGGGATAGACCTTGGCGGAATGTCTGCCAAAGCGGGAGTATTCAAGGACGGCGAATTAATTTTAAAAGAACGTGTGGAAACCAATCCTTCGGACGGCTTTCAAGGCGTCGCCGATAAGTTGGTATTTTTGGCAAAGAGCGTAACCCAAAACGCAGGGTTTTCGTTCAAAAACGTACAAGCAATCGGCATCGGCTCGCCCGGCGTTATCGACAGCGCCAAGGGCGTGGTTGCCAAATGGGGCAACTATAACTGGATTGACGTACCCTTGGGGCAGGAAGTGGCTCGGCTGACGGATAAAAAGGTCTATCTGACCAACGACGCCAACGCCGCCGCTTTGGGTGAGGCAAAATTCGGCGTAGGGGCTAAATATAAGGACTGTCTGTTAATTACGCTCGGCACGGGCGTGGGCGGCGGTATCGTCTTGGACGGCAAGCTGTTCGAGGGCTTCCGCAGCGCCGGCGCAGAGGTCGGGCACACGGTTGTCGAGGTCGGCGGTCGCAAGTGCGGCTGCGGCAGATGCGGCTGCTTTGAACAGTATTCTTCTGCCATGGCGCTCATTCGCGACACCAAGGAAGCCATGGAAAAAGCGCAGGGCAGCGCCATGTGGCAGGTTGTCGAGGGCGATATAAACAAGGTGTCCGGCTCCACCGCGTTCAAGGCGGCGGCGCAAGGGGATAAAACGGCGCAGGCGGTCTTGGACCAATACGTTCGCTATCTCGGCGAGGGCATTGCCAACCTCATCAATATCTTCCGTCCCGAAGCCGTCATGCTCGGCGGCGGCGTTTCCAATGCCGGCGATGCGCTTCTGACCCCCGTCAAGGCGTACGTAGAGCAAAATATTTACGTCGATACGGACTACGCTCCCGTCGACATCGTGCGTGCCACGCTGGGCAACGACGCCGGTATTTACGGCGCTTATGCCTACGCTTTACAGCGTGAAGAATAACAATTATATCATTCGCTCAACATTCGGACGGGAGAGGCTTGCCATTCTCCCGTTCTTTTGCTGTAATCAAATTTTATGCCAACAAACCGCCTAAAAAACTTAACGGCACGGATTGTTGACAAAAAAATATGACCGTGGTATAATATACAAAAATAGACGATTATAAAATAAAGTAGGTTATAGCATGATAAAGAGTAAAATTTGCGATATCTTGGGCATACGTTACCCCATTTTCCAGGGCGGTATGGCGTGGATTGCCGACGCTGCCTTGGCGGCTGCGGTATCCCAAGCCGGCGGGCTGGGCTTGATTGCCGGCATGAATATGAACGGCGAACAGCTCCGCGCGGAAATCCGCAAATGCCGTGCGCTTACCGATAAGCCCTTCGGCGTCAACGTCATGCTCATGAGCCCTTACGCCGCCGAGGTGGCGCAAGTCGTCATCGAGGAAAAGGTCCCCGTCGTTACCACGGGCGCAGGCAACCCCCTGCCCCTCATGAAGCAGTGGTTGGAAGCGGGTGTCAAGGTCATTCCCGTCGTATCCTCGGTTGCTTTGGCGCAAATGGTCGCCAAGCGCGGCGCCACGGCAGTCATTGCCGAGGGTGGTGAATCGGGCGGCCACATCGGCGAAATGAACACCATGCCCTTGGTTCCGCAGGTAGTGGACGGCGTGGATATCCCCGTCATTGCCGCAGGCGGCATTGCCGACGGCAGAGGCATGGCAGCGGCGTTTATGCTGGGCGCAGAGGGCATTCAAATGGGTACGAGATTCCTGGTTGCCAAGGAATGTAATATCCATGAAAATTATAAACAGAAAGTAATCAAGGCAGGCGATACGGGCACCGTGGTTAACGGCAGAAGGGTAGGTCATCCCGCCCGCGCGCTCAAAAACCCGTTTACCAGAAAGTTTGCCGAGATTGAAAAAAACACCGCCATGACCGACGAGGAGATAACCGAGTTCGGCGCAGGCGCGCTCAGAAGAGCGGCGAAGGAGGGCGATCTGGAAAACGGTTCCTTCCTCTGCGGTGAAATTGCGGGATTGGTCAAGCGCGAACAGACCTGCCGGGAGATAATTGAGGAAATTGTTTCGCAGACCGAGGACATTTTAAAATGTGCCCACACCCGTTGCGAATAAAACAAAACGAGGAAAATCCTATGAACAGAGAGCAAATCAAACAAATTCTACCCCATCGGGAGCCCATGCTCCTGGTGGACGAGGCGTATAAAAACGAGGACGGCACCGTAACGGGCAAATACACCGTTAAGGGCGACGAGTTCTTTTTGCAGGGGCATTTCCCCGGCAATCCCATCGTACCCGGCGTCATTCTCTGTGAAATGGCGGCGCAATCTGCCTGCATGCTCATGTCCGACGGACTGCAAGGCAAAACCACGCTGTACGCCGGCATGAACAACGTCAAATTCAAAAACCCCGTGCGCCCCGGTGACACCGTCGAGTTCACCTGTACGCACATCCGTTCGGTCGGACCCATTCACTTCATCAAGGCCGAGGGTAAAAACGGCGGAAAAACAGCCGTCATCGGAGAATTTTCCTTTGCGCTGGTTGACAGCGAAAAGGTCAAAGTATAAAGTATAAACCAATTAAGGAGAACGATAATGTATCAATTATTTTGCGATTCCAACTGTGAGCTTTGGCATACTACGGTCAAAGAGGTGGGGCTGAACGTCATTTATATGCCCTACACGCTCGGCGATCAAGAGTATTTTTACGACCTGGGCGAAAAAATCGACCTGAAAAACTTTTTCGATCAAATGCGTGCAGGCGCTTCGGCAAAGACCTCTGCGCTCAACGAGTACGCCTACACCGAATATTTTGAACCCATTTTAGCCCGCGGCGAGGACATTTATTACATCACCTTCTCGCATGAAATGAGCGGTACGTTCAACGCCATGAAGAACGTCATCGCCCAATTAAAGGAAAAATATCCCGAACGCGAAATCCGCTTTAAGGACAGCAGAACCATCTCCATGGCAACCGGCTTAATCGCCTATTACGCCGCCTTGAAATACAAGGAGGGGGCTACCATGGACGAGATGGACGCATACGTAGACTCGCTTATTCCCCACTTTGCAGGCTACTTCGTCGTGGAGGACTTGACCTATCTGCAACGCGGCGGCAGACTTTCGGGCGTGTCCAAGGTCGTGGGCAATCTCTTGGGCATCAAGCCCGTTTTGAGCATCACCAAGGACGGCGTCATCGTGCCCGTAGCCAAGGTAAAGGGCTTTAAAAAGGCGCTCAACGCATTGCGTGAATATGTGCGCACCAAGGGCAGCGAGCTGGACAAATATAAGACGGTTATCATCCACGCCGACAATGAAAAGTCCGCCGAAGAACTGGCTGCCGCTCTGCGTCAAGAATACCCCAATATCGACTTGGAAATTCAATGGGTCGGCCCCGTCATCGGCGCGCACTGCGGTCCGGGTACCGTCGGCGTAATGTTCCACGCCAAAGAAAGATAAAAACCTCTCAATCCATCCCTTGTTTGCATACTTTATGCGCAAGGGATTTTTCATTTGACAATTTTTTTTCTGCAATTTATAATATTATTGAAATGAAACAGGTACTCTCCTATTTAAAATTTTATCGCAAGCAAGTGGTGCTGGCGCCGCTCTTTAAGCTCTTGGAAGCGCTCTTGGAGCTCGCCGTACCCCTCGTCGTGGCGGCAATCGTCGATAAAGGCATTCCGTCGGGGGATAAGGGGTATATCCTCGCCATGTTCTTCTTGCTCTTTGGCTTGGGGCTTGTCGGGCTCTTGTCCTCGGTTACGGCGCAATACTTCGCTGCTCGGGCGGCGGTGGGGCATTCCACCCGTCTGCGCCGTTCGCTCTTTGAGAAAATGCAGTCGTTGAGCTTTGCCGAGGTTGATAAGCTGGGCGCGGCGAACATGATTTCCCGCATGACGGGCGACGTCAACCAAGTGCAGACGGGCGTCAACATGGTTTTGCGCCTCTTTTTGCGCTCGCCCTTCATCGTATTCGGCGCCGTTATTATGGCATTCTTTGTGGACGTGCCCTCGGGCATGGTATTCGCCGTTGCCCTGCCCGTGCTCACGCTCATCGTCGTGGGCATTATGGCAATTACGCTGCCGCTGTATAAACGCTCGCAGGAAAAATTGGACGGGCTGCTCTTATCCACCCGTGAAAATTTAACGGGCGCAAGGGTGCTGCGTGCCTTCTGCAAGGAGGGGGCTGAAATCGCCGCCTTCGATAGAAAGAACGTGGAATACACCAAGCGCCGCAACTTCGTGGGTAGCATCTCGGCGGCTATGAATCCGCTCACCTACGCCGTCGTCAACGCGGCGATTATCGCTCTTTTATACGTCGGCGGCATTCGTGTGGACAGCGGCCTGCTCACCCAAGGTCAGGTGCTCGCGCTCTACAACTACATGTCGCAAATTTTAATCGAGCTCATCAAGCTCGCCAACCTCATCGTTACCATCACCAAATCCATCGCCTCTGCTCACCGCATTGAGGAGGTATTCTCGCTCAGCAACCCGTTGAAGACGTCCGCGGATGCCACCGTATACACCGATAACGCCGTGGATTTTCAAAACGTCTGCCTTTCGTACGCCGGCGGCGGCAACGCCTTGGAAAACATCACCTTTTCCGTAAAAAAAGGTCAAACGGTGGGCATTATCGGGGGCACGGGCTCGGGCAAGACCTCGCTGGTGCGGCTGATTTCGCACTTTTACGACCCCACCGAGGGAACGGTGTTGGTCAACGGCGTCAACGTGCAGGCGCAAAATACCCAAATTTTGCGTGAAAAGGTCGCAACCGTACTGCAAAAATCCGTGCTGTTTGAGGGCACCGTGCGGGAAAATATCCGCTGGGGCAACCCCGCGGCAACGGACGAGCAAATTCTGCACGCCGTCGCCTTAGCGCAAGCCACCGACGTGGTCAATTCCAAAGGCGGTCTGGACGGAAAAATCGAGCAAAAGGGCGCAAACCTCTCGGGTGGACAAAAGCAACGCCTATCCATCGCCCGCGCGCTCGTTAAAAACCCCGAAATTCTCATCTTGGACGACAGCTCGTCTGCACTCGACTACGCCACCGACGCCGCCCTGCGTAAGGCGCTCGCCACCCTTCCCAAAACCACCACGTTCATCGTATCTCAGCGCACCGCTTCCTTGCAGCATGCGGATATTATCGTCGTCCTGGATGAGGGAAAAATGGTGGGCCTCGGCACGCACGCCCAGCTGTTAAACTCCTGCGAGGTCTACCGTGAGATTTATCAATCTCAGTTCAAGGAGGTGCACCATGCCCAAGAATAACGGCAAAAACGCACACGCGAAAAAAACGGGAAACGGCACCTTACGGGAGCTGTTCTCCTATATCCGTAAATATTGGCTCTTGCTCGCGTGTACGGTGCTTCTCTCGCTTGCCACGGTGGTGTGTACGCTGTACGTGCCCGTGCTCATCGGCGACGGCATCGACTGCATCGTGGGCGCAGGTCGGGTCGATTTTCAAACGCTCCAAGGCATACTTTGGCAAATTGCTCTGTTTGCGGTCGGCGCGGCGCTCACGCAATGGCTTGCCGGTCTTTACAATAACTATATCACCTATCAAGTGGTCGAGGACGTGCGTGCCAAGGCTATACGAAAGCTGCAAGTACTGCCCCTAAAATACATCGACGGCAGGGGCTACGGCCAAACCGTCAATACCGTCATCTCCGACGTCGAGCAGTTTGCCGACGGGCTCTTAATGGGCTTCACCCAGCTCTTTACGGGCGTCATTACCATTCTCGGTACGGTCGCATTCATGTTCTTCGTGCATTGGCAGCTGGCGCTCACCGTCCTGTTGGTCACTCCGCTCTCGCTGTTTACGGCAAAATTTATATCAAGCAAAACCTATTCCATGTTCTTACAGCAGTCCAAAATCCGTGGCAAGCAGACGGCGTTCATCGACGAAATGCTCTCCGCTCTGCCCACCGTGCAGGCGTACACCCACGAGGACGAAAATTTACAGACGTTCGACGCCATGAACCAAGAGCTGGAAAAGTGTTCCTTAAAGGCAATCTTTTTCTCCTCGCTCACCAACCCCTGCACCCGCTTCGTCAACGCCGTGGTCTACGCCCTGGTGGCGCTGTTCGGCGCCCTTGCGGTCATTTCCACGGGCGGCATGTTCTCGGTCGGCGCGCTCTCTAAATTTTTAGCCTACGCCACGCAGTACACCAAGCCCTTCAACGAAATCACGGGCGTGGTCACCGAGTTCCAAAACGCCCTCGCCTGCGCTTCGCGTGTCTTTGAATTTTTAAGCGCCGAGGAAGAGGTAAGCGACGCTCAAAACCCCCGGCTCCCCCCCGTCGAGGGCAACGTCCGCTTGGAGAACGTCAGCTTTTCCTACGAGCCCGAGCAAAAGCTCATTCAAGGGCTCAACCTCGCCGTGCAATCGGGCAAGCGCATCGCCATCGTCGGACCCACGGGCTGCGGTAAAACCACGCTCATCAACCTCTTCATGCGCTTTTACGACGTAACCGAGGGCGCTATCTTCGTAGAGGATACCGACGTTCGCACGGTCACCCGCCATTCCCTGCGCACGGGCTACGGCATGGTCCTGCAGGACACCTGGCTCAAGAGCGGTACAATTCGCGAGAACCTGTGCTTAGGCATGCCCCATGCCACGGACGAACAGATAATTGCGGCGGCAAAATCGGCGCACGCCCACGGCTTTATTTCCCGTCTGCCCGAGGGGTATAACACCTATATCGGCGAGGACGGCGGCGCGCTCTCGCAGGGGCAAAAACAGCTTTTGTGCATTGCAAGAATCATGCTTTTGCTCCCGCCCATGCTCATTTTAGACGAAGCCACTTCGTCCATCGACACCCGTACCGAGCTCAAAATTCAAGAGGCATTCGCCCGCTTGATGCAGGGCAGAACCAGCTTCATCGTCGCCCACCGCTTATCAACCATTCAAAATGCCGACCTTATTTTGGTTATGAAGGACGGCAACGTCGTCGAGCAGGGCACGCACGCCCAGCTTCTGAACGGCGACACCTTCTATTCCAAGCTCTACAACAGTCAGTTTGAATAAAAAATTATTAACGTATAAAAATGATAAAACCGCAGCTTAAAGGAGGATTATGTCTACCATGCCCAAAGAAAAGCTACAAATCGACAAATTAAAAATCGAAAGGGAGCTGCTCGCCCAAAGCTGCCGCTACATTGTCGGCGTAGATGAGGTGGGTAGGGGCC
>JAFVZP010000043.1 GCA_017508105.1 Clostridia bacterium
AATATACCTTGCAACAATACGGCTTGCTCTTTCGTTGCAGCTTTCCAATCAAGGAATAACTTATCGTAATGAGATGCCATATTGTCATAAAACTTTTGTATTATACTCATTTCATTATCTCCGTCAAATTCTTATTTATCGGTGAGTTTATTATAACATAAAATAAAATTTAATTCAATCTGTTCTGCGTGGGTAAAAGAAAACCCGACTTTAACAAGTCGAGTTTTTCAAATTATTTAATTTAAATCCCTAAGGGAAGAGCCCTTAGCCGTCGGCGGTGTTTTGATATTTTTCTTATAAATTAGACAGATAAAAAACTTCTTCCTGCGTGAGCTTTCTGACGGTGCCTCTGTCCATACCCCGCAAGGTAAGCTCGCCGATTTTAATGCGTTTCAAAAAGGCTACGTGCTTGCCGATGGCTTCAAACATCTTTCTGATTTCTCTGTTCTTGCCCTCGGTCAGTACGATTTGTACGCGCGTGTATTTTTTATCCGTTTCCAAAATTTTCATCTTGCATTTTTTGGTCATTACGCCCTTTTCAATTTCAATACCAGGGCGAATGCGGTTGAGCATCTGTTCGGTAACGGCGCCCTCCACCTTTGCAACGTACGTTTTTGGAATTTCGTTGGCGGGCTTGGTCAGCTTATACGCCAGGTCGCCGTCGTTGGTCAAAATCAGCAGTCCCTCGGTATCGTAGTCCAAACGCCCTACGGGGAACACTCTGCCTGCGTTAGGAGGCAATAAATCCATAACCGTCTTTCTGCCGTGTTCGTCCGAAACTGTGCACACACAGCCCTTGGGCTTGTGCATGATATAATATTCAATTTTGGTGTTGTGCCCTACGATTTTTCCGTTCGCACGCACCACATCATCCGGTTCTACGTTATCACCCAATCTTGCAATTCTGCCGTTAATCTCTACGTCGCCGTCCTCAATCATCTTGTCGGCGGCACGGCGGGAAGCAACGCCGTTTTCAGCCAAAAACTTATTAATTCTCATATCCTAAACACTCTTTATTTTTTTAAGCTTTCATGTAAAATTTTTAAATTAAAAGTTACGGAGCACCTCGTCGAGGCAATCGGCGTAACTTTTTTTCACTTCCTTTATAGTACACAAATTTTGGCTAAAAATCAACTGATTTTCAAGGTAAATAACAACTTTTCCCCTATTTTCGCCCTTTTGTACGGGTAATTTTATTTTTTCGGGCAGTTGCACTTTGGTCTGCGTATATTCGTTTGCTAAAAGCGGGTAATAAAAATCACAGTCGCACTTGACGGTGCAGGTTTTATTCTCCACGTCGGTGGGCAGAATAAACTCCTGTTCTGCGCTGTACAGCTTTTGCATGGTATAGCGCTGAAAGCAGTCGTCTAAAAGCTCGGCACTGCGCTCATACATTTCGGGCGAGTTTAACACCACGCTGACCAGCTGCATATCCTTTTGCTTTGCGCCCGAAACCAAACACCTGCCCGCTTTCACGGTATACCCCGTTTTAACGCCGTTTGCCCCCTCGTATTGGTAGAGCAGCTTGTTTTTATTCTGCCAACCCGTTTGGTCAAAATATTTGGTGCTTACAATCTCCCGAAAGGTGGGATTTTGCATAGCGTGACGGGAAATGTACGCCAAATCTCTCGCCGTGGTATAATGCCCGTCGTCGGGCAGTCCGTGCGGATTTGTAAAATGACTGTGCGTTGCGCCCCACGCTCTTGCCCGCTCGTTCATGACCCTTGCAAACGCCGATACACTGCCGCTGTGGTGCAGTGCCAAGGTGACCGCGCAATCGTTGCCCGAGCGCAGCATCAGGCCGTATAAGAGCTGTTTGACTGTATATTCTTCACCCGCCTTTAAATAGACGGACGAGCCTTCAATATCAGTGCCTTCTTTGGGAATTTTGACGGTTTTTTCTAAATCGCAGTCCTCGATGATAATGATGGCGGTTAAAATTTTGGTGGTGCTCGCCATGGGCAGTTTTTTATCTGCGTTGCGTTGAAAGAGCAACCGTCCCGAACAGACTTCAATCACCGCTTCCGCCGCCGATACGCTCGCCGCGCTTGCGGAGATTGGCGCGGACGGCGCTTTGAGAAGAGAAAAGAGAGAAATTCCGCCCAAAATCAACCAACTCGCCAATACAAAGTTCAAAAAGCGATGAGATTTTTTCATTGCGGCGCGGTTATTCTTGCTCCTTGTCTTTTTCCGGGGCAAAGCGTGCAATGACGTTTTCCACCTTGTCCATCAAGGCGTCCAGCGGTTCGTCGCTCACCTTGACCAGACGGCAGCCCTTGCCGTCGTCAATCAAAAATCCGCAGGGCTTCATGCTGACCAAGCTGCCCGCCCCGCCTGCAAATGAGCGCCCGTCTTCCTTGATGAGCTTGGTGTCACCGTATTCTCCGCCGCCCGATAAATACCCGACCATAACCTTGGCAATGGGGATAATCTGCACGCCACTCGCCGAAAGAATGGGCTTTCCTACGACGGTGTTGACGTCGATTAACTCGCCCACCGACTGCACTGACATACCGATTAGGTTTTCAATTGTTTTGTGTTTTTCTTTTTCTGCCATAAATTGATAATCGCCTCCAGAATGATTTTAGACAACGCCATACCGATGGTCAGTTGATTGAACACGGTAACCAAATGTACGGTGGCTTTTGCAATTCCCTCGCCCTGCGTCAATAAAGTGCCGTTCTTTAAATTCATAAATTCCTTTCTGTAGCTGACGAGCGGGTATATGATTTGCGATAAAACCTGCGCCAACGCCGCCGTATAAAAGGCAGCCAAGGGATATTTTTCGATGGAAAGCTCCAAGGAAGTGCGCAGAGTAAACAGCTGAAATCCCGCCGTTATCTCAAATTTTTTCTGTTCGTTCTGCATATCTTCGTAGCGAATGAAAATTGCCTTCTTTTTAGTGAGATGAATGGCAATTCCCTCCGAGTGCAGAAGAATGTATCCCCCGAAAATCTTGATGAATTTAAATAAATGCACGGAAAAAAAGGTCTTATTTTTGGTCAAATCCGTATAGGCGTCCAAACTCAAAAATATGGGAAAAAATAAGACGAGCGTGCCGAAAAACGCACCGTACACAAAGACGTTTTCCATACCCATATCTTTCGCAATAACCTTAAAAATATACGCAATTCTTTTTGAAAAAACAAAGAAAAAAATCCGACCGCTCAGTCGGATTTTAAAAATTTATTTTTTGTTAATGAAGCTTGGCTTTGCCGAAATTCAACAGCTCCTCTAAAAAGAGCTTTCCGCACTTTTTTTCAATCCATTCAAAGGCTTGCCCGATGTGCGGCGCCCGATGGGTCAGGTTATGGCAGTCTGAGCCAATGAAATGTATTTCACCCTTTTTGAGCATGGATAGCGCCTTGCCCTTCGTGGTCAGTTTGAGGAAAAAGCTTGCATTGCACTGTAACAGTATGCCGTTTGCACGCAAAAGGCGCAGGGTATCGTGGGATTGATAGCCCATATACCGCTCGATGTGCGCAATTACCACGGTGATATCCCCACGTCCCGAAAGCTCAATCAGTTCTTTGACGGTATAGTCCGTCCATTTGGACATGGGCATTTCCAGCAAAAGCAATTTGCTGTTCTCAATGCACAGCGCCGACAGATTGGGTAAACGGCTGATGCCGGGATAATACGCCACTTCCGCTCCGCATACAATATTCATTCCGGCGGGAATTTTATCCGTCAAGAGTGCTTTTGCTTGGGCTCTGCGTTCAAGAAAGCGTTCTACTCTTTCATCGTCTGCATAAAAATGCGGCGTTGCGACTACGGTGCGTACTCCCTGATCTTTGAGCAAATTTAAAAGCGCAAGAGTTTCGGCTACGTCCTTACTGCCGTCGTCGATACCGGGCAAAATATGACTGTGAAAATCAATCATTTTCCTTCTTCCTTCGGTTTAGTCTTATAAGATTGATGCCGTTATTTTTTATTGCTCTTTCTTATAATATTTATAATTTTTTCTTCGAGCGTACGTTCCGCCGCCCTGACTGCTTTCGTTCATAACGAAACCGAGAATGTTTACGTTGGAAAGATTCATCTGACGGAAGCAGTTGTCCACGTCGTGCTTGGTTACGTAATTTTCCCTGACAACCACAATCATTCCCGTTAAGAAATTGGAAATGGATATGGCGTCGGTAACCAAATTGACGGGCGGAAGGTCGATGACGATATAGTCAAACTGTTCTTTGAGCGTATCCAACAGCTTTTCCATTCTCTCCGAGCCCAAGAGCTCCGAAGGGTTGGGCGGAATGTCGCCCGCAGGCAGAATATACCACTGATCGTGTATATCCGATTTAAACTCTTCCATATCCATATTGGAGGATACGAGCATATTCGAAAGTCCGGGCGCGCCCTTCATGTCCAATTTTTTTGCAATACTCGGAAGGCGCAAGTCGGCATCGATTAAAAGCACTCTGTGCCCTTTTTCTGCGAGCATATACGATAAATTGACCGAGGTAGTACTTTTTCCTTCCCCTCTGATGCTGGACGTAACTCCTATAACGGGACATTTTACGTTGGCGGGTAAAGTGAACTGAATATTGGTTCTGAGCATTCTGTACTGTTCGCTGGCGGTGAACGGAAGATTTTTGTGTAAAGCCTGTACGTTTTCATTCGCAGCGAATGAATTTTTTTCTTTCTTTTTAAAAAACTTTTCAAAAAACATCATTTTTGCCTTGCCTCGTTAGTTTACTTTATTTTCTCATTGTTTTCATATCCGTATTTTTGATAATAACCGTATCGCTTGGAATGAGCATCCTGAGAAAGATTGGGTATTTTTGCAAGCATGGGATACTGATAGGTTTGCAGCATATAGTTTTCGTCGTGAACGGTGTTATCCATAATTGCCAAAATGACGACGATTGCCGTGGAAATAAGTACGCCCAACAATAAGCCGACGAGCGTATACTTTGTACGGCTGGGTGATACTCTGCTTGAATTGGGCAGAGCTTCCTCGATGATTTCTACCGAGGAGCCCTTGATGACCTGCGAAATTCTGTCGGGTAAAATGTGAGCGATAGAGTTTGCAATGTCGGCTGCTTCCTGCGGGTCTGTAGTGGTTACCGTAACGTACATAACCTCAGTTTGATTGGCAGAGCCGGCGACGATTAACTTGGACAGCTCTTCGGGGGTATAGTCTAAGTCGGTTTCCTCGATAATGCGTTGGTAGGTGGGACGGCTGTTCAGAATCTCCTTGTAGGTATCAATCAGCTTCTGAGAGGCGTCGATTTGAGAGGACGTGATGTTGGAATTGTTGCCCGAAGACGGAGCGGCGTTGACATAAAAGCGAATGGACGCCGCAAACTTGGGTGTAATAACAAACATCGCAATGAGTAATGCCGTGCCTGCCGCCAAAACGCCTGCCAGTACGATAAACCAAATTCTATGTAAAATTGTCTTGAAGACGTGCTTCAAGTCGATGGTAAATTCTTCCTTTGTATTTTTTTGTATTTCGTTCATACTTTATCTCCTTTGCATCAAATAAGTATCTTAATTTTCATTTTCGTCTAAATCTCGAAGCGATAAAAATAAACCGCACGAGATAGAGCAGGGATAAGAACATACTCGCAACGTACGTCATAGCGGCGGCGGTGAGTACCTTTCTTGCACCCGATAACTCCTCTGCGTTCAAGCTGCCGCTGGTTTTCAGCATTTTGAGCGCGCGGTGGGAAGCGTTGAACTCCACCGGCAGCGTGACGAGCGCAAATACCGTTGCCAAGGAATAGGCGATGATGGCAAGGTCGATAAACAATCCGCCAAAGCTCGTAGCCTGCGCCCCAAAATCCACCAAAAGCCCGATTAAAAGCAAGGGTACAGCCAGGCGGGATCCCCAGTTGACCACGGGTACGAGAAACGAACGGAAGCGCAGGGGCAAATAGTTTCTTTTATCCTGCACTGCGTGCCCCACCTCGTGCGCGGCAACGCCTAAGGCGGCGATACTGCTTCTGCCGTACGTCGTCTGAGAGAGTGAGAGCACCTTGTTAGACGGGTTATAGTTGTCTGTAAGATTGCCCGCAATGGGCGCAACCCGTACGTTGCAACCGTTTTGAGCCAATAAACGTTTGGAAATTTCGTCTGCCGTCCAGCCTGATTTTGCGGCAATCTTTGAATAGCGACTGTAGGTGCTACTCACGAAAAATTGCGCCAGCATAGTCAAAAGCAACCCGGGAATGATGATGATATAACTGCCCCAATAAGAATATAGCATAACTTGTTCTCCTTATTTTGAGTATAGTATATGAAGGCTAACGAATTTTATTCGATTCGGATGATATCCTCTGCTACGTCCCTTAAAAATTCGGGTAAATCGCTGTCTTCCTGCTCCGTAGGTCTGTCGGCATCCTTACGCACCGCCGCTTCGTCCACCGACGGCTCGGCGAATACCCCTTCGCCCTCGGCGTACACGTCCTTGGAATAGAGATAAGCGCTCTCCTCCACGTCTCCGCTCAACGCCGCAATCTGGGCGAGCAATTCCTCGTAATTGGGCAACTCGTCCAACGAGGAAATTTTAAAGCGCTTTAAGAAATTGTCGGTGGTCATATACATAATGGGTCTGCCGATGGCGTCCTTTCTGCCGCACGGCTCAATCATCTTCAATTCCAACAGCGTTTTAACGGCGTAATCCGAATTGACGCGTCGAATTTCTTCCAATTCACCCTTGGTGATGGGCTGTTTGTAGGCGATAATCGCCGCACTCTCCAGGATGGTCTTGGTGAACTCCTTTTCCTTGATGGAATTGAGTACGGTTGCCACTTCTTCTTTGTACGTAGGGTTAGAGGCAAGCTGAACCTTGTTGTTAAAGCTCAACAGATGAATGCCGCAATCGTCTGCGTATTTTTCCTTTAAAGCGTCCACGCTCTTTTTGACCTGCGCGGGCGAAACCTCTAATTTTTCAGCCAACAGTGCCAAGGGAATGGCGCTGCCCGAGGCGAAGAGTACCGCCTCAATTATATTCGTCAATTTCTCCAAAATCTTCTTCCTCGTTTCTTTCAGGATTTAACGTGATAAATATTTTTTCAAACACTTCGGGTTGCTTTACGCATATGTATTGGTGCTTCAACAGCTCCAAAAGCGCCTGAAAAGTGGTTATCGCTTCCACTTTGTTGAATTTTTTAGACAACAGTTCTTCAAACTGTACGCTTTCTTTTTCTTTTAAGGTCTTTCGGATAACCTCTATTTTTTCGGCAACGGTAAAGGAGTCTTGGGGGATTTCCTTGATGTCGTCCTCCTCCCGCTTCTCGCTTTCAATGCGCAGCATGAGTTCGGTAAACGCCTGCACTAATCCGTCGAGTGTAAAATCCTTGTAGACCACCCGCACCTGTCCCACGCTTTTATCGGGCTCTTTATAAAAATACCCCACCGTCTCCATTTCTTTGAGCTTTTCGGCGTTTTCCTTGATCAGGCGGTATTCCTCCAAGGCGCGAATGAGCTGGGTGCGCTCGTCGTCCTCGTCATTTAAAAAGTCCTCTTCCTCCTCGTCGGGCACCAAGCTCTTGGCTTTGATGGAGAGAATTGTCGAGGCGATGACCAGATACTCGCTCGCCTTGTCCACATCCAAATGCGGCAAGCCGCGCATATAGGCTAAAAACTGCTCCATGACCTGGGATACGAAAATTTCTTTAATCTCTATTTCGTTGGTCTTGACGAGATAGAGCAGTAAGTCCAAAGGCCCCTCAAAGTTATTCAAAACCGTGGTATAATCCACGTTCGATTCAAAATTTTGCGCCGTTACTTTACTCATTACAAAAATAATCTCCAAAATGCGTCGATAAGGTTTAAAAGAGCGTCAATGACAAAGCCCATATAAGTACCCAACAGGTCGAACATTGCCAAAAACGGCATTCGTTCTGCGAGCAAGTTTAACAGTATCAACCCCATCAGGATATATTGCCCGTTTTGCACGATAAAGCGGTATGCTTGCCCCTTTCTTGTGTCCAAGGCGTCCCAGATGCGGAAACCGTCCAACGGATAGAGCGGAATGAGGTTGAAGATGCAAAAGGTCAAATTAAACAACACGAAATACAGCAAAAAGTCGTTTAAAAATACGAACAGATAATTGGGCTCCGTGAGGTGATTTGCTGCCAATATACACAGCGGATAGCCTAAAAACGCCAACAGCAAATTGAGCGCTACGCCTGCGGCGGCGGTCAAGAACAAATCACGCGTATAATGCCGAAAGTTATTGGGATTGATGGGAACGGGCTTTGCCCAACCGAAGCCGACGAAGATAAACATGAGCATACCCGCAGGGTCGAAGTGCTTGAGGGGGTTCAAGGTCAGTCTGCCCTGCCATTTTGCCGTCGGGTCGCCGGCTTTATAAGCCACGAAAGCGTGCGCAAACTCGTGCAGGGATAAAACGAGCACGACGGCGCAGGCACGGGCAATATAATCAATAAGAGTTTCAGGATTCATACTTTGTATTATAGTATATTTTTTTTAAAAAATCAAGAGGAAAAGCTCAACTTGCGCTCTTCCTCTTGAAAAAAATATATAAATATTTCTTATTTATATAAAATTATAACGCCCAACCGTCGGCAACCTTTTTACAATAGTCCCAAAAGCTTGCTTTTTCCACGTCCTCTGCCGACAAAATAGCCACGCTGTCGTAGGCAACGCCGTCTTTAAATACGGTCAGCTCTCCCACTTTTTGACCCTTTTTCAGCGGAGCGCAAACGTCGTACAGCTCCACGCTATGGCTGATGTTTGTATTTTCTTCTCCGTTCTTGCAAAAATATCGCACGGCCCGTTCGGGAACAACCTCAATTTGTTCTTTTTTTGCCTTATTGACCGTCAACTTTTCATCCAACGGCTGTACGGGAATTACCTCTCGGTCTGAAAAATTGGCAAACGAATAATTGAACAGCTCGCTGACGGCGGAAAAGCGTTCCTTGCTCGTGCTTGCGCCGATGCACACCGAAATGATGCGCATATCCCCACGTTTTGCCGTTGCGGCAAGGCAGAAGCCTGCCTCGTTGGTGAAGCCCGTTTTGCCCCCGTCGCAGCCCTTATAGTGGCGAATGAGCTTGTTGGTGTTGGTAATCAACGTCGTTCTGCCCTCGGGGTGCTCAAACTCGTCTGTCCAAATTTTACAGTATTCAAAGTATTTTTCGTGCCGGATTAGCTCTTTTAGCATCAAAGCAACGTCCAAGGCGCACGAATATTGCGGTTCTTTAGGTAAGCCCGTGCAGTTGGAAAAGAGCGTGTTTTCACAGCCCAGATCCTTGGCTCTCTGGTTCATTTTCTGCACAAATAAGCTGTCGCTTCCCGCAATATACTCCGCAAGCGCCACGCAGGCGTCGTTTGCCGAACAGACGGTTACGCTCTCCATGAGTCGGTCTGCCGTATAGGTACCGCCTGCTTCCAGATATACCTGCGAACCGCCCATCGACATGGCGTGCTCGGACACGGGAATAACCGTAGTATAGTCCATTTTTCCGCTTTCAATGGCGTCAAAGCACAAAATTAAGGTCATAATTTTGCACATACTCGCAATGGGCAGGCGTTGGGTTTGGTTTTGGGCGTAAACTGTCGTTTTGCTGTTTGCGTCCATGCAATACGCCGATTTACAGCGTAAATTAAGCGCATCTGACGCAACGGAATCGGTTTGCAGAGCGTACGCCGTTGTCGGTTTGGTTGCTATTTTCGTTGCCACGTTGTTGCCAAACAGGCTGACGAAAGCTAAAAACAAAGTAAAACTACTCATTAAAAAGATTTTTTTCATGGATTTTATCGTCATATTCACAGTTTTACTCGTTTTTGCCCGAATTATTCTATCAATTTACAAGATCAACGCAAACGGCTTGAAAAAGATGAGAACCGTAAAAAATTCAAGGAGCGCGGAAAACAGACAAATTGTTCCGAAAAAGGCCAACCAAGGCAAAAATCCCCTCATATGCTCTAAAGAACGGGTTTGAAAGGTTGTCAACCCACATTCAAGGGAAAACGGTGTGGAAAATATTAAAATTCCGCCGCAAAGGATAGCTTGGGGTAAGAGCAATAAAATTACGACGAAGAATCCGCCGACCGTATAATAGGCAAAGAGTATAAAAATCTCCACGCCGAAGATAAATCCCCGATAAAGAATTGCAAAAATTTGCAAGGGAAAGACAAAAATTACCGTGGACGACAGGCAAACAACGGCTAAAAACAGAGCGTTTCCAATGCAACGTGAAATAAGCACGGAAAAAATGCCCGACTCTAAAGAAAAGACTTTATACATATAATTTTCGCAATAACCGTGGCAAAACTGTATAATCAGCGTGGGTTTTATAATTATTATGCCACACATAGTACTTATTAAAAATAATAAAAATAGTGTTAAAATCAATAATTTATAGTGAGAAATGCGGTTTTTACATTCGCCGAGAAAAAAAGAAAGGTTCATATTGTAGTATATGAACCCAATTCGTTTTTCATTAAATGCTTTTTAATTTCCCAGCATGTTTTCAATGCCGATGCCGTATCCTCTCGTCGGGTCGTTTAAAAATACGTGCGTAACCGCCCCGATGAGCTTGCCGTTTTGAATGATCGGGCTGCCCGACATACCCTGTACGATGCCACCCGTTCTTTCAATGAGAGATTTATCCGTTACCTTGATGACGAAATTTTTATTTTCCTTGTTGTGCTCGTCCACCTTGACGATGGAAATGGAGAACTTTTCTTTCTGCAGCCCGTTAACCGTGGAATAAATGTGCGCTTCGCCTATTTTTGCCTCTTTCAAGGGTGCAATTTGTGTCTTTTCACAGCCATTATAGTCAAAATCTTTATCAATTTTTCCGTACAGACCGCACGCATTGATGGTATCTGAAACGCCCACGCCGTTTTCACCGACAAACAGCCCCTTTAACTCGCCTGCCTTGCCTCGTACGCCTTTATTGACCGAAACGATGCTGCAACCGTACACTTTTCCCGTTCCCACGCTTAAAATATTGTTATTTTCATCGCAAACGGCGTGCCCCAAGGCGCCGAACCGTCCGTTTTCTCTGTCAATATAGGTAATGGTACCGATGCCCGATAAGGTATCACGAATGAGAACGCCGATTTTATATTTGCCGCTCACGCAATCCTTTTTAGGCTGGGCGCAAAGCTCGCTTTCGTTTCCCTCACGTTTTACGGTAATTTTTACGCTTTTTCCGTTGGATTGGTTTAAATATTCATTCAAATCGTTGGCATTTTCTACTTTTTTGCCGTTAATTTTGGTGATGATATCGCCGTTTTGAATGCCGCACTCTTTTGCTGGCGAACAAATGCCCGACTCGGTTTTGACGTCGCCAACGGCAATGACCTGTACTCCCCCCATATTCAAGATAAATCCGGCGGAATTGCCGCCTATATATACGCTTTGACTGATCGCTCCCACGGGCACGGGACTGACCCCCAAACCCAATACACAAAGCGTCAGAACAAAGATAAAATTCAATAAATAAAAAGAAAGCTTGCGCATAATCCCTCCATACAAGAAGTAATTTGCGCAAACTCTCTTTGGCTTATTCTTTGATTACTGATTTTGCGACAGTATATTTTTGTAGTTTTTGGCAGTATCTATCAGCTCCAAGGCGTGCTTTTCGGCGTATTCGCTACCCTCGTCTCCGCCAAGCAGCCGAAGCAATTCCCGCAGGCGGCCTTGTTCGGATAAAAGAAGTACTTCGGTGGTGGTTTTACCCTCTCTTTCCTTCTTTTCAATTAAGAACTGTCCGTCTGCCATGCCGGCAATCTGCGCCAGGTGTGAAACGGCGATAATTTGCGTGTTTTGTGCGATTTTTGCAAACTTTTCCGCCACAACCTTGGCAGTTTGACCCGAAATGCCCGCGTCGATTTCATCAAAAATATAAGTGGAAATATTATTGATTGCAGAAAGCTGCGTCTTAATCGCCAACATAAAACGGCTCATTTCCCCGCCGCTGATAATTTTGGAGAGCGGTTTGACCGGTTCGCCTGCGTTTGCAGAAAACAGGAAGCAAATTTCATCCATTCCATCGTGCGTCGCTCTCTCTGCATCCTGCTCGCCATAGTCGTTAAAGGCTACTTCAAACTGCGCCGAAGGGATATTCAAGGTTTTAAGCTCGGCAATTACCCTCGTTGCAAAGTCGTTTGCGGCAGCTGTGCGCAAGGCGGTGATTTGTCGGCAAAGTCGGTAGATTTTTTGACGGCAGGCAACAATATTTTTATTTAACTTCTCAATTTCCTCGTCGCTATGAACGAGTAAGTCGTATTCTTCCCGGGCTTTTTGTAAAAACGCCTCAATTTCTCCAACCGAATTGCCGTATTTTCGTTTGAGCATTTTAATTTCGTCCAAGCGTTTTTCTATGCTTTGCAGTCTGTTTTCATCAAAATAGACGTCCTCGGCAAGGCTTTCGACGGTTTGCGCAATATCCTCGGCTTCGGCTTGCAGGTTTTCCAAGCGCTCGTATACCGCTTGGTATTCCCCGTCCAATTCCGTAACGCTTCCCACACTCTTTTTCGCCGTTCGAAGGGCGTCGATGGCGGCGCTTTCGCCGTTTAACGCCTGCTCGGCTTGCTGCAATGCCAAGGTGATTTTCTGCACGGAATTCATTTTTTTGCGTTCGGCGAGGAGTTCGTCTTCCTCATCCTCTTTGAGCTCGGCGTTTTGAATTTCCTCAATCTGAAATGCCAACACGTCTATCCGTCTGCTTCGTCCGGCATCGTCTGCGCCGAGAGTATTTAATCGCTCATTATACCCTTTCAGCTGCTTTAATTCTTGTGAAAGCGTCGTTTTTAAGTCCGATAAAGCCGGTCCTACGACGTCGTCGAGCACCTTTAACTGATTTTTTTCCTTTAATAAAAAGAAATGCTCGCTCTGTCCGTGTACGTCCACAAGCTGCGCCGTTAAGCGCTTTAACATGCTTGCATTTGCTGAAATTCCGTTAATTTTAATGGTCGAACGCCCGTCTAAGGTAAATTTTCTGTAAACAATCAGCTCGTCGTCCCATTCAATGTCCATTGCGGACAGCTCGTCTTTCACGGCGTTATTATTGGAAATATCAAAGGTAGCGCACACCGAACATTCATTCTGTCCGTGGCGAATCATGGATTTATCCGCCTTTGCGCCCAAAACGAAATTGACCGAATCGAGAATGACCGATTTGCCTGCGCCCGTTTCGCCCGATAATACGTTCAAGCCGCTATGAAAATTGATTTCCGCCGCCTCGATGAGCGCGACGTTTTGAATATTCAGACTTATAATCATACGCTGTGCTAAATTTTTCTCTTACTTTATAATCTCGTTTAATTTTTCCACAATCATTAACGCTGCTTCGGCGCTTTCGCAAGCGCTGAATAAGGTGTCGTCGCCGGCAACCGTGCCCACCACTTCGGAATAGTTGAGCTTATCCAGCGCCAAGCCTGCGTTGGATGCGCTGCCCGATAAGGTCTTAATAACCACCAAATTGCCTGCCGAACAGATGCTCAGCACGCTCTCTTTAAAGAGTCGGCGTAATTTTCCCGGCAGAGCCACGTCGTCCGTCTGCTGTAAATGCGAATAGCGGTAGCGCTTTTGCGTACCCTTGATTTTAAAGAGGTGCAAGCTCTTGATATCTCTGGAAACGGTTGCCTGCGTAACCGAATAATTGGCTTGGTTTAACGCATTGCATAGCTCTTCCTGCGTTTCGATTTCCTGCTTTGCGATAATTTCTAAAATTTTTGCCTGTCTTTCTTCCCTTAACATAGTTCCTTACCTTTTTACGTTTACTCTATTTTAAAAGCTTTTTATTGACGTTATAAAACAATCGGTTGATATCCCTCGTGATAAAATCGGCGGTAAACGGTGCTTTTTCAATGCATACACGGCTGTTTTTATTGACGTTTCCAAGTATCCTGCCGTCGGCGCATAGCTTTAAATCCTTGTCCTGACGGGATAAATCAAAGGAAAATTTGCCCGTATCGCTCACAACGAAGGGCTTGGCGCGCAGCCCCAAGGGACAGACGGGCGTTGCGATAAACGCCTGTACGTCGGGAGCTAAAATGCATCCGCCCGCCGAGAGCGAGTATGCCGTGGAGCCCGTGGGCGTTGCGATGGTCAGTCCGTCGGCGATATAGTCTTGCACCTTGGCACCGTTCATCAACAGAGAAAATTCCGCCACCTGATTGCCGTAAGGGCGAGCGTAATCACGCTGCAAAATAACTTCGTTGAGAGCGTAATATTCCCGCCCGTCCAACGTGATTTTGAGTACGCTGCGAGGGAGAACGGTGTGCTCTCCGCAGATTAAATCGGCTGCACTCAGGGTATCTTTGGCATCGAATTCGCATAAAAAGCCCAGTGTTCCGTGATTGACGCCTACGACGCGAATGCCCTGCTGCGCCGCAATAACGGCGGCGTAAATGAGCGCCCCATCGCCGCCCAGCACCACGGCGGTATCCACACCGTTGAGCTCTGCACCCGAATGAATTATCTTTACCGCACAGCCAAAGCTTTGGAACTTTTGAATGAGTGCGGATACGATATTTTTATCCTTAATTTTTTCTTTTTTATAAACGATTCCGATTTTCATGCCGTTTTTTCTTTTGATGGTTTTATACTAAAATATTCGCTTTATCGCCGATTGTCTGTTTGGTTGCGTAAGATTGGGCGTGCTTTTTAAGTAAAATGACGTATTCCACGTTTTTGCGTTCACGTAAGGGAGCGTTGACGATATCCTGCGGGTATAATTGGTTTTTTACGCAGGCGTCGTAAATTTTTTCCACGATTTTCCGACGCAGTTTTTTATCCAAAACAAGTCCGCTCTTGGTTAAAAATTTCTTGTTTTCACATTCAAATTGCGGTTTGATGAGGGCTAAAACCAGACCGTTGTCCTTCACGATGTCGTAGAGCACGGGTAAAATGAGCTCCAAGGAAATGAAGCTGACGTCGATTACCGCGCCGTCCAACGCATCCGAAAAATCGCTCGCCTTCAAATACCTTGCGTTGGTATTTTCCATGCGCACGATGCGATTGTCTAAAATTAATTTTTCATCCAAAAGACTTTCGCCCACGTCCACGCAGTAAACTTTTTTCACGCCGTTTTGCAAAAGACAGTCGGTAAATCCGCCCGTGCTTGCGCCGATATCAGCAAAAGTCAAATCGGTTACGTCCAGCGAAAAGGCACGCAATCCCCTTGCAAGCTTAAAACCGCCGCTTGATACAAAGCTCTCCTCGGGCGTAACGTATTCCACGGCGTCCGTATCCTTGATGTCTTCAGACGGCTTTATCTTTTTTCCGTTGACAAGTACTTCGCCCCGTTCGATGGCGAGCGCCGCCTTGGTTCTCGAGCCGTAGCGTTCGGCGCAATATTTATCCGCCCTCATAGCGATAAAATATAGTCGGCAATTTCCCGTTCGTTTAAGCCGTATTCTCTTTGTAGCTCTTCAATGCCGCCCTGCGGGATGAAGGTGTCTGCGTAGGCGTAATTTTGAACGGTTTTACCGCTGTTTTGATAGAATTTATTGATTTGACTGCCCAAACCGCCGATGGACGCGTTGTCCTCTAAGGTGACAATATGCTTGGACGTGATTGCCGAGAGTAAGGCGCTGTCCAAGGGCTTTACGTAGCGTGCATTGACGATGTCGAAGTGAACATTCGTGCGTTCACGCACAGAAAACGCCATGGCAATGGCTCTTTCGCCACAGGCGAGTAGGGTTACGGGCGAGTTTGTTTTTTGGGTTAAATATTCAAACGTACCCACTTCGGGCTTGGTTTGAGAGGCAAAATAGTGTTTTGCCGAACGGGGATAGCGAATGGCGAGTGGGTGCGCATAGTCCAGCGAAAGCTCAAGCATTTGCTTTAACTCCTCTCCGTCCTTGGGTACGGCAACCGTCATATTGGGAATGAGCGAGAGGTAGGAAAGGTCAAATACCCCTTGATGGGTTTCACCGTCCGAGCCCGAAAGCCCACCTCTGTCAATGCAGAAGGTAACGGGCAAATCCTGCGCGCATATATCGTGAATAATCTCGTCGAAGGCGCGCTGTAAAAAGGTGGAATAAATGGCGTAATACGGCTTCAAGCCGCCGCCCGCCATACCGGCGCACAGCACGGCGGCGTTCTCCTCGCAGATGCCCACGTCGAACGAGCGTTCGGGGAAGCGGTTAAAAAACTCCCGCAAGCCGAGCGCATCGGTCATTGCCGCGGTCACCGCCACAACGGAGCTATCCTTTTGCGCAAGCTCAATCATTTTTTCGCCCAACAGCTTGGAATATTCCTGCTCCTGTTTTGCATTCTCGGGCGCAACGCCGTGCGTTTGCATGGGGTTTTCCTCACAAAAGCCGTAGCCCGCCCCTTTCTTGGTCTTAATATGCAGTAATACGCTGGACGTTTGCAGTTTTTCCTTGGCTTCTTGCAGGGCGTTCGTCACTTCCTGCAAATCGTTGCCGTTGACGTTGCCCATATACTGCACGCCATACTGCTCGATTAACGCAATATTTTTTTGGTTGTCCTCTTGGCTTTTACTCAACAGCTCGTGCGTAGCGCCCACGGTGGGAGAAATGGACATATTGTTGTCGTTTAAAACGATTAAAATTTTACTGTTGAATATAGGCAAGCTGTTCAACGCCTCGTAGATGAGTCCGTTATTGAACGATCCGTCGCCGATGACGGCAATGACGTTGGCGGGGTTGCCCGTCAGCTCGCACGCCTTTTTTAAGCCGATAGCGGCGGAAACCGAGTTGCCGGCGTGGCCGGTGTTATAGCTGTCAAATACACTTTCCTGACGCTTGGGGAAGCCCGAAATGCCGTCCTTTTTGCGCAGGGTGTGAAAGCGTTTGTATCTACCCGAAAGAAGCTTATATGCATAGCACTGATGTCCTACGTCCCACACGATTTTATCGTCGGGGAAATTAAACACGGTAAAGAGCCCCACCGTCAGTTCAACGACGCCGAGGTTGGACGAGAGATGCCCCCCACAAGAAGAAACGGTGGAAATAATTGTTTCCCGCAGTTCTTCGCAGAGGACTTCCCGTTCTCTCAAAGACAAATTTTTAATTTCCGATGGTTGCAGTTGTGCCAATATACGGTTCATCTATTTTCTTTTTTAAGTTTTCAATTATGATTTACGGTTGCGTACAAAGTGTACCAGCTCTCTTAAAAATCTTGAGTCTAAATCCATGCGTTCCAAGGTCAGGAGGCATAAATCCACGCACATATCCGCCTCTATTTTGGACTGCTCCAAGCCGTACAAGCGAATACAGGTGAGCTTGCCCTCTTCTTTATCCTTGCCGATGGTCTTGCCTAATTCGTCAAACGAGCCGATTTCGTCCAAAATATCGTCGGTCAACTGAAAGAGCCGTCCCAAGGACGAGCCGAATTCTTCCAATTCCACAAAATAACGGTTGTCGGCTAAAATAGACGCCACGGCAAGGGGCGCTGCCAACAGCTTGCCCGTCTTGTTTTCGTAGATAAAGCGCAGCTGCTCTTGGGTGAAGGTTTCTTGCTTTGACCAAAGAATATCGGCGGACTGTCCGGCAATCATGCCGTTGTCCCCCGCCGCTTCACTCAAATATTTGGCGGCCCGAACGTATTTTTCTCCCTTAAAGCATTGCTTTATGCATAAATCGTAGGCAAAGTTCAAAAGAGCGTCCCCCGCAAGCACAGCGTGCGCCTCTCCGAACGTCTTATGGTTGGAGGGCTTGCCCCGTCTGAAATCGTCGTCGTCCATGCAGGGCAAATCGTCGTGAATCAAGGAATAGGTGTGTATAATTTCCAGCGCCACGGCGAAAGGCATAACGTCCTCTTGGGGTACGTTTAAAATATCCGCCGCCGCCAGCATGAGCACCGGGCGCATTCTCTTTCCGCCCAAGAGCAGGCTGTAAGCCATGGCTTGCTTTAAGTGTGGGCTTTTATCGGAGAACTGTTCGCAGGTTTTTTTGAGTTCTGCCTCAAATGCTACAAGATAGGTGGTGTAAGTATGGTCGAAATCGTACAACTTTATTTCACGCTCCTCGTAGCGGCAATGTATGCGTTATACATCAGCATGGTAATGGTCATGGGACCGACGCCGCCCGGAACGGGCGTGATATACGACGCTTTTTCTTTGACGTTTTCGTAGTCCACGTCCCCGCAGAGCTTGCCGTTTTCATCACGGTTCATGCCTACGTCGATGACGACGGCACCCTCTTTGATCATATCGGCGGTAACGAACTTCGCTCTGCCGATTGCCGCAACCACCACGTCGGCTTGCAGACAAATTTCCTTTAAATTCTGCGTCTTGCTGTGGCAGACGGTAACGGTGGCGTCAGCATTGGTCAACAGCATGGACATAGGCTTGCCCACGATATTGCTTCTGCCGATGACAACCGCTCTCTTACCCGACAAGGGAATATTTTGGCTCTCCAGCATCTTCATTACGCCGTAAGGCGTGCAGGCAACCAACGTTTCCTGCCCCATGGCGAGCTTGCCGATGTTTTCGGCGCAAAAGCCGTCTACGTCCTTTTCATAGGGAATGAGCTTCAATGCCCGTTCGCTGTCCAAGCCCTTAGGCAGGGGCAGCTGTACCAAGATGCCGTGGATATTCTTATCCTCGGCGAGAGAGGTAATGAGCTCTTCAAGCTGCGTCTGCGTGGTATCCTGGGGCAGATAAAAGGCGTGCGAAAGAATACCCGTCTCCTCACAAGCCTTGATTTTATTGCGAACGTACACCTGTGAAGCGGGGTTTTCGCCGACCAAGACAACAGCCAAGCCGATGGCGCCGTGCGCAGCGGTAAAGGCCTCTACGTCTTTTTTGAGTTGAATGCGCATATTTTGGGCAAGCGCTTTGCCGTCGATTACTGTATACATTTTTTGATTACTCCTGATAATACGCCGCCCACGAAGTCGGCGCTGGTTTCGGTTGAATATTTTTGTGCGATGTTGGTGGCTTCGTTTGCCGATACCACCGGCGGAATGTCGTCGAAATATAAAATTTCCGCTACGGCAATGGTTAAAATGGCTCTGTCAACGGGAAAGAGCCTGTCCTGTTTGAAGTTGCTGATATTTTGGTCGATGACCTGTATAATCCGCTCGCTATGCTCCTCGATGGTCTGGAGCAGTTGTGCGGAAAAGGTAAATTCATCGTCAGAGAGTTTTTTCAACACCGAACGTTTGACGGTATCCGCGTCGGAGGGGTTGATGATCTGCGAATATAAAATTTTCAATACGGCTTCTCTTGCGTCCGTTCTCATAGCTTCTCCTCGCTGGCTGTATTTAATATTTTAAAGTTTTTTACAGCAAAAAATCCCTTTAACGCCGTAAAGGGACAGTTTGCAAGATTATTTTTCCGATTCGTCCAAATCTTCGTTGGGGTCCTTTTCATGTTCTTTTTTGAGCATGACGGCACCGTTTTCGGGGAAAACAACGTCCTGAATGTGCACGTCGACCTTTGCAATTTTATACTTGGTCATGGACTCTACCGACTGCGTGATGGCTTGCTGAATGCGGAAAGCAAGCTCGGGAATACTGTTACTGTATTCTACGATGACCGAAACGTCTACGTATACGCCGTCCTTTTCAAAATACAGATGGATACCCTTGTTGGGTGTAAGGCTGTGAACGCCCTCTACTTCTTGCGCGGCAATCGTAACGATACTGTTGACGATGTCCGAGTTATAAGTAATGGTTCCGTTGCTGCCGGATGAGTAGTTATACTTCATGTTCGCCATAATCGTCTCCTGAAAATAATTTCTTTTAGACCATTATAACATATTCTTTTGGAAATTTCCACTATTTTTATCAACTTTCTGAATAAACAGGCATAATAATTATATTTCCGGCGACGATTCCCGTTTCATTTTTGAGCATATTGTAAATTTGCAGCGCCGTATCGTAATTCAGCTCGGCTGAATTGATGAATACGTTGACGTTGTCCGATTCGGTGGAGAGCGAAACCACACAGTCCGAAAAGCCCAAGGATTTAATCATGGTTTCGAGGATGAGCTCCTGCTCCATTGCCGTTACGATTTCCAATTTCATACCGGCTGCCTCTTGGTACTCTTCACTGCCCTCCTCGTAGAGTGCAATGACCGAGTCGAGCTGTACGAGCTCTTCGTTTCTGGTGGTCGTGCGTTCGTTTCGGTAGGTGGTGAAGTAATTGGTGGTTACGCTGCCGCCCGCCGAAACCGAAGAGTCGGTTGCGCCCGCAAGCACAAAATTAAACACCGCCGTCACCGCCAAAAGCAACACCAAACCGCTCATAATAATAATTTTCTTCTTGTTTGTCATAACCATTGATTTATCCGTCCTCCTATAAATTTTTTAAATTGATTTTTATTTGGTCATCTGGTAAATTGCCACGTCCTTTTGTGAAATGCCGAGCGCGCAGGAGGTCGCTTTCAATACGTCCATTCTCACGGACAGACGGTTTGCTCCCTCGAACACCAGCACGGCGCTCACAGCTTCGCCTTGGTTGTTTTGATTTATGTAGGCGTTGATTTTTCCCACTCCCTCAATTTCGGAAAGAATTGAACAGAGCTTTACCTCCAATTGGCTCGCCCCCGTTTGCGTCTGCACGAATGCGTCCGTTGATGGGTTATTTTTATTTATAAAAATAAAATAAGAAAAAAAGAGAAGTAAAAGAGCAATCGCGCTCAACACAATTGTCTGTAAAAGACGTTTATCCTTGCGTATTTTCAGTTCCATCGTAAACGGTTACCTCCTCGCAATCGCAAAGAATTTTAACGCTTTCGGCGATTTGGGTTATAATATTTATATGCTCGGATTTATCGTTCATTCCGAAATCGAGAATATAAATTTCCGTCCTTTGTATCTTGTCGTTTTGCATCTGTATTTCTGCTCGGGCGGTAACGCCGAACTGATTTTTAAGCTGTGTTTGTACGGCGAGGGAGTAACTGTTATTTATATACGCTATATCTTGTCCCAAAATGCTTGATTCAAAAGAAAAATTTGTCGTAGGCTGTTGTAAAAAATGTAAAATCGGGCTGACCAGCGTTAAAAGCATACATAATTTCAAAATTCCCCCCACCGTTTTGGCGTATTTTTTTTCATTGGTGAGAATGGCCGCAAGCGCCGTTACAATCGCCATGCCGGCAACGGATAAAACGTAGGTTTTCATACTCAAACAATAACTCCCGCCGAACAAATTAAGAGCAATACGGTTAAAAAATACAAAAACGCCATACACAAAAGACAGGCAATCAGATAGCCCACCCCCTCGTTTACGTTGGTTAAAAAGGCGGAAATACGCTCGTCGCCGATGGGCTCGCAGACGGCGGCAGCCAAGCGCAAAGCAAGCGAAAAGCCAACCAGACAGACGAGCGGCTGTACGACGGTGGATGCGAGGATGAAAATACCCATGACACCGACCGAATTTTTAATGAGCGTACTGCCCGCAAGCACCAAATCGAACCCGTTGGAAATAAATCCGCCCACGATGGGTACGGAATTGGAAATGGCGTACTTCGCCGCTCTTAAAGAAATGCCGTCGTAGGTGGCGGCGGTCAGCCCCTGTACGGATAAAAAGATACCGAATACCGCAACACTCAACCCGATTGCCCATTTATTGACGCTCTTAAAGAGTGAAATAAAGCCCTTTATTTGCACGTTTTTATGTAAATGCGAGAGTATATAAAGAACGATAACCACCAGGGTGAACGGCAGCACGAGTTGTGTTAAAATGCCGGCAACGCCCCCGCTTAAAAAGGCGACTGCGGGCTGATATACGGTTGCCGAAACCGTCCCCCCGCTCGCCGACATCAATGTCAAGAGTAAGGGAAAAATAATCTCCATTTGCCTGCGTAGGGCGTTAAGCGTTTGAGAACACAGCTCGAAAACGCCGATGAGCTGAGAGAGTAAAACCACCAAAACGGCGGCGTAACAGACAAAAAATATAATTTCCGCCGTAGAATCCTTTAAAAAACCCGATTTTACGGTGTTTAAAATGCCGCATAAAAGCGCAATGGCACAAATGAGCGCAAAGGACGGCAGCATATCCTTGAGTGATTGTCCCAAAATGGAGAATAATGCGGAAAATATGCTCGTATATTCTATCCTTCCCCCGTCGATGAGCTCTAAAATTTTATCCTTGACGTTCCATGAGGAAAACTCCTGCAAGGACGAAAGATACTCTTGCAGTGCCCGGGTGTCCAGCTCGGTTAATAAGTTTTCAATGCTCTCTTTGAGTTGTTCTTCGCCCGTATTGGTCTGTGTCTGTTCGGGTTGAGCGTATACTGAAGTAAATTGGCAAAAAAGCGGAGAAAATACTGCAAAAAGAGATAAAATCAAGGCAAAAATTATTCTTTTGATGGGAATGAAGATAGTTTTGCGAGCGGATAACATATCAGATTAGAGTTAGAAAATCGGTCAATAGCGACAAGAGCGAGCGAACGATGGGCAATGCAAGCGCCAAAATGGTGACTTTGCCGCATAACTCTACCTTTGACGCGAGCGACACGCTGCCAAAATCGCTCAACAGCTCGGCTGAAAATTCGGTTAAATACCCCACGCCGATGATTTTGAGTATAATTTTAATGACGGCGTTGTCAATTCCCGTCAAGGCGACCAGCTCGTTGAACAGCGTAAAGGTCGATTTTAGCAAGTCCAAGGCGGACAAAAGCAGGATAACGACGCCTGCCAACGCCGCCGCAAAAGCAAGCTCGGGCTTGACGTTTTTTAAAATGATGACCGTCAGAGCGGAAACGATGGCAATGCCTATAATTTTAAATAATTGCATAAATTCTTTTAAAATTTGGTCAGTATAAGTCGAAAATTTGCTTGATTTCGGCAAATAAATCCCCAACCATACCGATAACGACGGTTAAAACGATGATCAGCCCCACCAGGCTGACCAGGGTCGCGATGTCCTCTCGGTCGGATTTTTTCAAAACTTGACACACGACGGTGATGATAATGCCCACGGCGGCGATTTTAAAAATGATTGAAATGTCCATTTTTTCTTAAATCAATAGAATGACGATAATCAAACCCAATAAAAAGCCGAGTTTTACGTATAAATCCGTATATTTTACGGCGTTTTGCTCGCTTTTTAGTTTGTAATCGTTCAATTTTTTTGTATTGGCGTTAAAATATTCTCTTTGCGCCGTATAATCGCTCTTGCCCAAAAAGGAAAAGTATTCTTTTAAAAATTCATTCTCCTCTTTGCTCAGAAAATCAATGCTGTTTTCTATTTTATGATTGTTTCGGTATTCTTTTAAAAATCCCGAAAAATCTCCCTCATCTTCAAACCGCTTCAATACTTCGTCGAGCGGTCGGCGGGTGTATTCAACTTCGGATAAGAAAAATTGATGAAATTTATCCCACGAAGCATAAAATTTTTTTGCAAGACGGTGCTTTCCGGCTAAAAAATATCCTAAATATGTTAGAAATAGTACTATGCAAATATATAAAATATAGGCAATCATAATAAATTCTGTCCGTTTTTATCATAAATTCCTGCGGCTTGTCCGATTTTTTGATTATCAAACAGAATGTACCGTTGAAAGAATTTATACGGAAAGTCGGCTATCTCTCCCCCGTAATGCGCCGAAGCGATGACCGTCAAGCCTGCATCAATGGCTTGTTTTACAGCGGCGTAGTCGTTTTCCTGCAATTCATCGGTGATAATGACGTCCGGGCGCAGCGAGCGCAAGCCAAAGGAAAAGGCATCCTTTTTGTTTGCATATTTCAATACGTCCGCATCGTTGACGTCGAAGCAGGAAATTTCTCCTCTTTCGTCCGCAATTAAGATGTTTTTTTGTGGATAATTTTCTCCGATGAGCCGTGCCAATTCCCGTAAAACGGTGGTTTTTCCGTATCCGGGGGCGGATAATAAAATACAGCTGCGCAATTGATCCTTTTCACAGGCATCGTATACCAAGTCAGCGCAGTGCAAAACGGGATGCGGAATGCGGATGCACAGCGAGGTTACGCTGCGCAAGGCCACTATTTTTTCCTTTTCTCGCACTAAAGTTCCCGCTAATCCCAATCTCACACCCTTTTGTGTGGTCAAAAAACACTCCTTCATTTGTTCGGAGACCGAGTATACCGAATAACCGCTGGCGGCAAAAATGCAGTCCTCCAATTCGGCGTAGGTAATTTTAAGCGCTTGCTCCCGCCGTGCCACCACGCCGTTTTTGCCCAAATAGACGTATTGCCCGTCATAATTGATTTTTATGGGACGCTCGGCGCGTAGGCGAAGCTCATATAAACGGTGGATATTTACGTTTTGTATTGCGTTTTGAATAAAATGGGGTAAAAATTCCAACATTTGTTATATCCTATGCGGACAAGTTATTGTTTATGCCCCATAGCGCGTAAAAGAAAAAAGAGGCAGATAAAAATCCACCTCTTTTTTAAGAAGGAACAAATATAGAATTATAATTTCTCTAAAAGCTGTAAGTTGTTTTGCGTAAATTCCTGCATTTCTTCCATCGTCAAGCTTCTGTAAGAGAGCAGGGCCAGATAATACACGTGTTTTGCAAAAACTTTTTGCTTTTCTTCGGGCAAATCCTTAACTTTTTTAACCGTTTGGTTGGCGGTATTGACAACCAGCGTCAAGGACTGCATACCCTCGCCCATGCCGTAAAAACGGTTCATTTCATTCATTCTGCGCATAAATTCGTTGACGTTGACGATGGCAGGAACGTTGGAATTTTTCAACGCATTGCATTGAACGGTAATATTTTGTTCTTTGAGTGCCTCCGTGAAGATTTTTTGAATTTCCTCGCCGGAATTTTGATCAGAATCCTCGGCGGTTGCCTTCAAGGCTTGGTCAATTTCCGCATCAATGCGTAAAAATCTTGCCTTGGTTGCTTCTTTATACTCTAAAAAGCTGATAAAATGCGGGTCTAAATAGGTGTCGCAGTAAATGGCGTCCAGCTCGGCGTCCTTGAACATCTGTACGTACTGCGCCTGTACGGTCTTGTCAGATACGTAATAGACGGGTTTGGGCTGTTTGCCCTCTTTTTGCTCTTCCTCGGTAAGCTCTGCACCGAAATAGGAAGAAATGGGCATAAATTTGTCCGAAAGATTCTTATAAATGATGACGTCTTTTATCTTTTGATAGAAATCTTCGTCCTTCATACAGCCGAACTTGACAAATACCGAGGTGTCCTCCCAGCAGTTTTCGTACTTTTCTCTGTCTTTGCGGAACAAATCAATGAGAGCGTCGGCAACCTTTTTGGAGATATACTTGGAGATTTTCTGCACCTGTCTGTCGTTTTGCAGGAAGCTTCTCGAAACGTTCAAGGGAATATCGGGGCAGTCAATCACGCCGTTGAGCAGCATTAAATATTCGGGAATGACCTCTTTGATATTTTCGGCGATAAATACCTGATTGCAGAACAGCTTTACCTTACCGCGCTCCAATTCCACCTTGTTTTTGACCTTGGGGAAGTATAAAATGCCCTTCAAGCGGAAGGGATATTCCATATTCAGATGCACCCAAAAGAGCGGTTCGGCGTAGTCCGAGAAGGTGTTGCGGTAGAAGGTTTTGTATTCCTCTTCCGTGCATTCGGACGGCGTTTTCAAATACAAGGGCGCGGTATCGTTGACCGCCATATCCTCTTTTTTACCCTCTTCATTCACTTTATCCGTGGGGTTTAAATAGATATTGTACGGCATAAATTCGCAGTATTTGCGCAAGAGAGCTCTAACCGTGTTTTCATTTAAAAATTCGTCTTCGCCCTCGGCAATATGCATGACGATTTTGGTGCCGCGCTCGGCTTTTTCGGTTTGCTCCATGGTATAGGTGGAGTTCCCGTCCGATTCCCAGTGTACTGCCGGGGTGTTTTGATAGGATTTGGTGAAAATTTCAATGTTATCCGAAACCATATAGGCAGAATAGAAACCCAGACCGAAATGTCCGATGATACCCTCTCCACCCGCTTTTTCATAGGTTGAAAGAAAATCGGCTGCGCCGGAAAACGCCACTTGCGTGATGTATTTTTCCACTTCTTCTGCCGTCATGCCGATGCCGTTGTCCTCCACGGTCAAGGTTCTTGCGGCTTTGTCTGTATACACTTTAACGCAGTACTCTTGGGCTTGAGGATTTTCTGCGTTGCCAAGGTCGATGAGTTTTTTGAATTTTGTAATTGCATCCGTGCCGTTGGCGACGATTTCACGCAAAAAGATATCCTTATCCGAATACAGCCATTTTTTGATGATGGGCATCATATTTTCGCTGGAAATTTGAATATTACCTTGTTTTTTCATAGTATTTGCTCCTTTTTGGGTAAAGACTTTCAAACTTTTGAACAGTTTATATATAAACGAAAAGTCCGTATGTTAAACACACGGACTTTGGTTTTTTAATAAAAGAATTAGTCTTTTTGACCGATTAAGTCAGCGATGGATGCGCCGCCTACGGAATCTTCCTTCCAGGAGGTCATTTCATCCGAAACTTCTCTGGGTTCTCTTCTGGGCTTTCTGGGTGCCTTGGGAGCAGCTTCGGCGTTTTCTTCTCTTTCACGTCTTTGAGGCTGTTCGGGTTTGGGCTGCAAAGCCTTGATGGAGAGAGTCATCTTCTTAGCGGCAGGGTCTAAAGCGAGAATTTTTGCGCTTACATCCTGACCGATAGTCAATACGGGAGTGGGGTTCTCCAACCATTCATAGGAAATTTGGGAAACGTGTACCAAACCGTCGATGCCCTTTTCAACTTCTACGAATGCGCCGAAGGGTACGATTCTGACAACCTTACCTTCTACGGTGTCGCCCTCAGCGTACTTTTCAGCAACAACGTCCCAAGGTTGGGGTTGGAGCTGCTTGTAGCCGATGGAAACTTTCTTCTTTTCTTCGTCTACCTTCAATACCTTAAACTGATAGGTCTGACCGATTTCCAAAACGTCGGAAACGGCTTTTGCGCCCGTCCAGCTCAAGTCGGAGATGTGTGCCAAGCAGTCGAAACCGTTGACGGATACGAATGCGCCAAAGTCAGTAATTCTTTCAACCTTACCTTCTACAACGTCGTCTACGTGAATGTTTGCAAAGAATTCTGCTTCCTTAGCCTGTCTTGCGGCGTCACGAGCGCTCTTTTCAGCTTCGATGATTACTCTTTGGGAAGCGATGATTTCTTTTCTTCTTTCGGTCTTAACTTCGATTGCCTTCAATCTGAGCTTTTTACCGACGTATTTAGTCAAATCGTTTACGTAACCGCTGCGGATTTCTCTTGCGGGAACGAATACCGAATAGGTACCGAAATTGGCCGTTAAACCGCCTTTATTAGAGCCGGTGCAAACTACGCTGAATTCTTCACCTGCTACGATTCCGGAGAGCATAGCTTCCTCTTCCTTGGCCATTTTAATAGCAGTTTGGGAAAGTTTTACGGGATTGAGGCCAATGACCATCAATTCGATTTCTTCGCCACACTTTGCCGCATAAGCCTCTTTGGAATACTCTTCGCAATCCACTTCGTTCTTATCGAGCAGAATTTCTTTCTTTGCGCCGGACAAAAGGACTTGTAATCCTTCATTCGTTGCGTCGGAGATGATTGCCTTGATAATATCCCCTTTCTTAAATTTAGTCTGTCCGTTGTCCATGCCTGCAACAACGTCTTCCATAGTCGTTGCCATTTCTTCTGTTTCGATGTCTACCATTTTTGTGAGAACCTCCTGAGTTTGCTCGCTTGGGGTGCTTGCACCCGTTACGATACCCAACCTTTTAAAATTTTTGATATATTTTTTTTCGAGCGATTGGGCATTTTTCAGTCGAAAAACCTGCGGACAGTGCGCCTTACAGATTTCGTAAAGCTTATTGGTATTGCTGGAGTCCAATCCTCCGATTACCAACATGGCATCGCACTGTTTTGCCAATTCCTCGGCCTCTGCCTGTCGCTCTATAGTAGTATAACAAATTGTTTTAAAAACCGCAACTTTTTTTTTGCATACTTTTCCAATAATTTTAACAATTTTATCAAATTTTTTCACGGAAAAGGTCGTTTGAACGATTATGCTTACGTTTTTTTGCTCCAAAGCCGAAAAATCTTGGCTTTCGTCCTCATAAATGTATGCCGAATTGTCGCACCAGCCGTTGAGTCCAACGACCTCGGGATGCGTTTTCTTGCCTAAAATGACCACGGTATTGCCGGCAAGGTATTCCTGCTCGACAATCTTCTGTGCCCGCTTGACAAAGGCGCAGGTGCAGTCGTGCACGGTAACCTTCTTTTCTTGCAGCCGTTGATATACTTGCTTGCCCACGCCGTGCGAGCGGATAATCACCGAGCTGCCGTCGGGAATTTTCTCCAAATCGTCTACCGTTTGAATGCCCCTTGCCTCAATGCTTTTGACGACGTCCTCGTTGTGCACGATTTCACCGTAAATATAGGTATTTTCCGTGGGAATAGACATTGCTGTGTCCACGGCGTTTTTCACGCCTTTGCAAAATCCGCCGCTCTTGGCTGTTATAATTTCCATAATCCTTTTGTTGCCTTATGATTTTTTCTTTTTACTTTCCAATAGCTTGGTATGCTCTTCGCGTATATCCAGCAAGCGTTGGCGCAATTTCTCGTCCGCCTCGGCGAGCAGCTCCTGGGTCATTTTCTGCCCGTAATACTCGCTCAGCTCAAACGGTTCGCCGATGATGACGTGGTTCAAGCGGAAAGGTCTTTGCTTTTGATAGGTAACCACGGGCACGATGGGTGTTTTGGTTTTGATGGCGAGCATGGAAGCCCCGCTTTTAAAGGGCAGCATGGGCTGGTCAGTTTTATTTCTCGTGCCCTCTGGGTAAATGGCGATTTTTTCGTTGTTTTTAAGACAGCGCAATGCGTCCATCAGGCTCTTGACGTCCTCGCCGTTTCTATCCAGTGGAATGAGCTTGACGGCGCGGCAAAACGGCCAGATGAAGGATTTTTTAAGCTCGCTCTTGGCGAGGTAATGAATGCCCTCGTCCGTCGTCAACGCAGGGTATACTACGTCCCAGATTCTGTAATGATTGCAAACGTATATACAGGCGCCGTCCTTTACTTTTTTATGCCCGAATACCTTGAATGGAAAGAGCAGCCAGCTGAGAGGTACTAAGAAAAAGCGCAGAGCGTTGAGCATTGCGTTGACGTGTCTGCCCTGTTTGTTGGCGGGCTGTAAAATGCTGTATTCCTTCTTTTTTTTGGTCTTTTTTACTTGTTTTTCGTCCGTAACTTCTTGCATAGCGTTAAATTTTCTCCTGAATTTTGGCTCGGATAAAGGCGAGCGTTTGCTCTGCGTTCATATTGGAATTATCCACGACGACGGCGTCGGGTGCTTGGCGCAGAGGGGAAAATTCCCGATTCATATCCTGTTTGTCCCGCTCCTCAATTTCTTTTTGCAGGGTGGTTAAATCCATTTGCGTATTCCCCTTTTCCCGCAATTCGTTCAGCCGTCTTTGTGCGCGCACCTTAGAATCGGCGGTTAAATAAAATTTAAAGGGTGCATCGGGCAGTACTGCCGTACCGATATCTCTGCCGTCCAACACACACGGCTGATTTTTGGCGATTTCCCGCTGTTTTTGTACCAGTTTTTCGCGTACGAAGGGATAAGTTGATACCGTGGAAGCGAGCATGGAAATTTCGTTTTGCCGTATTTGAGCGGATACGTCCTCGCCGTCCAAAAAGGTATGCTGTACGCCGTCGATATACTGTACGGTCAAATCAATATTCTCCATGAGTGCCTTTACTTTGTCGCTATCTTGGACGGATACTCCCTCTTTGACCAGCTTGAATGCACAGGCGCGGTACATAGCGCCCGTATCCAGGTACAAAATATTGTACGAGGCGGCTAGCGCTTTGGCAACCGTGCTCTTTCCGCTCCCTGCGGGACCGTCCAATGCTATATTGAGTTTTTTAGAAATATCCTCTCGAATAACGTTCATAAAAAATAACTCCTAACGTATGTTTCTATATAATGTGAAATGCAGATAAATTATAAAGCTTTTGCTGAAAAAAGCAAGATTTTTGCGTAAAAAACGTGTTATTGAATGGAATTTCCTGCTGCATAGCCCGTGGAAAAGGCAATTTGCAGGTTAAATCCGCCCGTGTATGCGTCCACATCCAACGCCTCGCCGCAAAAATACAGCCCTTTGACCAATTTACTCTCCATGGTTTTTGGATTGATTTGTTTAACGTCAATTCCGCCCGAGGTGATAATCGCCTCTCCAAACCCCCGTAAAGCAACGGGATAAAGCGGGTAAAACTTCAAAGCGTGTACCAAGCGCAAACGCTCCGCCTTCGTAACGGCGTTTACCTGCTTGTTTGTAGCGATATTTGCCTCTTTTAACACAAAATCAATCAATTTTGAGGGCAATAAAGCGTGTAAAACGTTGGAAATTATCTTGTTTTTTCCCTCGTCGAAATCACGCAAAATTCTGTTATCCAGCTTGGTTTCATCGAGTGCAGGCTTCAAATCTAACGTGAGTGTAATATCTTTTACGTTTTCCCTTGCAATTTGCGAGGAGAGCGTCAAAACCAACGGACCGGAAACGCCGTAATGCGTAAAGAGCATCTCGCCCATGGCGCTGTATATATTCTTTTCCCCTCGCCTTGCAGTTAAAACTACGTTTTTTAAGGAAAGTCCCTGAAGTTTTGAAAAATCGCTTCCCTGCAAGGTAATGCCCGTCAGCGCAGGATAGAGCTTGCCAACGCTGTGTCCTGCCTTTTTGGCAAATTCATATCCGTCCCCCGTAGAACCGGTGGTCGGATAGCTCAATCCGCCTGTACAAACGACGGCGCAATCACATTCATACCGTCCTTTTGTTGTTATTACGTCAGACATAGTACTGTTTATAACGCTTAAATCAAGTACTTTTTCGTTTAAATGGATAATAACGCCTGCATTTTTACAGGCTTTTTCCAATGCTTTGGTAATGTCGCTGGCGTGGTCGGAAATAGGAAAAACACGGTTACCTCTTTCGGTTTTCAGTTTAGTTCCGTGATCTTCTAAAAATTCCTTCATTTTTTCGGGCGGAAAGGAATAGATGCAGCCGTTTAAAAACTTGGCATTGTGCACGACGCTCGACAAAAACTCACCGGCGGGGACGTCGTTTGTTACGTTGCAGCGCCCTTTGCCCGTGATGTATATTTTTTTGCCTAATTTTTCGTTTTGTTCTATCAATCGAACGTGGTTGCCGTTTTTTGCTGCCGCATACGCCGCCATCAAGCCCGAAGCGCCACCGCCGATTACCACAACTTTTTTCATACCAACTATCCTCTCGTTGCCAATCTCCTCAAACGCCGCCCTTTAAGCGGCGAAATCTTTGATGAGACAGAATGACTTTTAGAGCTTTGACAAAAATCGGGGTGAAAGCTCCACCCCGACTCGACTTATTTATGCGATTATACGGGATATACTCCGTTTTTATCGGAAGCTAAATCCTTATCCACGCCCTGCTTTTGCGCCTTTCTCCATTTGAAGAAGTTTTCGGCAACCTGTTCAAAGACGGCGTAAGAGAGTACGTCTTCTTCCTTTTCATAATATCCCTTTGCCTGCAATTCTGCCTTAAAGCCTTCAAACTCGGGCTTTAAATCGTCGGCGGGACGGTAAGTGATGGGCTGAATATCCCCCAGCACTTTTTTAGCCACTTCCTCATTCAAAGGTGCGGGCAATCTGCCGTATTTACCGGCAAACAAGTCCTTTGTTTCTTTGGTAACCATCTTGTATCTCTCGCCGGCGATGACGTTCATAACCGCCTGCGTTCCGACGATCTGCGAGGAAGGCGTAACCAAGGGAGGATATCCGCAGTCCTTTCGAACGTTGGGTACTTCGGCAAGACATTCCATGAGCTTATCGCTCTTGCCCATTTTATCGAGCTGGGAGATGAGGTTGGAGAGCATACCGCCCGGTACCTGATAGATTAAGGTATTGACGTCTACGCCCGTTACCTTGTCGGAGAGGAAGCCGTCTTTTTTTAAGCGTGCGGCAACACCCTTGAAATGCTCTACGATGGGCAATAATTTAGCAATTTCAATACCCGTATCGTACTGCGTTCCCTTTAAGGTTGCAACCAAAGGTTCGGTGGCAGGCTGTGCCGTACCGTTACCCAAGGGCGAAAGCGCCGTGTCTACGATGTCCACGCCCGCTTGAATTGCCATTAAATTGACCATATCGCCCGTACCGGTGGTATTGTGCGTGTGCAGATGGATTTTGGTTTGCGGATTGAGCTTTTGCTTCAATGCGGACACGAGCTTATAGGCTTCAAAGGGCAATAAAAGGTTTGCCATGTCCTTGATGCAGATGTTGTCTGCGCCCATGCTTTCAAAGTCCTTTGCTAAATTCACAAAGTAATCCATGGTGTGTACGGGGCTTTCGGTGTAGGAAATTGCCGTTTCGCAGATACCGCCGTATTTTTTGATGGCTTTGACGGCAGTTTCCAAATTTCTCTTATCGTTGAGTGCGTCGAATACACGCACGACGCCAATACCGTTTTCAATGGACTTTGCAACGAACTTCTCCACTACGTCGTCCGAATAATGACGGTAACCGAGCAGGTTCTGTCCTCTTAAAAGCATTTGAATGGGCGTCTTTTTGAGGTATTTTTTGAGCGTTCTCAAGCGGTCCCACGGGTCTTCGTTCAAATAACGCAAACAGGAGTCGAAGGTTGCGCCACCCCACGCTTCCAAGGAATAATAGCCGATATCGTCGAGCTGCTCTAAAACGGGCAGCATTTCTTCCAAACGCATACGGGTGGCCGCCTGCGATTGGTGTGCGTCACGCAAAATTGTATCTGTAATAAAAACTTTTTTCTTTTCCATAATTTTTTACCTCTAATTATTAACCGAAGCAAGCGAGCAATGCGCCTGCGGCAATCGCCGAGCCGATAACGCCCGAAACATTGGGTCCCATGGCGTGCATCAATAAGTGGTTGCTCGGGTCGTATTCCCTACCGACATCCTCTGAAATACGAGCCGCCATAGGCACAGCCGAAACGCCCGCCGAGCCGATGAGCGGATTGATTGTGCCCTTGGAGAGCTTGTTCATGAGCTTTGCCATCAACAAGCCGCCGATCGTACCGCAGGAGAATGCAATCAAGCCGAGTAAAATAATACTCAACGTATCTACCGATAAGAAAATTTCACCCTTTGCCTTACAGCCGACCGCAACACCCAAGAAGATGGTTACGGTATTCATCAAGCCGTTCTGTGCTTGGGAAGAAAGTCTTTCCACTACGCCCGATTCTCTGAACAGGTTGCCGAGCATGAGCATACCGAGCAAGGGAATTGCATCAGGTAAGAGCAAGCCGACGACCAAGGTAACCAATACGGGAAAGATAACTTTTTCCAATTTGGAAACCTTGCGGAGCTGTTTCATCTTAATGGCACGTTCTTTTTTGGTCGTCAACGCCTTCATGATGGGCTTTTGAATGATGGGAATGAGCGCCATATAGGAGTACGCTGCAATGGCGATGGTCGAAAGCAAGTGCGGTGCCAATTTGGAAGAAACGTAGATTGCCGTAGGACCGTCTGCACCGCCGATGATGGCGATAGCCGCCGCTTCAGCACCCGTAAAGCCCAATATGACTGCACCGGCGAGGGTTAAGAAAATACCCAGCTGCGCCGCTGCACCGATAATCATAGACTTAGGGTTGGCAATCAGCGGACCGAAGTCGGTCATTGCGCCGATGCCGAGGAAGATGATGGGCGGATAAATTACGTTTTGTACGCCGAAGTAGAAATACCACAGAAGTCCTCTGCTGCCTGCGTTTACGAACTCAAATTCGTGTTGCAAGGCTTCGT